>NZ_NWMQ01000069.1:0-9103 GCF_002901215.1 Paracoccus sp. SY | reverse complement strand
GGGCATTGTAGTGGACAACTCCGTTTGAAAGTAGCTTCGGACTACTGGAAATCGCGCCCCGTCACCCGAATNCATTGTAGTGGACAACTCCGTTTGAAAGTAGCTTCGGACTACTGGAAATCGCGCCCCGTCACCCGAATCGCGTCGAGGTGCAGGTGCCGGATGCCACTCCGCTTTCTTCCTCCAAGGTGATGAACATAACGTTTTTGGCCGATCCGGCCGTTGGCGGACCAGTATTAGGCTGGCTGTCGCGCACCCAACGGCGATGCGGCTTCCCGCGACCCTGAACAGGATGACCTGCTCCCTCCGCGACTGGTCGACATGATCGATGCCCGCCATGAGCTGGTGAAGCTCGCGGCACTGATCAACTGGGATTTCTTCGAACGTGAATGGGCAACCTTCTTCCCCTCGCATCAGGGTCGGCCACTGACGTCGCAGCGCCTGGTTGCCGGGCCTTGTATCTCCAGCACGCTTTCAAGCTCTCGGACGAGGCAATTGTCGCCCCTTGGGTCGAGAAGCCGTATTACCAGCATTTCACTGGCGAGACGTTCTTTCAGCACCGCTTGCCGATTGACCTGTCATGCCTGACCTTCTGGCGCAAGCGCACGGTGAAGAAGGCGTGGAGTGGCTGCTGACCAAGACGATCGAAGCAGGCCGGGCTTCTGGTGCGGTCACCGACAAGAACCTGAAGCGGGTGGCTGTCGATACGAACGTCATGGAAAAGACCATCGCCCATCCGACGGACACGCGGCTTTACGAGCGGGCGCGCGTGTTGCTGGTCGGCTTGGAGAAGGAAGCCGGGATCGATCTGCGCCGGAGCTACGCGCTCCTTGCTCCGCGACTAGCCCTTCAGGTCGGGCGGCATGCCCGCGCCCGGCAGGTCAAGCGTATGCGCAAGGCCCGGTGCCAGCTCTCAGGTCAAGATGGGCTCTGAGATGGATGCAGGAGGCATCGCTAGAAAAGACGGGCCTGTTCATGCGCTTGTCTGCACAAAGTCCAGAAGCTAATGTTCCTCCTGCAATCTTTACCCCAAGAACCAAGATTGTTCCTCCCCGGCACTGTTACGTGCCGGGGCTTTTTCCATGTTCTGGACAGCCTCAACTGCAGCATATCATCAGCTTTTTGTCGGCCCTGGACCGGCAGGCCCCACCGCGCGCGCGTTAACCCTCGGCGGCGCCATCCCACTTCACCGATCTGCCCACAGCCCACCCGACAGGGGGGCTTTTTGCTGCGCCGCCATCCGACGCTAACTCGATGCGCCAAGACTGGACACAGCCCAAGACGCGCCTCCCTCAGACCGTGTCTGACCCTTGTATGTGCAGGACCTATCGTTAGCCAATTCTTAACCATGCCGCTGTAGCCATGACAAACAGTGAGGAAGGAAAACGATGAGCTACCGCGTAACAAACTATGAAACCCTGCAAACACACCTGTCGGCAGCCGGAACCACGCTGATGCTCTGCCGCGCGAACATCGGGCGGATCGACCTGTCAGACGAAGAGAAAGCCGATACCCTCTGGCGGATCGAACGTCAGATTGCAGAGCTTGAAGCCATGCGCCTGGAACTGACCCGCCCTGCGACCTACAAACGAAGCTCTCCAACAATACGGAAGTCCCACCTTCGCCGAGTGGATTGATCCTAGTTTGCGCTCTGCCAACTTCAGCCGCCTTCACGATGCTGCTCCTCCGACTAATCGCGAAAATCGCAGTGCCGGGACGGAGAGGTTAATTGCGGTGTCTGCCGTCGCGATCAATCCAGAGGAGAATGTCCTCAAGAAGATACAGGATATCCTTGATCACAACGCCGTCATATTGCTCAAAAGCCAGCTCGACCATTGATTCTAGATAAACCGGGCTGTCGTAACGTTTTTTGTTCCGGAAGGCTTCCAGATGAGTTTCTGTAAATACCTCACCGCTGCGTCTCTCGCGACCGCGCTTAGCATCAGCATTGCATCCGCCGCTACCTTTACCATTGATCCCGGCAAAGTGACCGTTTCGGGGAAGGACTTCTGCCCCTTCGCCGATTGCGAGCTGATTGGAGAAGTCGCGGGCGGCAGCTTTGATTTGGACACTGTTGGCCAATCCGCAAGCCTCGACGACCTCTTCAATTGGGAGGTTCTGCTGAGCAAGCCATGGGCAACCGGTGTTGGCGCGTATGATGTCAGCGTGAACTTGAACTTCTCCTCTCCTTCGGATGCGTCTGCAGGAGGATCGGGCTATGCAGGGTTCGCGACACTTGCGGGAAAAATCTCCGGTGGCTTCCTCAAATGGGTCTCCGGATCAGGCACCGTTGACTTCGCGGATGGCTACAAGCTGAGCTACACCTTGGCCGATGCCACTGCGCTAGGCTTCGGCACGGAGACCACGACTGGTGCGTCCTTCACCCTCGAGCAAACGCCCGCACCTGTTCCTCTGCCTGCATCGGCGTTGCTGCTGATCGGCGGAATGGGCGCTTTGGGCGGCCTTCGTGCCCGCCGCAACCGCAAAGCTTGATGTCCTCGTTTGTGACATCATAGAAGCACACCATATCGAAATTACCAAAATGGCCCGGATCGCGCCGAAGCGTTCCGGGCCATGCTTTTTGGCACGGTTGTCCAGTCAGCACTGAAGGTTCTGCACGTCGGTTTCCGTTGCTTGACCAGAAATCGAGGAGATGGTGGATGTCCCAGCGTTCAAGTATCTACGTTTCTTGGGTGCCGCAGGGGCCAGTTGGAAATCAGCTACTGTTGCGAGAAGAGAGAAAGTGGGAAAGACAGCCAGACTGCTGACCTATTTGGCGATGGGCTTCATGACGGGAGCCGCCGCCTCTTCGGCCCAGATTAACAAAGGCCCGACAATATTAGGTTCTGCCTCTGTCATAGACGGCGACACGATCAAGCTGGGGCCTCTCTCCGTCCGCCTTCACGGCGTCGATGCTCCTGAGCAGGGCCAGACCTGTCAGCAGCGCAATGGGCGCCCTTGGGACTGTGGGAGCGCAGCAACTGCAGCCTTGGCCGAGATGATCAAAGGCCAGACGCTGCAATGCGAGCCTCTCGATACGGATGCCTACGGCCGGATCATCGGGCGCTGCTTCGCAGGCGACACTGACTTGGGCCGCGACATGGCGGCATTAGGCTTGGCGTGGGCCTACCGCGAGTATTCAGAGGACTATGTCGAAGTGGAGGCCGAAGCACGCAGCCAAGGCCTCGGCATCTGGCAAGGCTCGGCACAGGCGCCCTGGGAATACCGTGCGACCCGCTGGGAGCGTGCCGTAGCCGAGGCTCCGGAGGGATGCCCCATTAAAGGCAACATCTCAGCCAAGGGGGAGCGGATCTATCACACGCCCTGGTCCTCGGCCTATGCAAGAACCCAGATCGATGAAGCCCAGGGCGAGCGGTGGTTCTGTGACGAGGCCGAAGCTGTGGCGGCCGGTTGGCGGGCAGCGCGGTCGCGATAGTTCACAGGCAGCTAGGCCACTCGATACCGGCAGTGCCCACTGACGGTGGAGGTGATGCTATGAGCTTTCCGGAGCTGAGGCGCCGCCCCGCAGGAGTGACAGGCGCATTGAAGCACAAGGCCACGGCTGATCTGGTTCCAAACGGCGAAGCCTTTTCCCTAGTGTGTTGCATCTCGACCACACCCGTGCCGCTTCTGACCATTAAGGTTAACGTTTGCCTCGCCCCAGCGCGGAGTGTTTGCGACAACGCCTATGCAACTACAGCGCGATAAACATCGGAGGCATGAGCGATGATCAGGACGATTGCGGTAGGCACACATATCTCTGTGCAGGGTATGTTTGAGCGCGATCTGGGCAATGGCCGTATTGTTGTGCGCGTCGGCGAGCAAACCTATGCCGGAAAGCCAGTCGCTGGCTGAGTTATTCTGGAAGCCCGCCACCAACCACGACGTGGTTGCTTAGACGCGCTGGCGGATAGCGCTCTATTCAAGAATTGCAGCTGGGCCATTCACAGGCCCAGGGCATAAAGGGCCATAGGTCATGGGGAATTCCACGTTACTCGAGCAGCCATTCATCTGAACTGATGCGCAGAAGGATGCAACGGTAACCAAACCTCAACCGTGCCGCCCCTGGGAGATGGCTGGTAGAAGGTGAAGTCTGACACCGTTGCCCGGCCGCCTCCGCCTACCAGGTCTCCAATGACACCTGACACCTCCCGGTCGGCTGCGTGGAAATAGCGGATGCTCTGCTGCTCGACGGCATAGCGCACTGGGCGGGTCTCGACCTCCCCGGCACCTAACGCACGCAGGAGGCGGACCAACTCCTCAGATCGTCCATACCCGCCACGTTCGGGATAGTGGATAACGACCCGCGCCTGAGCCAGCGTCCGAGCCCGCCCGGTTGCGATGGCCCTGGGGACGCTTCGCCGAGGTGCGGCGGCGGGTGCGCCTTGTCGAGGTGAGGTTGACGCCGCTGATGTGGTCTCGGGACCAGGTGCGGGCTGGAGAGCCGGTTCGGCAGTCCGGCTGGGCAGATGGCGCCAGATTTCCTTTGCCGTAGGTAGATCAGTCTCGCTTTGCGCGGCAACATGCGATGCAGAAAAGCAGGCGATCAATGCCAGCATTCCCAAATAACCGATCTGAAAGCTGCGGTTGCCTGGCATGGCGAGACCCTCGCTTGTATGGACGGCACTCGGAAAAGCCGAATGGCCGCAGGTATGAATCTTACGGCCGATCAAAAGCCGACCGCATGGTCATGTCACGTCAAGTTAAGGTGACTTGTAAGAGGCGCCGCTCCATCAGCCTAAGCGTTCCGATGATCCGTCCAGTGGCAACCTTTTCTCCACTGCTGTCAGGGGGTCGGGTAAGGAAGGGCGGGGGTAGCAGATGAAGAACAGCCATCAAAAGGTGCGGCTGCTTTGACTCCGTCTTCAGGTCTTCGACGGTGGCCCGTTCTCAAGCTGACCTACGCGGCACCAAGGCACGGATTAGCGTCGGCATTTCTAGGATACCAACCGACTGCCCACTGCGGGTAACGCGATAGCGTTGGGTAGCATCGCCCCCAGATAAGGCAATGACACTTTCCAGGGTGGCCTCGGCATCGACGTCTCCAGCGACATCCTCGGCCGTTCCTTGGGTCATGACCGACCGAACGCGCAACACCCGGGCGCGATTGATGTCGCCGATGAAGGCTTCGATATAGGGATCGGACGGGTTAAGCAGGATATGCTGGGGTTCGCCCTGCTGGACGACCATGCCGTCCTTCAGGATCACCAGATGGTCGGCGAGTTTTAGTGCCTCGTCCAAGTCATGGGTGATGAAGACGATGGTCTTGTGCAACTCGCTCTGAAGCTCGATCAGCAGGTCCTGCATGTCGGTGCGGATCAGCGGGTCGAGCGCAGAGAAGGCCTCGTCCATCAACATGATCCCCGCATTCGAAGTGAGCGCCCGCGCGATCCCCACCCGCTGCTGCATCCCGCCGGACAACTGGTGGGGATAGCGGTCACCGAAGCCCGCGAGACCTACCCGCTCGAGCCATTTCTGCGCCTCGGGCTGATAACGCTGGCGGGGGACGCCTTGTGTGGCCTGCGCCATTCCTGCGTTTTCAAGCACCGTGCGATGCGGCAGTAAGGCGAATTTCTGGAAAACCATTGACATGGTCTTGCGCCGCAACTCGCGCAGCCGCGCCTCGTTCCAGGCCAGGATGTTCTCGCCATCGACAAGGACCTCGCCCGCGGTGGGCTCGATCAGGCGGTTCAGGTGGCGGATCAGAGTGGACTTGCCCGACCCGGAAAGGCCCATGATGACGGTAATTTCGCCTTCGCGGATGTCGACATTGATATCGTTGAGGCCGAGGACGTGGTTGCGTTTGGCGAGCAGGTCAGCCTTGCCCATCCCGGCGAGAACATCGGCCAGGGCAGCTCTTGGGCGTTCCCCGAAGACCTTGAACAGGTTACGGATCGATACCTTGACGGGACGCGTCATCCTTTCCTCCTCAATGCTGGGACTTGCTGGTATCGATGCGGTTCAGCGCCGCTTTGGTGACACGATCCAGCACGATCGCCAGCAGCACGATCCCGAGGCCAGCGATGAGGCCCACGCCCAGTTCCAGATTGCGGATCCCGCGTAGGACCAGCACCCCCAGGCCGGGCGCCGAGACCAGCGAGGCGATCACCACCATGGCCAGGCTCATCATGATGGTTTGGTTCACGCCCGCCATGATGTTGGGCAGCGCCAGGGGGATCTGGACACCCAACAGCTTCTGCCGGCGGCTCATCCCGAAGGCATCGGCGGCCTCGATCACGTCCCGGTCGACAAGCCGGATACCCAGGTCGGTCAGCCGGATCACCGGCACGATAGCGTAAAGGATGATCGCGATGCCATAGAGCTTGGGTTCCGTGACGCTGAACAGGAAGATCAGCGGGATCAGATAGACGAAGGCAGGCAGCGTCTGCAGCATGTCCAAGATCGGCGTCACGATCCGCTGCAGGGTGTCGCTGCGCGACATGGCGATGCCGACGGGCACGCCGAACAGCACGCAGATGAAGGCGCAAACGAAGATGATCGCCAGGGTCTGCATGGCCTCGGTATAGTGGTCGACGAAGGCCAGCAGCCCCAGCGAGACCGCGACCAACGCCACCACAGCCTTGGAACGCGACACAAACCAGGTCAGCAGCAAAAGGGCCGGAAGCATGATGAACCAGGGCGTTGCGGTCATCAGCCAGATTGTCTCGCGCAGCATCCAGGAGAGCGGTTGGGTCAGCGGATCAAGCACGACCCGCAGCGCGTCGCGTGCCGACAGGAACCCCCGTTCCAGCCCCAGAGTGAGGTCGCGCGTCTGCCAGATTGCCCCGCAAGCCTCATGCAGGTTGTTCAGCGACGGCAGCGGCAGATCCCACCAGGACCCGCCCGCCTGCGATGCACCGCCCTGAGCCTTGGCCAGAAGATCGGCCATCGACATCGGGCCACCTTCCTCGCCCCCGCCGTCGCACCAATCCCTGAGCCCCAAGGCATCGAATACGCCGTCGTAGCTGGCCATCGCTTGCGTCCCTGTCTGTTCCCGCTGCGGGATGATTCATTGAAGTAAAGGTCGATGCCGTTGCGGCACCGACCACATACCGCGCATTTGCGGACACTCAGTCCTGCTGGATCAGCGCCGACAGCTTTTCCTTGGCGCCGTCCGACAGCCAGGTCTGCCATTCTTCGGCGTTGTTGGTCAGGTAATGGACCGCGACCTCCTGGGCGGATGCCTTGTTCTCGTCCTGCCAGGCCAGAAGGGCACTCATGTCGTCGGTCTTGAAGGTCATCTTGCGCAGGAACTCGACCACCTCGGGTTGGTCCTCGACCAGCGCCGCCGTGACGGCGGTGACGCTGGGCGCCTCCGGGAAATCCGAGACCTGGGGATCGGGCGCGTTGGGGTTCTGCAGCGGCGAGAACTTGGCCTCGTCGTATTCGCCCAACTTGACGCGGGTCATGTCGTATTTACCCAGTGGAACGGTCGGCCCCCAATAGTAACCAAACCAAGGTTCCTCGCTGGTGACGGCCGAGCCCATCGAAGAGGCTAAAGTTTCGCCGGAGCCGTGATTGAAGACCTCAATGCCCGCCTCTTCCAGCTTCAGGGCGCGGACCAGGTTGTCGCTGACGACCCGACAGCCCCAGCCCTCGGGGCAGTTGTTGAAGCGACCTCCGACCAGGCCGGGATTGGCCATCACGCCTTCGATAGTCGTCAGTTCAGGATGAGCCTCGGCCAGGTAGGTGGGGATCCACCAGCCTTCGATCCCGCCGGGGTTCAGCACGTCTGTCAGCGTAACCATTGTGCCGGCCTGTTCCAGCTTAGTGTAGGCCTCGCCGGCCGAGTTCAGCCACAGGTCGGTAACAATGTCGGGTTCACCGTTTTCCGCGACAGAGGTGATGGCAGGGATCGTGTCGGACTTCACAAGCGACACTGTGCAGTCATAGCCTTGTTCCAGCAGGAACTTCGCCACCTCGGTGATGACCTCGGCCGAAGCCCAGCCCATCTGCGCGATCGACAAATCGCCGCACGTTCCGGCGTTGTCTTGCGCCATGGCAGGCGCCGCCAGGCTAGCGCCCAAGGCAAGTGCAGTGATCGAAGCAAGAGTTTTCATTCCGCTCTCCTGTTGTTGTCCGGCTTACGGACATCGTGGGACATCACGCGCTTGACGCACGTGTTCGGACATATCAGACAGTCCGCGAAGGCCCCGCCCGTTCATTGATTGTAGAGTCAACGTGCAACAGATTATCCCAACACGTCAAACAGGGATTCAGGGTCGAGCAGCTTAATAAGGCGATGGCCGCGCGAGGTGTGACGCCAGACATCACCAGCCCGTCGGAGGCGTCGACGGCTACGACGAGCGAGACCCGCTGCAAAATCCGGGCCGCCGGCCGCACCAGCAAGGCAGTATTGGCAGCAGGATCATGTGGCATCACCTGCAGGTCTGGGACCATCGCTTGGGCCTTGCTCACCGGCATTCCGACGAGGATGCTCAGATCCTGGGCTATCCCGCAGCCCGCCGTGACCAACCGGCGGCTGCTAACTCGGGTTGCCATTCCGCAGCCGGTCAGGTCTGCGACCTCTTCTCCGACGAGGAACGCAACAACTACTTCAAAGCCGCAGGGTATGAGGTCGATTGAGTGCAACAGGCTCCAGTCTAGCGTCTCCGTCAAAAGCGCGACATTGGAGAGTGGATAGATAAGCTACAGAGCCGTTTCTATGAACGCCGGCAAGCGCCAGTCCCGGGGCAACCAATACTATCTGGATCGCCTAGCTCGGGAGCGGCCGGACATCCATGCCGACCTACAGCATGGCAAGATATTATCGTTCGCAAAGGCGCTCGATTTGGCGGGCATCAAGCCCCAGAGAACTCCTCTGCAACTCCTCGAGTCTGCATGGAAGAAGGCGTCCCCGGCGGAAAAGGATGCTTTCAAGGCCCAAATAGGATGTGTGGCGCCGAGCTCTGTAGCAGGGGCCGTGACGCTGGGCGGCGCGCCAATCCATGTCGATCGGCGTCTCACGCCTGCAGTTCAAGCAGAAGTTCGACGCATTATGAAAACACGCGGACTGAAAATGGGTAATGTGATGGATGAACTCGGCCTCCTCCGGCTGAACGCATCGCTTGGGAGCGCCCTTGTCAACGGCGGCGTAAAATCC
>NZ_NWMQ01000068.1:0-9315 GCF_002901215.1 Paracoccus sp. SY | reverse complement strand
ATCGCAGACATCCGCACCTGGGACGGCGGCANCGGTACCGAGGAAGGGATCAAGGCCTTCACAGACCGTGGCATCGAATGCCTGCAGGAGCTCATCGCAGACATCCGCACCTGGGACGGCGGCATCCGCGAGTTCCTGCGTGACGAGCAATGCGAGCCCAACGTCATCGAGCGCATCATGGCCGACGAGATCAGGCGCTGAGGCAAGACGGTCTTCGGCGTAGCCTTACAGACGGTGCACTGGTCGTAGTTTGGACCAGACAGAAGGATAATGAAGACCCCAGATGGGTCGGGCTACTACGGGGGGTTCTTCAACTGACTACGGAGAAAGGTTCCGATAGCCAGTATAGCTCTCCCCTTGGAGTAACCGCCGCAGGTTCTACAAGTTCTGAGTTCAGAGCGGCAGTACGAGCCGTGCGAGCGTGGGAAGCTAATCTCGCTCGAAAGGTCATGATGAAAAATATAATTCCTGGCCTTTGGGATAGATACACGCGTGCAATAGGGCAAAGATCGAAGAAGATGCCGCTAGAAGACCTGCCAAAACTGGAAAGCGTGCAGGTGCGTGAGGTGAGCGTCTTTGGCCAAGTACCAGTCCCCTCAGGAGCATTTCTGCCTATTAGAAAAGCGTTCATATGAGCTCTTGGCAGGGCGATGATGATGTGTGATCTGCCGACATGATTTCACTGCGCTTTAGGTGCGTCCTACCCCGCCGGCCCGGTCAGCGCAATTTTTCGAGGTACCCTAGAGTCAATCACTAATTATCTCCTTCAGCGCTATGCTGAGTAGCGGTGACCAGATACTTCGCTTAGGAAGTATAGGAAATCCACTAGCCATATTTGCTGATCTGCATGATAGGTTTCGTGCAATGATTTTGGGACAATCAATTGCAATTTTTGTGATTGCATCTCTGCGGTTTGTGTCCGCGATATTGCAGGTTCCAAAGTAAGAAGATGTTTCTCTGCAATGCGGTGCGCTTCGGACAGCACTTGACGCCACCGATCTTTGCAGGTCGTTTTCACGGCCAGTATGCGCAACTGCTCAGCAGGGTATGTCAGGTCTGCATACTCGGCCTCCCCGGGCAGGAGGAAATCAGCCGCGTTTCGTTTTTCGGTTGTGGCTTCCCGCTTGTAGCGAATTTTCCAAGCCTTTAAAACAGCTTCTACATGATGCGCGAATGCGTATCCCGCGCGGGACTTTCGGCGGTTTTGAACGCTCAGCGAAAATGACAGGAAGCCCTCGACATCGGCGGCTCCCTCCTCAATGAACCCGGCGCGCAGCCGTTGTTCAACAACAAGCCGCTCCATATGGCGAAACAGAGCTTCTTCCTGTTCCATCCAAGCAATCAGGGCTCCATCCGGATCCGCCAGCGGATCCACCGTTTTCAAGCTGCGGCGTGCGAACTCTGAAAATATGGTTGTGCTTGGAAAGACTGTGCCGAACTTTGCGACCATTTGGTCAACGGCAGCAGGTTCTGGCTCTTCGGCCTCAATGCCCAGTTCATCCAGAATGTAACGGGCAGCGAGATCCAGGTTTCGGTCACCGTCCTGTAGGATGTTTCGTTGATTCAGACTGAAGTCGGCGTCCAGCCTGAGACCAAACAACCAAAGGAGCTTCTGTTCGATCGAACTGTCTGCCGGGCAGAGGATCGCCAGCACCCTGCGTTTAGCAGTCATGCAAAGGAAAAGCGTATCTCCCGCTCTGGCTCGATGGACAACCCCTTCTGCAGCAGCGGGATAGTAGAGACGGTACTCGGCCGGGCGGTGCGTCTTTTCCTTGCGGCTGTTGTACCAGGTGCCGGTCAGGTCCAGCCTTAAGGGCACATCCTGCTCATCGTCCATCCAGAGGTAGGTAACAGGGATCGTCTCCCGCGCGTCCGGGGTGCCGACAAAAGCACGGAAGATGTCCACCCCTTGGAATTCATGGCCCCGCGACACAGTTGGATCGACTTCTGTGCCCTTCAGCATCTTCGCACCGGCGCCAATGAAGTGGCGGGACAATAGTCCGTGCGTTGCCATGTTCAGCTTCCTCTGTCGTCAGTCGCGGCCCCTGAGGTCCAGTTCCGCAGCATCACCTGACAGCCAGATATGAAGCAAGTCAATGAGATGGGGCAGGGGGAGGCGCTGCCGGCCCTTCAGACTGCACTCCCATACAGTGGCAATGCGCCAGCCGACGGCCCCGAGCGCAGTTTTGTGCTGGCGGTCGCGTTCCATATTTCCCTCGATCTTCCTTCGCCAGAAGTCCTCGCGGTTGGCGGGCCAATGGAAGAGGTGGCAGTCGTGGCCGTGCCAGAAGCAGCCATGCACGAATATTACGGCGCGATGCTTCGGAAGCACCAGATCTGGCTTCCCAAGGAGTTTGGTGTCATGAAGCCGATAGCGGTACCCAAGTGCATGAAGTCCGCGGCGGATGATCAGCTCTGGTTTTGTGTTTTTACTCCGGATCGCGGCCATATTTCGGCTGCGGGTTGCCGGATCATGAATGTCAGCCAACCTTAAGAAGCGTCTCTTCGCAGCTATCCGCCATGACAGACAAGATGTGCGGCCTCATGAGCTTTGCCACTTCCGCAAAGACCGGCACAGCGACAGAGTTGCCAAACTGCTTGTAGGCTTGGGTGTCTGACACCGGGATCCGGAAGCTCTCGTCGTAGCCCATAAGTCGCGCGCATTCACGTGGCGTCAGCCTCCGGGGGTTCTTGCCACCCTCCTGTCGCACAAGGATCTCCGATCCATCCTTGTAATAGCGTGCAGACAGTGTGCGTGCGATGTCTTCCGGGCCAACCAGCCCGAAGCCAAAGCCGTTACCCTTTGCCCTGTGCTTCTCAGCGTAACCCTGAAGATAGGCCCAGAGCTTGTCTGTCAAGGTGTAGCGTGCGCTCACAACAGCGTCCGGCCCCTCCGTGAAATGTCCCTCAGGGGCTTCGAGGCCATTCTCAGGATGCAGTATCGTTTTCAGGCGGCGTGCGCCGTAGCTGGGCAACTTCAGGTCATCAAAGCTGAACGAAACCTTGTCCCGGAAGCCCACAATGACAATGCGCTCGCGGTGTTGCGGTACGAAGTGGCCGGCATCAAGAACACGAAAATGGATAGAATAGCCCAACTCTTCTTCTAATTTGCGCCGGATAACCTCGAAGGTACGGCCCTTGTCATGGCTGCGCAGATTCTTAACATTCTCCAGCATGAAAGCCGCCGGTCGATGATACGTTAAAATGCGCAGTACATCAAAAAATAGGGTTCCTTGGGTTTCATCATCAAAGCCATGCAGACGGCCCAATGCGTTCTTTTTGCTAACCCCGGCAATCGAGAACGGCTGGCAGGGAAAGCCTGCAACCAGCACGTCATGCTCAGGTACGTCCTGTGCGGCGACTTCGCGGATGTCGCCTGCGATCTCGCGGTTGTCCGGGTAGTTCGCGTGGTAGGTCTTCTGCGCGTACTTGTCCCATTCTGACGTGAAGACGCAGCGGCCGCCGACGCTTTCCATGGCGCGACGTAAACCGCCAATCCCGGCGAAAAGATCAATAAAGGAGAAGGCCGTGTCCTGCACTGGCTTCACCCGAAGCCTAATCTCGCTCCGCAGGAGCGCCATTACAGCTTCACGAGGAGTTTCCTCTCCGCGTTTCCAGCGGTAGATGTGCCCCTCAGAGTATCCAAGGATCTGCGCAGCTTCAGCGACTGAGTATCCTGCCTGCTGCAGAAGGTTGTCAAAATCATTCTTCATGCTGCCGCTCCGCTGGGTATTTTTCTGACGTGATGGCAGAGAATGACTCACGTGGCAAGAACGGTTTGGAAACAGTGCACTCATCTCCGGCGCACTGTGGCGGCTAACCATCACACAATGCTAGCACAGTGAGCCGGATGCAGTCCGCAGCGCAGTTGCGGTTTTGTGGTGCAGTCAGGGCGTCCGGCGGCCGAGGCTGTATCCATCTTCCTAGTTTTCTTTAAACTTCAATGAACACGTTGCCCGAGAACGAGAACGGCTCCGACAGCACCTGGACAGGAGGAAGGAGTCGAAAAACGCCGCCCCGATCTGCGTCCGTATGTCGCAAGCTTTTCCAATAATATTTTGTACTAAATTAACAAAATGCTGGCAATTTCTTCCTGCAACGTGCTCAAAGTATGAGGCGCATTTGAGGATCTTGAGTACAGGCAGCCATGAGTAAAGGCAGCTGGGATTTACGTGGAAATGAACTCTGGCTGATGGATCCGGCCGGACAGGCGCGCGTTCCGAATACTGATGAAATTTACAAGGCGCTTGTTGAGCGGAAGCCTGCAGAAGACTGGGTTCCAACGAACTGCGATGGGCTGCGGGCGTCGCCCTATCCGCTTATGCCAGTTATTGCGATCCGCCAAGACGAGACCGGTACACCCGCCTATTCTATTTCCGCCTCTAGTCGGGGAGTCACGTTGCAGCTGCAGACGTCGGATTTGGAGCGGGGACATCACGTAGCGAAGGGCATCTGGTACCCGGTCGACCCCGCCTCCGCCGGAGAGGTTCTGGAGCTGCTTCAAGCGGCTGACGCGACAACTGGTCCTGCCCGATCCCTGAAAGGTTTCCTAGCCATCCGCAAAGCGGCGATACAGGGTGGGGTTGTTGAGGACGGTCTGGCTGAAATGCCCATATCACCTTTCGCATTTGCACTGGCTAGCGATGACGTTCCTGCAGGCGTCAATGCAACACTTTACCCCTATCAGCTGTCTGGCTGGCGTTGGCTGAAGTTCCTGTTGGCCGAAGGGCTGGGAGGCTTACTCGCCGACGAAATGGGGTTAGGCAAAACACTCCAAATTATCAGTGCCCTCAGCGATTCAGGTGGAGCTCCGCTTGCTCCCGCTTTGATTATCGCGCCAGGATCGCTTCTAGAAAACTGGCGCCGTGAACTGGCGAAATTCGCGCCGCACCTGAAGGTTCTGAAGCACCATGGGCCCCTCCGGACCGGTCGGCCCGCCGACCTGCAGGGCCACGATGTCGTGATTACATCGTATGACAACGCAGTTGGCGATAACAGCCTATTCAACATGATCCACTGGAAGGCTGTCATCCTTGATGAAGCACAGAACATCCGGAATCCCGAAGCAAAGCGCAGCAAAGCTGTCAAACGGCTGCGTCGGGATGCTGGGCTCGCTGTAACCGGTACTCCAGTGGAGAACCGGCTGCTCGACCTGTGGTCCATCATGGACTTCGTGCTTCCCGGCCACCTGGGCGACGCCAGAACCTTCGAGGCCAAATTCCCTGACGATAGGGAGGGCGCGGCACGACTGGAACCTCAGGTCTCGCCGTTAATGCTTCGGCGCCGGGTGGTCGATGTTGCGCAGGATTTGCCGCCGCGGATCGACATTCCGCAGGTGATGGAACTGGATGAAACCGAAGTGGTCGCCTATGATGCTGAGCGTAACCGGATCGCTGCGGAATATGGGGCCGCTGCCACGCTTGTCGCCCTTACATCCCTACGTCGCTTCTGTGCACATCCGGCACTGATGGATGGCTCGGCGGCAACTGCCGATCCCATGTCGTTCTCCAAATTCCGGCGTCTGGATGAAATTCTGGATGAGATTTTCTCGAAGAGCGAGAAGGTCATTGTCTTCACGTCGTTTACAGCCATGGCCGACATGATTGCACAGCATGTCAAACGGCGCTTCGGTGCCTTCGCGGGCGTGATCGACGGGCGCCTCCCGATAGATGACCGCCAACCCCTGATCGACCGCTTCAGCTCCATCCAAGGTGGAGCAGCCCTCGTACTCAATCCCAAGGCAGGTGGGGCGGGGCTCAACATCACCGCGTCCAACCACGTGATCCACTACAATCCCGAGTGGAACCCGGCTCTGGAAGATCAGGCTTCGGCACGGGCATACCGGCGCGGCCAGACGCTTCCGGTCACGGTGCACAGGCTGCTTGTTGCCGATACCGTTGAGGATGTGGTGGATGAGCGACTGACGCGGAAACGCGAGCTTTCCAACACGGCCGTTATTGGCGTGGAAGGCAGGGACGATGATTACGGCGATATCGTTGCGGCACTGAGCCGGTCGCCATCGAAACGGGCAGGCGGATAGATATGTCAGACAGAATTGCGAAGGTTCTCAGCGCTAATGACACAGGTGAGAACGGTGCTCACCAAGCTGGCATCCTTGTTCCCCGCAAAGAGGATGTTCTGTCATTCTTCCCGAAGCTCGACCCACAACAGTACAATCCCCGTGTTCACCTGCGCTTTGTTGATGACGGCGGCACATTCTGGGAGTTTGCGTTTATATACTATAATAACAAGTTTTTCGACGGTACACGCAACGAGTACCGGCTGACCCACATGACGAAGTACATCCGGCAGGCAGGTCTGGCTGCTGGAGATGAAGTTATTCTCACGCGTGATGATGATCGCTACCATGTTTCGTATCAGCGGAAGCGGCCTGCTGAACGGACCAGTGGCGTTTTAAAACTTGGCACGGGCTGGCGTGTCGTTCAAATTTAAGAGGGGGAACAGATGAGCCATCTTGAAGAAATCGAGCTTCCGCCCGATCCGGAACGGGTCATTGTCGGCCTGCGGGACACCGGCTACGAGTTCAACACGGCCGTTGCCGATATCGTCGACAACTCCATTGCCGCAAATGCGACCAAGGTTCAACTGTGGCTCACCGCCGACATGCGCGGCAACATCCGCCTGATGATCGCTGACAACGGCGATGGCATGAATCGCGAGGGTCTCATCAATGCCATGCAGTATGGGTCCAAGGCGCGTCCGAGTGCAGCCAGCCTCGGCAAGTACGGCCTCGGTTTGAAGACAGCTTCCACAGCCTTTTGCAAAAGGCTGTCAGTGATCTCCCGGCCAGATGGCAAAACACCGCCACTTATGGCGACGTGGGACCTGTACCATGTAGCAAAGGTCAACAAGTGGTCGCTGCTACTTAATGAAGAATGCGATGCGGAGGCCGTCGAGCAGCTGGATGAGGTTGCACCGGGCCATGCTGGCACTGTCGTGTTGTGGGAGCAAGTCGACCGTCTTATCAAGGATTATCAGGACCCGGCGGGACGGCCTGCGCAGAAAGCTTTACAGGCAAGAATTGACGAATTGAGGCACCATCTTTCGATGGTCTATCAACGGTTCCTTGATGCTGGAGATAGCCGCGCCAAACACGTTTCCATTGAACTTTGCGGCAAGCCGGTTCCGGCTTGGGATCCCTTCCAGAGCAAGCTGTCGGAACTGGTCGCTCAAGACACCATCGAAACTGAACTTCCGGACGGCCGACTCGCTCCGTTCATCATTCGCGCTTTTATTCTGCCACGGCGTGAAGAATTTCCTGATGACAAGGCTGCGTCTGCAGCCATGCTTTCGAATGACCGGCAGGGCATCTACATCTATCGGGAAAACCGGCTGATCCACGATGCTGACTGGCTGGGCCTGTACCAAAAGGAACCGCACCTTACGGGACTGCGTGTCGAATTCTCGTTCGATCACCGGCTCGACGATGCTTTCCACCTCGACATTAAAAAATCGCAGATTCTTCTCAATGAGGAATTAGCAGATTGGCTGAAGACCGAGTTTTTGCCGGCACCGCGCCGTGAAGCAAACAAACGTTCTCGCGAAGGCCAGCAGAAGCAAATTTCTAAGAAGGGTGAAGGCGCACACGATACCTCGAACAACAATATCCGGAACCGTGAGGCAGCTGCGGGCGGGCCGGAAGTCCACGTCGCTGATCCCAACACCGGAGAGGCTGTCATCACGAACAAGCATGGCAAGACACGCCTGAAGCTGACCATTGCATCAGCAAAACGGCCCGGCGAGGTCTTCGTCCAGCCTGTCGACGGTATTACCAACGGGTTACTTTTCCAGCCTGCCCTCATTGAAGGTCATAAAGCTGTTCAAATCAACACGACGCACCCTTACTACCACAAAGTCTACCTCCCAAACCTCAACCGCAGTGTCACAATGCAGGGACTGGACTCGCTGATGTGGGCGCTTGCCGTCGCAGAATATTCTTCTGTGCAGGACAGCACAGCATCCATGTTCACGGACATGCGCTTTGTCATTTCCCGCATTCTCGAAAAATTGGTGGAAACGCTTCCGGAGCCGGACGTGGAGCAGAATGTCGCCTGATCCACGCTCGCTGGCGGAACGGATTTCAGCAGAAACTGGTCTGGAGTTCACAGGAACGGAAGGACGCGAGAGGGATGGAACCCGCTGGCTGGAACTGCAGCCAGCGGGTCATCCGGCTAGTCAGACCTTTACCCTGCGCACGATTGTGGGATGGCGTCGCCTCGACATCCATTTCCGCCCAGGCAACTTCTCTGGCGACCTAATGGAGGCAATGGGTTCAGCTGATGAAACGGGGCGGAGCACTTTCCTTTCGATTCTCCGGGCCTGCCGTGACGCTGGCGCTGAAACAGTTCTGACCCTCAATGGAGGAATGCGCGATCCCGACGACAGCGAAATCTGGAACGCGCCATGGCGCAGTCTGAGTCTGGCTATTCGCAGGGGTATGCTCGCTATAAATGAAGGCGACGCTGAAGCAGACATGCGCCAGATTGAGCTGTGGACCTCACGGGCAGCCGCAGCCGTGCTCGCGCTGCTGCCTTTAGAGGTTGAAGGCAGCGAACATGAAGAAGCAGCACCCGATATCATCGGGCTGCCGGAAGGCGCCAGAATAAGGATCGAGGTCAATCGTTACGAGCGCGATCGGCGCAACCGTGCGGCCGCTCTTGCCATTCACGGCTACTCCTGCAAGGTCTGCGAGCTCGATATGGCGGAACGTTATGGGACCGCGGCTGCGGGGCTGATAGAAGTTCATCACGTCACTCCGGTGTCGACTGTTGGCGAGGGTTACATCATTAATCCGGCAACGGATCTGATACCCCTGTGTCCCAACTGCCATTCCGTCACGCATCGGCGGAGACCACCGTTTTCTGTGGGTGAACTGAAGGCTATGATTGTAGATCAAGACGAGCAACCAATCGGCTAATCAAAGTACACCGCCGAGCAAGCCTCTTTTGCAACCGGAGTGGACACGCCGGCCTAGAGGAATTGCGCCATAACTTGCGGACGATTTCAGATATGATTGATCAAGCCTGCAGGCCATCCGGTCAGGGCTCAGCTTCATCTGCCGCCAGCGCTCGATCTTGCGGCGTTCCGAGAAGGAAAGGTGGGAAAACCGAACCTTCATTCCTATGATCCTTTCATGGCTCAACCCATTGTTGAGCACAGAAAGTCGCATTTCAGGATAGCGCGTCCCCCGACCCTACGATTTTCATCAGTAATTCGTTTTATGGAACAAGACCTTGCGGCCTTCTAGCTCCGCTCCTTCATCCGGCAGCCCATTAGCCTATACAAAAAGGCAAA
>NZ_NWMQ01000067.1:0-9830 GCF_002901215.1 Paracoccus sp. SY | reverse complement strand
ATCCGTGCCTTGCGGAGGGAGAGATTATTGATTTTCAACCAAAAGTGGCTCAGGTTTGGAGTGAACCCCTCGGGCTGGACCACATCGCACCATCTGAACTAAGCCGCCTTCTGGGCGAACAGGGCTTCGAATTCCTCGGGGGTTCGGTAGCTGGGGGCCGAGTGCAGTCTTTTCGAGTTGCAGATCTGCTCAATGAATATCGGCAAGCGGGCGGCCACATCGGCGAAGGTCTCGTATCCGGCCCGGTAGGCCTCCTCCAATTTTAGGGTCTTCATGAAGCTCTCGGCCTGTGCGTTGTGATAGGGGTTGCCGGCACTGCTCATCGAGCCGCACAAGCCCGCAGCCTCAAGAGCGACACGATAGCGCTGAAAGGCGTATTGGCAGCCACGATCGGCATGTTGGATGCAGCCCTTTGGAGGGTTTCTGTTCATGACGGTCGCGTGCAAGGCAGCAAGCGCCAGTTCCCTATCCAGGTGCCGCGACAGCGCATGTCCTATGACCTTGCGGCTGCAGGCATCCAGGATGACGGCCAGATAGCAAAAACCGATTGCGACACGGATGTAAGTAAAGTCTGCGACCCAAACCATGTCCGGTTGATCAGGAATGATGTTGCGATACAGGTTGGAGAAGATCGGAGAGTCGTGCCGGCTGTCGGTCGTGCGCACAAAGCGCCTCCAGGGTTTGATGCCCAGTCCCGTCGCGTGCATGCTTGTGGCTGCTTCACACAAACCACGGTCTACCATCAGCCGGAAGCGCAGGACGTCATACCGTCCGGGACAGGAAGTAGGGCGCAAGCCGATTACCCCATCCGGAGCCCAGCGTGCGGAATGCATCTCTTTTGCATTGTAACATATTGAATTAACTATGTACCTTTGGATGTTTTTGAAATGCTCGACGCTGTTCAACGTGTACTGTTGCTTCGGTGCCGAGCCTGTTGTTCCGAGTTATGTTTTGAGCAGCCCCGCTCACCGGCGGAGCTTTTCCTGCCTTTCAGCCGGGATTTGCGTCTTCAACCCCAAGCTGTATCACTACCGTAGATTGCGGCTATCGTATTGTTGTCTTCACGTGGGTTCCTAGCTCTTCCACGGCCGCTGCAAGAAACGAAGGTCAGCGCTGTGACACGGGTCATCTGATGAAGCGATGTCATAATGTAGGAAACTGTTCTCGCTAGCACAGCCGCGCCGGTTATGCTCACAGCCGTCTCCATCGACAGAGCCATGCACGTCACTGGTGGCATCTTCGCCAATCCCCGAATTCTTCTTGCCCCCGAGTGGGCGATCATCTCCGAACCCCTGCCCGCATAGCTCGACTCCATCCATCGGCTCGACGAATGCCTGTCCGCCCTTAATCAAACTCCTCGATCCGGAAATAGGTGTCCTCGACTCGATCAAAGTAACAGGACTTTCCGGAGCATGAACATGAGCATGGCCTAGGCTGCCGCAAGCTCCGGGTGATGAGACGCGTGCTCGGCAATCAGCATCTACGCATAGGCCGCTTCAGGTTTCCCGCTGCCGTCCAATGTCCCCTCTGGCAAGGCCTACAGAAAGGTAGTGGCAGCTGCCATCATAGCGTCTGAACTTTGCCCTCCGAAATTGAACAGATGGTCGGCCGGAGTGCAGGTCAGTCTGAAAGCCCGAAACTTTAAGGGGGAAGTTGAAAACGCAGCCGGAGCAGATTGCTCCCTCTCTAATTGACCGCGGTCAACGTTGCTGGCGCGCAGCTCCCAATCGTTTATGGCCGCCCAATCTGCCCCAGCTTCGATCAGACCTATGGCTTAGACCCAGAACGGGGAAGATCCGTCGTGTCTCTGTAGCTGCTGGTCCACTACAACGCTGCTTGGCCGCTTCGTGCGAATATAGGTCCCCCGGAAAAAAAGGAGCTTCTGTCCATTGACCGTAGCCAACTGAGCCAGGCTAAGGATTCCTGCTTAAATCACGGCTTAGCCAAATAACAACCGAGGCCTAGGTGTCATGAGGCGGAATGAGACTCGCCGCCTTTCGATAGTGAAGCCCGTCTGGACTAGGAGGCCGCTGATGTTCATCCGTGGGATTCGCCATAACCAAGATGGCATTGCTTGCTGCTAGCGCTCGTGACCCCTGATCGACGGAAGTGGCGGCGTCTGCTTGATAGATGGAAATTGACCGCGGTCAATTTCCTGCAATGGCTCGACAGATAGATTCTACTCTAACTTCCTGCCCACGAGCGCGGACCTGTATAGCTTATGACAAAAACATCTCCACCGGACTACGAATTTGAGCTATGGCGAAAAGCAGCGGCACCGATTCGTTGAGTTGAAAGATGGCCCTGTTCAATTGACCGCGGTCAATTACCCGTGAGACTAAGGGTTTATTGACCATGGTCAATCGGCCTCTACCGACGCGAGTAGCAGGTGCCACTCGATTGCCTCAAGCATAATCGCTCGGTTGCATTGCTCTACCGACGACCTTTCTCCCAACGCGCTGCGAGTTATTCCTCTGGTGCTACCCTCAGAGGTGCTGAAAAGCACATGCACAACTTCGTACGAGAAACGGTTCGCTCGACTGCTAGTAATCGGACTGCTCCGTCCTACGGAGAGGACTTCATAATCGACAGAAGCGAAACTGTGGTCCGATTTCTGTTTAGTTCGCCTCCCAAATGTCGCACACATGTTGCTTTTGGAGTGAGGTTGAGGCGACTGAGACCAAGCTTGGAAGTAGGGTCAGAAGAGCTACACCGCTCTATCAAACGACTGCTACCCACGTCGAAAAGGCTGACCACTCGCCCACTGAGGATGCTCCACGGCAAACCGGCTAGGGCCAGCAACCAATACTATACTGCATCGCTGAACATAAAAATTGACTTGGTATTGACCGCGGTCAAACTATGCCAGGAAGCCTACGGACCATGTCGGAAAGCGCGAAAGCCGGCCTTCTTCCTTTCTCTCGCGGGCAGGGTAGGTGGGTACGTCCGCCGTTGCCTCGGATCAGTACCTGTTCATATGTCTGACTATGGTCAGTTGGCGAGCGGAAGGCCCGCAGCTAGAAAGACCTTAGAAGATTTGCCGGTGGCAATATGCTGTGACTAGAGCCGATCGTCGCCGCTGATGCAGCTTTAATTTCCTGAGTTACTTAACCCGGTTAGCGGGAATGTACGTCTACATGCAGTGCTATAAACAAAGCTGTTTGCCACGCAATTGCTTTACATATCGCTTCTACTCCTCTGCTACCCGCGACTTTTATATGAAGGAGGACTGGGGGCGATGACTTACCGTCAGTCGTTGCGACAGTTCCGTGATGAGCCCTCGGCCAGCAGGAATGAGGGCCGAAATGATTGATTGACCACGGTCAATGCCATACGCTGCCCTAGGTAGTGCCATCTCGAAAGAAAATTATTTGACTTCAAAGGATTATAACAGGAAGGCTCGTGGGCGTGAAGCTGGTGCTACGGTTGAACGCGTAGGCAGGGGAGGGCAGGGGATGCATCGATATGTCGCACACTTCTGGCTCTCGACAAAGGGATAAACCCAGTAAGAAGCTAAAGTAGTTTCGAGTTTCTGAACTCCTTCAGACAGCCGGTCTGTAGTTGTTGCCGGAAAGACGAAGGAGGAGGCTCATCGGATCAAAAGTACTCGCTCGTTTTCCGATCATGACTGAACGGAAATAGGCTGGCATGTTTCTGATTCGGTTACCCATCTGCAAGATCAGCAATGTAGACAAAGCGACGCGTGGCTTTGTTAGCTCAGTACAGGCTTGTTCATAGCATTTTCGGTCTATGCCCATCATCGGCGCGAGTTGGCAAGCTAGTCTCTCCAGATCATGGGTCGTCTTGACGGGCTCTACCGCAAAGGCCATTGCTTCGCGGCATGTCTTGATCGTCAGCGCCATCAACTGTTCATCGTCCATCTTCTGCGCTGATCTTTTCAGATCTTTGTTTTCTAATTGTGAGTTAAGATGGTGGCGGACATTTTGCCCGTCAGAGCCGGATCTTTCCGTTGCTGCCTCATGATTCACTTCAGTGAGATCTGCGATCGGGGACAGCTGTTTCTGTTGCGTCACAGTTGCTGGGAGCTCTTGGATCAAGGCCTCAGCTTCTTCGATGGCAGCCAGGTAGTCGCCAACTTCCATCTTTCGCCGCAGTGCTTTCCGGACAGCATCTGTAAAGTCGACCTGGTCGGCCTGCAGTCGCGCCAGCAGCGCCAGCAGCCTCTTGCGGAGGTGTCTACACCTGGCCTGGGCGATCTCGATTTCATCTGCTGCCGCGATAATCTCATGGCTACGGGCAAGGAAAGGAGAGAGACTGAACCCGAAGGCTTGCGCCTCTCCGGTAACGGGGTCTGTCGATCTATATCGTTTGAAGTTCGAGCTGTCTTGGCGCGTAATAAAACCCACCTCGACGAGACGGCCGATGTGGCGTCGAAGCGTCCGGTCGTCGTCGAGAACCGCGCGCTTTTGAATGGACCGGTTCGAGGCAAAGACAACCGGCTCGCCCCCTTCTTTGAGGAAGGAAAGCAGGGCGCAAAGGGTATGGACCGCTCCCGGGCTCAAGCCGAAGAGTTTGCGTGCTTCCTTGAGTTTGTGGAAGGTGTTCCATAGGTGATCGCGATTGACCGTGTCCAATCCAGACGCGGGCACCAGCCGTCCGGCCGGGAAAGCAGCTTTAATGGGTTTCATGGCTGTTGCGCTTCGACCGTTAGCCCATAGGTCATCGCCCCGCAAACACGAGTTTGTGCTGCAAGATGCCGTTCACCGAAGCCGGTGTTATTGACAGGGCGATGGAGAAGCTGCTATCGAAGTAACCGACCAAAGTTTATCGATAGGGCTCTCCGGGTGACTGGGGGGCCTTTTCTTTTACGGTCTCATGCTTCTCCTTGTCTCATGGTTTCAGGGTACGGTGGGCGGGTCAGGATCCGTCGCACGAGGCTTTTTTATCAAGCTTGGATCCGTCTTCCAGCCAGCGTTGGTGCATTTCGAGAGCAAGCCTCTCGGCGTGCTCTTCCAGCCACTGGCCGAATTCTCGGTCACGCTTTGTGTCGATGCTGATCGTCACAGCATTCCTGGCCCGGCGGATCGTGCCGAGCCTTGCGCCACCGGAGAGTTTCACAACCGAACTTTGACCGCGGTCAATCGACCGTGGTGCTGGCACCTCCGCTGCCGACCTCTCGGCATGATCCAGTACGGCCTTCAGGCGCTCGTCGCTCTCGACACTTTCACTAAGGCTCCCAAGAAGTTCTTGCAGGGTATCGATGAGACCGGCATCTGCCCGGACGAGTTCGGCCAGCCGCATCCATGGCCTTCGGCCGCTTCCATGAGCCGCACCGATGGCACGGATAAGATCGTCAGGCAGGGTTTCAGCGATCACGCCATATCTCGAGACAGTAGTGGCGTCGATGCCGAGAGCTTCCTCGATGACGGCCGACTCGTAGCCTGCTGCTCTGAGATCGCGGACGAAGACAGCCTTCTCGATGAAGGACGGATCCAGACGGATACTGTTTTCTTGTCCTTGGGCGGTGACCGCCGCCCGGTCGTCCATGTGGCGCAGAATAGCCTTTGCCGGCATCCCAAGCTGCTTCAGTGCGGCGAGACGCCGCCGACCGTAGACAACACGAAACCGCCCGGGGGACTGTCCAGGGCGGATAAGGATGGGGACTTGCTGTCCATGTTGTCGGATGCTGTCCGCGAGCTTCCTGATCGATGCCTCGTCCAAGCCTAGACGGTCGCTGGGCCCATCGTCTTCTACATGAGCTGGGTCAACTTCCCGGATCGAGTTGGCGCTCAACTCGCGCAGTCCTTCGCGCAAGCCGCCCAGGGCGGGGGACACAGCTACGCTTGCGGCAGGAGCCGCCGCGCGAGCCGGCTTCTCCTCTTCGTCTGGGTCCGGAATGGCACCAAAGATCTTGCGTCCCATCAGCGGCCCCACACTTTCTGGATGGCCAGCTCGAGTTCGTCAGCGACGCCATTCATGCTCGACAGAGCCCTCTCCAGCGTCTTGCGGACTAGCTGCCCAGGATCAACTTCATAGATCGTTTGCTGCGTCATGCCTGCGTCGGAGATGGCTGTCGATTTCAGCATTGGTTCTGTTAGCACGTTCGGGCCCAGGATCGTGCGCAGGTAACCTGCCATCTGCGTTTGGGGACCGTCTGAGGGCTCATAACGTGTAATAAGGAACCGCATGAAGTCCCAGCTCACCGGTCGGCTGATACTCTCCTCGACCGCCTTGATGGTCTCGGACGCCAGCTTCAGGAACTGGCTCATCGAAGCAATATCAAGCATGCCGGGCACCACTGTGACGATCAGGCCTGTTGCCGCAGTCAAGGCGGTCAGGGTGATGAAGCCTAGTTGCGGAGGGCTGTCGATGATGACGAGATCATAGTTGTCCTGGACTGCCTCGATTGCCATGCTCAACCGGTCTGCAAACAGGGGAAGGACTCGCTTGCTCAGCGCCGCCGCTGTCTCCGTCTCGTATTCGGACAGCATGAGGCCGGCTGGGACCATGTCCAGGTTGTGGAAGTAGGTCTTGCGGATCACGTCCGAAAGCGGAACCGGGTCCGCATAGCGAATGGCGTCATAGATCGTCCCACCTTCGCCGAATTCCAGTTCCGGCCGGTGCCCAAAATAAGTTGTCAGGCTGGCCTGCGGGTCCATGTCGATGGCGAGCACGCGATAGCCGCGGAGCGCCCAGCGTTGAGCAAGATGGGCACAAGTCGAGGTCTTGCCTGAACCCCCTTTGAAATTGCAGACGACAATAGTCTGAAGCTTGTCCTTACCACCATTTTTCTTCGATCGCCCCGGCCTGTATAGACTGGGGTTCTTGCCGACCGTCGACATGATGTCTCGGATTTGGTCGATTTCCTGAGCCGAATAGAACCGTTGCCTACTTTTTTTGTCTTCTCCCTCTTCGTCCAGGACTTCTGGAAAGGTTCCATCCAGATGTTTGGTCCTGAGATTTGAGGGGCTCATGCGCAGCAACTCGGCAACTTCACGAGCTCCAAACTTGCGCAGTTTCTTGCCATTCTCTGGCCGATAGGCCAATTTCATCTGGCGATCGAGGGAGTCAGCAAGGCTGTCAGCGTAAATGCCAATGTCCATGGCGCCTACGTCCGACCTGAAGTCCACCAACTGGTTCACGTCTTGCTTCACGGCTCCTCCGGACGATTCGGAATTCTGACGGCGCTTTCGTCTTTTGACCCGTTTTTGCGTCACTTGGTCAAGTCGCGTCCTGCCATCTTGATGCGTCTAATGAAGTATTGGCATGGGCGTGTGATTCCGGCAACGATTCTCCTGTCTTACCCATACTTAACGGGACCTTCGCAGGCGACCAGGCTTTATGCCGTCTGCTCGCGTCGAGCACCGAGTTTCCTGACATGGGGTCCGTAGGAGCGGGTGCCGGCACTCCCAGCCGCCTCCGCCGAGCCAGCAAGAATGCCTCCACAGAACGGCGCTCCGCGCCTTATCATGTAAGTCCCCTGGTCAAATGTCAGCACGACATCAAGTGCGGCAACCTCGGCCGCCTCGCCACAGCGCCGTGTGGTGTATCCCGGACCATCGCCGCCTCACGGTTCGCCCGATCTGAACCCTCGCCTACTATCAGCTCCCACATCGGCGTCTTGATTGCCGCCGGGTGTCTGCGCCGCTGCACGACAATGAAGCCACCGTGAGGCGGGGCACGTTCGAACGGCCCATTGCAGCCGATCAGGCCAGATAATGTGCTGCGCTGCAGCTTTCCTGGACCGGACATTCATGATCGCTGCAGAAAGGTAAGCAGGGTAGGGGAAGGGGGCCGTGATTAGGACGCCTTGGCCGAATGGCTATCCCGCTGACCGTGTAGATCTGCCACTGGCACACGTACACATGAGGCGCTTCCTGGCGCCCGCCGACATTCTTAGGCAGGGGCTGTAACGGCAGGGTACGATCTGGCGGCCTGCTCTACGGCGGCATCACGCCAGCCGTATGGGCGATCGGGGCGTCGTGCTCCACGCAAGCGTGCGCAATGGCTAATGCAACGATAACTACACTGCAGCTTTCTGGAAATGTATACGTTTATCACAGAATCCAATTGCCAGCACCGGAGGCTACATGCATGCCATGACCCGCGTCTTCCGGCAAAGGCCAGCTTGACCGCATGCGCAGCCTGATCTGCCTCAGCAAACGTAAGCGGCAGGATCAGGTGCCGTGATCGCGATATATTGTCAGGCTCAACCAGCACGGCAACTTCGGTGCCGACAAGACGTGATGCATCCCCTATGCTTCACCGCAGTTCCCCCGCCCCGGCCGCGCATGTCCGAGGGCGCAGACACTTGAATGGAAAATGCATGCCCCTTATGCGTCTCGGTTTTGTCCTGACTACTGCCCTCCTGCCTGCTGCCGCTGCAGCGGATGTTATCGCTCCAAAGGTCATGGTGATCGCGATGTTCGATGCCGAGGCCAAGCCTTGGCAGGACAATCTGGACCTGCCGAACAAGGTTCAGGTTCCCGGTTTGCCGGAAAGCGCCAATGAGGTCGCCTGCAATGCCGACCTTTGCCAGATGACCACCACCATGGGCTTTGCAAATGCCGCGGCCTCGACCATGGCCGTGGTACTCTCGGACAAGTTCGACCTGACAAAGACCTACTTCATCGTGGCAGGCATTGCCGGTGTTGATCCTGAAAACGGCACGCTCGGGTCGGCGGCCTGGGCTGACTACGTCGTCGATGCAGGACTTGTTCACCGCATCGATGATCGCGAGGCGCCGGCCGAATGGACCAGCCAGATCGTCGAACTGGGCGCGAAGAAGCCTGATGAAAAGCCGGGCTGGAGCGCCGGGACCGAGGTGTTCCCGTTGAACCCGGCCCTGGTGGAGGCTGCCTATGAGGCCAGCAAGGACGTCGAGCTTAGCGACAACCCGGATGCAGCGGTCTATCGCGGCGCCTACAGCCAGGATGCTGCGAAGGCCGATCCTGCCGTTATAGTCTGCGCCTCGGTTTCCGCCGACACCTACTGGCACGGCGCGATCACCGCCAAAGAGGTCGAGGACCACGTCTCGCTTCTCACGGATGGAAAGGCGGATTACTGCATGAGCCAGATGGAGGACAACGCCACGCTGGCCGCGCTTCAGCGGGGCGCGCAAGCGGGTCTGCTGGATTTCGACCGTGTCGCTGTGTTGCGAACGGCGTCGAATTTTGACCGCGCTCATGAGGGACAGAGTACAGCCGAGTCCCTGGCTGCGAAGTCCGGCGGCTTCCCGGCTGCCACCGAAAATGCTTTCCGCGTCGGAAACGCATTCGCGCAATCTATCATCGCGGATTGGTCGAGCTACGAGAAGGGCATATCCAAACCGTAAGGCGTTATCCTGATGCCCGCAGCCCCGCGCCTGAGCTGTAGGCAGAGGGCGGGGTATATCTGCCGTCTATTTCCTCGGGTGTGAGCTGCCGGTCGCGCGCTTTGCACAAAATGCGAGAGACCCTCGACGCCGCCCCTCACGTTGCTGGCGTGGCCGAGTCCGGACGTAGAATGGTAGCGTGCAGAAACAGGTGGGGTGCCATGCAATTCGGTGCCAGTCAGGTGACGGAGATGCTTCCGGTTCGCGATCTTGCTCGGGCGCGCGTTCTATGACTCGGCCCTGGCGCTGCCTGCAGGAGAGGAACGGCCTGATGGAAAGGTGGTCTATCACTGCGGCGGCACAGAGATTGACCTGTTTCACAAGCCTGAGGGGATCAAGGCAGAGCATACTGCGCTGAGCTTCAGGATGAATGATATCCGTGCAGCGATTGGTGAGCTTTCGCGATCCCGTCTCACCCGGCCTGTATGCTGGGCGGTCAAGGAAGGTGTGGCTGCGCCTTCAGCAAGGCCACCACCCGGTCCGCCATGCCGACGCA
>NZ_NWMQ01000066.1:0-10145 GCF_002901215.1 Paracoccus sp. SY | reverse complement strand
GCCGTGGCCGGCATTGCCATGGCCCTTCCCCATCGCCTTGCCGTTACCCTGTCCCTTGCCGTTGTTGTCCCTGGCCAGCCAGAGACGTTCCATGGACGTGGCTTCCAGGGGTGCAAGAGGGCCCCAGGTCTGGATCGGGTCGGCAGCGAGATGTGTCGATGTCAGAGCGAGCGCCACGGCGCTGCTGATCAGGAACGTGTTCATGTCAGACGCCTTTCTTTCGACAAGATCAACATGGCACTCCGGCGACGCGTTCCCTGCGCCCTAGAGCCCACCGCCTTTGCCGCGCGGGTCAGTTCTGCAAAGTCCAGAGACTGATGCACCCCTTCGCCGCTGGTCCACGATGGTCTTTGGCCGCACTCTCCACGCCAGACGATAGCTGCTGGCCATTGTCTTGGTGTGCGCTTTGCTGGTGCTGCTCTGATCTTCATTGGCATTACCAAGCAGTTGGAGAGCATGCGCGAACATACCCTCGCGGCAGGCCGGAATAACTACTTCGGCGTCGGTCGTGTTTCCTGCACGCCGAAACGAGGGCGGCTCCTGGCGGCCTTGCCCCTTGCCAAAAGGATGAAAAGATATACGTGTTGCAATGTAGATCAATTAAGGAGTCTCCAGATGCAAGTGGCGAAATGGGGTAATTCTCTTGCCGTGCGCCTTCCTGCCGACCTCGTCCGGGCACTTGACCTGCGTGAAGGCGACCATATTGATCTTCATCCTGCTTCCGAAGGCTTCGCAGTGGCGCGTCAGCCCCGACCTGATGAGATCCTGGCAGGACTGCGCCGCTTTCGAGGCCGTCTTGCGCCCAAGGACCGGCTGGATCGGAATGAGGCGAACAGCCGCTGATGCCGGGCGGCTTCTTCGACACGAATGTCATCCTCTACCTGCTGGACGACGGCGCTAAATGTGACCGGGCCGAGGCGCTGCTGGCGCAGGGCGGCACGATCAGCGTCCAAGTGCTCAATGAAGCCATGGTGAACTGCCTGCGCAAGGCGCGCATGAGCCAAGACGAAGCGCAGGAATTCCTGCACGGTATTCGCCAGCTGTGCCAGGTACGGGATCTGGACTTGCACACCCATGATGTGGGGCTTGCTCTGCAGGCACGTTATGGCTTTTCCGTTTATGACTCAATGATCGTGGCGGCGGCCCTGATTGCCGGCTGCGAGTCTCTCTGGTCTGAAGACATGCACAACGGCTTGCTGGTTGAAGGACAACTGCGGATCCGCAATCCCTTCACATGACGGTTCATCCACCCACACCGTGAACTACACCGTAGCCGTCCAGTGTGCCCGCCCTGACGGCGAAAGTAGCGGTTGATCGGCGGCAGGGAACGCCACGCCGCCGACCAAATTGCCGTCCACGACGGCGGCATCACTCACTGGACTGACCGGATTTTCGCGAGCGCGTCATTCACACTGGCGACAGGTGACAGCACAATCGGCCTCAGGTTCTAGTCGTGGATGAACTCGCATCCTCGAGCTTCCAGCTCTCGGTCTATCCACGAAACATCCACAGTTCCGCCCTTGATCGCCGCCATTTTGGCAACTTCGGCTGCCTGCTTCTTCAGCGTCTTGTCCAGGATAGCCTCCGCGTCCACAGGGCGAATGGCGACAATGCCATCTTCATCCCCAACGATGATATCGCCGGGATGTATGACCACACTGCCAACAGATACCGGAACGTTGATCTCGCCAGGACCATCTTTGTAAGGACCGGCAGGGGTGACGCCGGCTGCATAGATCGGCAGGGGAAGTTCCCGCAGCGTCGCCAGATCACGGATCGCGCCGTCGATGATAACACCGCCCAGCTTTTTCTCGACCGCGATTTGCATCATCAGCTCGCCGGTAATGGCAGTGGTCAAGTCTCCGTGGCCATCAAAGACGATGACATCTCCTGGCTGTGCCATCTCCAGTGCCTTGTGAAGCATCAGGTTGTCGCCTGCACGGGATTTGACGGTGAATGCAGGTCCCAGCAAGTCGACCTTACTGATCCGACGCAGCCGCGCGTCGAGAAGACCTGCACGATTCATGCTGTCACCAATGTTGGCGACGGGAAGACCACGGAATTTTTCGATCAGCGTCGGGTCGGGGCGGTTGATGCGCGTAAAAATACGAAAGCCTGCATTGGCCATTGGGAAGTCCTTAGCGGAGTGCTGCAAATATCTGCTGGAAGTCGGCAGGAGGCTTGCCACCGAAGTAATCGCGTAGTCCTTGGGCGCTGCACCAGGCCAGCTTTTCCTTGCCTGCAACAGACATGGTGGCATCAAGCCCGAGACTGCGGAGCGTGGCGACAACTTCGTCCATTTCATGCTCTCGCCGTTCGGCATGTATGATGGCGCGGCACATCAGGTCGCTTGCCGTGCGGCGGAAGTCATCTGTTTTTAGCGATTGGCCTATGGAAGAAAGGACATCCTCCTCGATCCCGAAGCTACGGCCTGCGATCACCGCCTCCAGTAGCAGCATGACATAGCCCTTCATGAAGATGGACCGGAACATCTTCGATGCCGAGGCCTTGCCGGTTGGTCCATCCAGCGCAGTGATCTTCATGCCCAAGCTGTTTCCCAGTTCGGCAAAGGCTGCCGCGCCGGGACCAGAGGCAAGCATCGGAACCTTGTGACGATTGCCAGGGACCGTGCCCATGACTGCCACATCCACAAAGATAACGCCTTCAGGCATCAGCTTTTCGACCTGCACCTTCGTGTCGGGCCCGGCGGAATTCAGATCGACGTATAGCTGCCCATGCCGCAAAAAGGGTGCCACCCGACGGGCGACCGGAACGGCGGCATTGGCACTGATGGAGCAGATAACGATGTCCACTGCAGCCACCAGAGCCTCAGCCGAAGGGTGCAGGGTGACAGCAGTTTCAGCCGCGCGTTCTGCGATCATCGCTGCAGCGGGCGGTGTCTCCCATGCTGCGTCATAAGCGTGAATGGCTTCGAAGCCCTCCTCGCGCAATCCGCCGGCAATGTTGTAGGAAGCTTCGCCAAAGCCCAAAAAGCCGATGGTTTTCATGATTGCACCTTTCCGAGCACTCTTTCCGCACGTGTGACGATGGGCGCATCTATGAACTTTCCATCCAGCGTGAAGGCGCCCCGCCCGGCCGCGGCTTCGGCGCGGGCGGCGTCCACCACGCGACGCGCCCATGTGATTTCGTCCTCTGTCGGGGCAAAGCCTTCGTTCAGGATCGGCACGACGGAGGGATGGATGCAGCTTGCGCCGTCGAAGCCGAAGCTCCGGGCCTCACGCGCCGCGTTGCGCAAGCCATCGATATCCGAATAGTCGACGGTGCTGCGGAACATACCAAAAGACAGGACCCCCGCCGCTTTGGCCGCGTAGTGGATCATCAACTTGGGCAGGCGGAGCACTTCGGCAGTTGGCATTGCTCCCATTGAAGTCGCAAGATCTTCTCCGCCAGCCGCGAGCCCAAGAACTCGGGGGCCTTTGGCTATGGAGCGCGCCTCGAACAACCCTTCCGGGTCTTCGATCAAGGGAACGAACGCGATCGGCGCGCGATCACGCTCCAGCGGTGCAAGATGATCCGCCAGCCGGTGCAGCGTGTCGACGTTGCTCACCTTCGGAAGATACAGGGCCTCGGCGCCAGCACGGACAGCCGCCACCGCATCGTCCGCCAGCCGCTCGTTCATGTTCACGCGGACAAAGACCCGCCCGCCTATCATGGCCACGCTTTGCGAAAGCGCGTCGCGGGCCGCAGTCTTTGCAGCGTCCGGCACGGCATCCTCAAGGTCGATGATGACGACGTCGGCACCACGCTGCCCCGCCTTCTCAAGAAAGCGAGGCATGTTGCCCGGCACATAAAGAAGCGATCGGATCATAGGGTCATCCCGATCTCGGCGAGGATTTCAGCCGTATGCTCGCCAATGGCGGGCGCGGGATGCCGGAAACCCCCTGCCGTTGCGGAAAACCTGGGAAAGACATTGTGCTGTGGAAGGCTGCCGTTGTCCGCATCCTCCACGTCCACGACAATCTCCCGCTGCGCGAAATGGGGATCTTCAGAGATATCAGCAATGTCATAGACAGGACCAACGGTCGCGCCCGCCGCACGCATCGCAGCCAGTGCCTCGTCGCGTGTGCGGGTCAGGAACCATTGCGCAACCGCGGTATCCACAATGTCGCGATGAGAGACCCGGGCGACGTTGGTCGCGAAGCGCGGGTCGGTCTTCATGTCGGGGCGGCCAATCACATCGAAGATGCGCATCGCAACGGTTTGGGTCGATCCCGACAGCGCCACGAACTTGCCGTCGCTGCACCGATAAACGTTGCGCGGTGACACGGTGTTGGATGCCGAGCCGGATCGTTCCTTGACCTTGCCGGTGGTCTTGTAGATCGCGGCTTCAGGGCCGAGGATGGAAAAGATCGGCTCCAGAAGAGACAAGTCAATCACTTGGCCCTGCACGTCGCCGCGTTCCCGTGCAAAGAGCGCCATCATTGCCGCGTTTGCGCCGGTGATACCGGCGATCATATCGGCTAGCGCCAGGGGCGGAAGCACCGGCTCGCGATCGGCAAAACCGGTCCGGGCGGCAAAACCGCTCATCGCCTCCACCAAGGTGCCAAAACCGGGCAGCTTGGCATAGGGTCCCGTCTGGCCGAAGCCAGAGATCCGCACGGTGATCAGTCGCGGATTGATTTCCGTCAGGACCTCCGGGGCAAGTCCCATGTTTTCCAACGTACCGGGCCGGAAATTTTCGATGAAGACGTCGGCAGTTTCCAGAAGACGGCGCAGCACCGCCATTGCCCCGGCCTCGCGCAGGTTCAGCGCGATCGACCGCTTGTTGCGTCCATAGGTCTTCCAGTGCAGCGACTGCCCTGCGTCGCGCCAGTCACGCAGAGGATCGCCCTGTGGCGGTTCCACCTTGATGACATCGGCCCCGAAATCAGCCAGTTGCAACGACATCATGTTGCCTGCCACAAGACGGGACAGGTCGATCACCCTGATCCCGTGAAGCGGCCCACGAAGGGTCGGATCGAAATGAATCATTTCTCAGGTTCCCACGAACTTCTCGGCGAACAGGGCGCAGTGTTCGGCCGGAATGCGGACGATGACGTTGGGGTCGTTGATCTCCCACGTCGTCTGGATACGGAATTCCACGGCACCGGCCCGCACGACATATTGCCAGACCGAGCCCAGATAGACCTTTTGCTCGACCATCACGCGCATGCAGTTGGGCCCCATTTCGGACACGACCTCGACACGCTCAGGGCGCACGGCGACGACCACCGATCCGTCTTGGGCGGCGCGGCCGGGCGGGGTGGTCAGCTCCGTTCCATCGGCCAAACGGACCTGGGCGGCATCGGCACCGTTCTGCACCAGCTTTGCGTCGAGGAAATTCGAGGAGCCGATAAAGTCGGCCACAAAACTGTCAGCCGGGCGTTCATAGATTTCGCGCGGCGAGCCGAGCTGCCGCATGCGCCCCATGCTCATCACCGCAATGCGGTCTGAGACGGCCAATGCCTCGGCTTGGTCGTGCGTGACATAGATCGTGGTGACGTTCAGCCTTTCCTGCAGTTCACGCAGCCACACCCGGGCGCGTTCGCGCAGCTTCGCGTCAAGGTTGGAAAGTGGCTCGTCCAGCAGCAGAAGCGGCGGACGATAGACCAATGCGCGGGCCAGCGCCACGCGCTGCTGCTGGCCGCCTGAAAGTTCGAACGGGAAACGGTCGGCATAAGGCAGCATTTCCACCAGGCCGAGCGCCTCACGAATGCGCTCGTCCCGTTCGGCCTTACCCATCTTCCGCAGGATCAACGGAAAGGCGAGGTTATCGGCCACGGACTTGTGCGGCCAAAGTGCATAGGACTGAAACACCAACCCGATGTTGCGCCGTTCCGGTGGTACGGTGTTACGCGCTTTGCCATCGAATAGGACCTTGTCACCCACGCGGATCGTGCCCGATGTTGCATGGTTCAGCCCTGCCACCGCAAACAACGTGGTGGACTTGCCGCAGCCAGAAGGTCCAAGCAGCGTCAGGAACTCTCCGGAAGGAACGTGGATGTTCAGGTTCTCGACCGCTGCCACGGCCCCATAGTTGATCGTCAGATTTTCAAGGACGAGATCAGCCATAGATCTTGGCTCCCAACAGACGGCGCGCGATGATGACAAACAGCGCCGTGATAATGACTTGGATGGTGGCAAGGGCGGAGACGGGGCCATTATCGCCCTGAGCCACCAGTTGCAGCATGGTGGTACCGATGATCTCTGACCCCGGCTGGTAAAGGAACGCGGCGGTCACGTATTCCTTGAAGAAGTGAATGAACAAAAGCGCGTAGCAGCTGAACAATGCAGGCTTCAGGATGGGCATGATGATCCGGGTTACCGTTGTCCACCAGTCCGCGCCGGAAATGCGGGAGCCGCGGTCCAGCTCCTCGCCGATCTGGGCAAGCGCCGGGGCGATCGCACCGAAACCGACTGGAATGTAGCGCACCATGAAGGCGATAATGAGGACCAGGATCGTGCCCCGGATCATGTCCGCCCCGGGAAGCCAGATCACTGCATAGAAGAAGCCGAGGCCGGCAATGATGCCGGGAAGTGACCGCGGGAACAGCGCCACGTATTCCAGAGGCCGCCGATAGCGGAACTCCGACCGCCGCGCCACAAGCGCGATGACACAGATGAAGAAGGTGCCGATGGCCGCACCAATTGTGGACACGAGGACCGAGTTCACAATGGACCGGACATAGGTCGACGACTCAAACACGAGATCGAAGTTCGCCGTTGTCAGGACTTTCCAGAACGGGATCAGCGGCGTCAGGAACGTCACGGCTGACCGCATGAAGATGCCGCCGAATACGGACAGGATGGTGAAGAAGATGAAGGCAAAGACAAAGGCGAAGGCCGGCCAACGCCATTTGCCCAGATCCAGGATCGATGGCCGGCTCGCCTTGCCCCGAACCGTCACGAAGCGTCCTGATGCCTGCATGAGGTATCCCTGCAGCCAGACCAGCAGTGCCACGAGGATCAGCAGCAGGATCGCAGCTGCGCCGACGATTCCGTATTCCGGACGCACTGCCGCGTTGATCCCCTTGTCATAGAGGAAGGTGGTCACCGTCTGAATGCCGGACGGGCCGCCGAACAGCAGCGGGATAGCCAGCATCTCGATCCCAACGACAAAGTTCAGAACGGCGGAGTAGATCACGGCCGGCCGGATCATCGGGATCGTTACAGACCAGAGCGCATGGAAGGGCCCTGCCCCGGCCGAGCGCGCCGCGTCCTCAAGCTGCGGATCGGCCTTGGTCACCGCGGCAAGACACATCAGATAGGTCAGCGGCGCCTGGGATAGCCCAGCTACGATGCCCATGCCCGTGACGGTATAAAGATTCCAAGGAGCAGCACCGAGATAGGTTTTGGCTGCCAAGGTCATGAAGCCCGAAGGACCATACATCGTGAACCAGCCGAAGGCGATCACCAGGTTCGACACGAACAGCGGCCAGATGAATACCTCGCCCATCCAGGACCTACCTGGCAGGTTCGTGCGCCCGACCAACACAGCCATGACTGCGCCGAACACCTGCGCCAGAACCATCGTCAGCAGGCCAAAATACAGCGTGTTGAAGAAGACACGCGCCATCCCGGGCTCGGATGCGAGGCGGGTGAAGTTGCCGAGCGTCAAGCCTGCGGAGCTGTCATAGAGCGGCTTGTCGAGAAAGGCCTGTATCACGATGGGCACGATCGGCCCGGCGACCAGCACCGTGGTCAGGGCAGCAACGCCCCAGAAGATCAGGCGCGATCGGTCGATCGGCTGCCGCGAGGCGCCGGTATCGCTGATGTCCGTCATCGGTGGATGTTCCTATCGGAAGGTCGGGTGGCGCGCGGCCACCCGCAGTATCAGTTTCCGGCCAACGCCGCGTTCCATTTTTCGACGAAGGGCCCTGCCTCGGTGATAAGGCGTTCATCAAAGCCGGCGACGATCAGGTTCTCTTCTCCCACCAGATCGGCAATACCCTGATAGGTGTAGCGAACCTGATCCTCGGGCACGTCATCGCGATAGGGAACGAGCCCGCCCTTGCCCACCAGCGTCTGCCCCTCGGTCGAGAGCGCGTAATCCATGAACAGCTTGGCGGAGTTCACGTTCGCCGCACCTTTGGGGATGCCCATGCCGCGCAGCATCATGATCGTGCCATCGTCGGGAAAGGCAAAGCCAAGGATCTCACCGCCCGGCTGTTCCAGCCTCGGGAAGATCGTAATGCCCGAGACCGCGATACCCATGACATATTCACCGGTCGCGATCTTTTCATTCATCGGGCCGCCCGAGGTCTCTCCACGGATCATCGGGCCGATCTTGCGCAGGTTGTCCCAGCCCTCCTCACCTTTCACATCCATGTAGTTCCACCATGCGGCGAGCCCGAAAGAGTTGCGTGCCGCGTCGTAGGTTGTAATCCGTCCGTCAAAGGTGCCCGCATCATCTGTCGCAGCCGAAACAAGAGATGTAAGGCCCGTGGGTCGTTGACCGTCGGACAAAAGCGCCGCGTTGTAGGTGATGACCAGGGGATCAGCCGACATAACGGCAACTCCTGGATATGGCTTTGCAAAATCAGGCAGATGCTCGAATTCCGGCGATTGGTATGGCTCCATGAGCTCTTCCTTGCCATAGGCAGCCCAGCGGTCGTTCGCGCCCGATACGAGAATGTCCGCAGTGCGGCTGGAGGAGCCTTTTTCCGCTTCCCACCGGGAGTGAACCGTGCCGGAGCCAAGATCGATCGTCTCCACCTTGATCCAGGGATATTTGGCCCCAAAGCCCTCGATGATCGGAGCCCAGTTGTTGTCTGCCATATTGGAGTAGATCGTCAGCCCCTTCTCCGAGCGCGAGGCTTCGATCACATCGGCATAGTCCGCCGGATAGTGTTCGGGAACGTCTTGGGCGAAGGTGGCAAACGGAAGCCCCAAAATCAGGGCCGTGGTCAAAGTCAGTTGAAGTCTCATAAAGTTCCTCCCTTAAACTCGTCTAACGGCGCGTCTTGCAATCACCTCTGTGATGGCACGTGCCGTGTCCTTGGCTGCCTTGCAGACCTGATCGGCCGCCGCAGCCATGCGCTCCCGCGGGCCTGAGATGTTGACCGCACCAACGACCCGCCCCGATGCGTCGAGGATCGGGGCCGCGACACCCGCTGCCCCCTCGACCACCCCCTGAGCATTGAAAAAGAACCCGTCCCGTCGCGCGCGCTCAATCATCGCTTCCATCGCCTCCCGCTCCTCTGCGGGCAGTTCCTCAGCATAAGCGTCCACCACCTCGGGAGATGAGGCCGCAAGGATGACAATGCCGCTGGCAACCTTGTGCGCCGGTCGTGACTTCGTCATGTCGCGGTCGTAGCGGATTTCCCGATCAGGCAGGATCTTGTTCAGATAGCGAATGTCCCGACCTTCCATTACGGCCAGAAACCCGCTTTCCAAAACATCCTCGACAGCCTTGGCAATCAAAGGAGCAGCAAGCGCGAGAAGTGCACCGTTGTATCCGGCGGCACCCGTTACGTCTCCTGGCAAGCGAACCAGCAGATAATCGCCTTTTGCGTCGCGCTGCAGATACCCCCGCTCCGTCATCGTTCGAAGCATCTGCAAGGCACTAGACTTGGGCATGCCAAGCGCAGCAGCAACCTCTGACAAGGTCGCAGTCCCCGGAAAGGAAGCGAACCATTCGATCAGGTCAAGAATCCGTTCTACGCCGCGGCCACTCATGCTTGTTGTTCACTATAATGAACTCGTTCGAGATTATGAATAGTGCGTGCTTTTTATCTCGTCAAGCTATGCTGAGATCTCCTGTTCGGTTGGCCACCTGCGCAACTCAACCCGTACGACAGACCGCGTTAGCTAACCTTCTGTTCGGCGCATCTCGATTGGAGTGGTGTGATGCAGCAGCATCGCCCAGATCGTGGTCCTGACCGATTTCGGCTATGACCAGCATCGCGCCGAGAGGACCCTGGAGCATCCCGCTGAAACGCCCGGCACTGCCAACGGCCGCAATGTCGCGACAAGCAGGAACAGGAACTGCACGGGGAACGCGGCGTTTCCGACACCGATCAGCGAAAGACCTCGGAATGAAGCGGGGCCGACACATGCACTCACCGCAACGCCCTGTCATCGAGAGGACGGTCTTCGAGCAGGCAAAGAAGGGAAAGGGCACATAATGAAGATCCTCATGGTTC
>NZ_NWMQ01000065.1:0-10161 GCF_002901215.1 Paracoccus sp. SY | reverse complement strand
GTCAAAAATCGAGGTGCCCTTAAGACAAGTATCATTCCACAGCTAAGGCGGATATGAACAAGATTAATCAATGGCCATTTCCAACGACGAGGCGACGCGCCTGATCCATCATATCGAGCTAACAGTGCGCGATGTAGCAACAGAACAAAGTAAGGCCGGAATCGTCGACATTATCAATCAGTGGCGTTCGGACATTGAGGCGGGTCGACAGATCGAGCGAAAGCTAACTGTTCGCCAAAGTCCCGGACTGGACATGGTCGCAGAGGCGCCGCGATCGCGCGGCACGTCTAGCGGCGAGTTCGTGGGTAAGCAAGACTATACTCCAATAGAGCAATTAGACATGCTGGTCGCAGCGCTCGGTATCGCCTTTATCGCCCCCAAAATGATGGCCAAGCGCTTCATTGACGCGATCACAGATTTCAACAGCATCGATACCAAGGGACAACACGAGCCTGCTGTCCACTTGGTTGGTGTAGGAGAAACAGACGAGCCTGGACCGGACCGCCAGGCGAGAGTATCGCGCGGCAGCATCGTCCAGTCGCACGAACAGACGGTGGATCTCGCTAAGCTGCTACAAGAAATCTCCAAGGAAGCAGATCTGTCACATCGCAAGTTTACCGATGTCGCCGAGTCCAGTTGATGCCATTAAGATCGGACATGTGGAATGACATTAGCGTGGCTATTGCTTCAGCCACAAGCGCTAATCTGTCAGCCGCTTCGGCGGGAAACGACCTTTATGAGTGTTATATCTGGGCCCTCATGCTAGACGCCGCGCGGCGGGAAGGCGCAACGATCCGCTTGATGACAAGAAGCGGCGTAGCGGCGACTAGCTTTTATTTCCGTACCTCGCCGAGTTCGATCTTCTCTACCCTTCACGACTATTGTCACGCCGAAATTATGTTCCCGAGTTCGCCCATACTAGAAGCCCATGTTGGCATCTATGTTTCGGGCAAATCTCGCGTTAACCACGAATGCGATGTCGCGATACTTTATCAAGATGAAGCGACCACCTGCCGCGCGAACAACGTCCATCCACGGTCGAGCAAGGTGCTAGTATCGGTGGAGTGCAAATATTATCTGAGTAGTTCTCTTGGCGTTGACTTGGGGCGTTCATTTCTCGGCCTAATCGATGACATCTATGCCGACGGTCGCTTTTTCGTGTCTACCCAGAATTCAGGATCTGTCGACAAGCTTTTCTCGCGCCATCGCAAAGAATATGAAATCGGTTTGTCACCCCTTGCGCCTGATCTCGAAGTTCGCCTTCGGGGATCTTTCGAGAAAATCTTCCGAAACTTCAAAGCGCGCTAAATGGAATTTAGCAATTCGCGACGGAATGGGTATGGACCTACTCCCTATCTCATTTTGATGGTCGTTTGGAAACGCGAAGCAGGCATCTGCCTCTGGAAACGACGCCGGCGCGTTGGCGCGGAGATCTTGTTCGCGAGTGGTGCCCCCAAAACGTGCAGCGGAGAAGCTAGGCATGCTTAGCTCCGAAGCATGCGAACCGAGAGGGTCGGCCCATTGCTGCCATCCGCATGCACCACTTGCCGCGAAGCAGCGTTTTCAAAGGGGTCGCGCGACGCGACAGAAAGTAAATCTGATGGGTGAGCGTCGGCAGCGCGACGTCGCAGTCCGCAGCAGTAAACCTAGACCAATTCTATGTCTTGTCCCACCATCCGTAATGGCTGCATATCACGAGGCGCCGCAACTACTTAATCGGACGCGACATGATGCAGTTACTACCGGCTGGAGAGATTTGATTCGAATGAGTACCATTGTCCCCCACTACAAAACCGTAAAGCAGTTGTTACAGGGTGAGTCCTTTGCGATTGACGAGTACCAGCGTGAGTACAAGTGGGAGAGCAAGCATATCGGCGAGTTGCTCACCGACCTGACCGGCAAGTTCAGAAGCAGCTACAAAGACGCCGACGGAACTAGTGCGGTATCAAATTACGACGAATACTTTCTCGGATCGATTATTGTCAGCAAACGCAATGGCAAGAACTACCTGATTGACGGGCAGCAGCGCGTTACTTCGCTAACCCTGCTGCTGATCCATCTTTTCAGGGAGTGCGAGCTGCGCAAGCTGGGAGTGACAAGCATCCTTGCTCCACTAATATTCAGTGATAATTATGGCAGGCAGCAGTTCAACATCGACATTCCCGAGCGAGCTGCGGTGATCGACGCCCTGTTTAACGGCAAGGTCTTCAATCCTGATGGCGAGGACGAGTCCGTCAAGACAATGTATGCCCGCTACCAGGACATCGCAGAGTCCGGCCTCTCCGAAGAACTTGGAGAGGGGCTGCCGCATTTCGCATACTGGTTGCTCAACCGCGTTGGCCTGATAGAAATTGCCGCTGACAGCGACAATCATGCCTATGCAATTTTCGAGACCATGAATGATCGCGGCAAGCCTCTCAGCCCGGTGGACATGCTGAAGGCCTACCTACTTGCTCCTATTACCGACGTAGAACAGCGCAAGCTCGCAAACGATCGCTGGAAGAGTGAAGTTCTGGACCTTCTCTCCTTTAAAGGACAGCAGGAGGAGGATGCGACCTTCATCAAAGCGTGGCTTCGTGCTCAATATGCGGACAGTATCCGTGAACGTAAGGCAGGCTCGACCGACCGAGACTGGGAGCAGGCCGGTACAGTATTCCATCGGTGGGTGCGTGACAACTCTAACCGGCTGCAGGTGGGCAACCAAGTGAGCAATCTCACTTGGATGAACCGTGACTTCCCCTTCTACGCCAAGGCCTACAAGCGAATTGTCACAGCGTCGGCGACTTATACGCCAGGCCTCGAGTCTGTCTTCTATAACGCCCACAATGACTTCACATGGCAGCCCACCGTACTTTTGGCACCCTTGGACCCAAAGGACGACGATGAAACCGTTCGTCGCAAGATCCAGGCGACGGCCACGTTCCTCGACATCTGGATAATGCGTCGCACGGTGAACTACGTCCGCGTCGGATATTCTACGGTTTCCTACGCCATGTACCTTCTTTGTAGAAAAATCCGCCGGAAGCCTCTCGGCGAACTGATCGATATTCTAGTCACCGAACTCGCTGAAGGTGACGATGCTACCTTTGAAGGAAGCGAGAGCCGCGAGCGCGAGGGGCTATGGGCCTGGGGTATCAATCAGTTCAGCCGCCGGTACATCTACCACTTCCTCGCTCGGGCTACCGCGTTCCTTGAGCATGGCTCAGGCGGAGCTGACAACTTTGCTGATCTCGTTGATCGTTCGCGTAAGAACCCGTTCGATATCGAGCATATCATGGCTGACGACTACGATCAGTTCTCTTCCCAGTATGAGGATGAAGGCACCTTCCAAGAATGGCGCAATTGGCTACCCGCGCTCCTGCTGCTGCCGGCTGACGTGAACCGGAGCTTGCAGGCACAACCCTATAGAGAGAAGGTCAAGGTTTATGCTGGACAAAACCTGCTCGCGGCAAGCCTCAGCGGAACGCCCTATGTGAACCGGCCACAGTTCGAGGTGCTCCGCACCGTTCTGGGTCTTGAACTGGCTCCAGTTCCCTCGTTCAAGAGAAAGCAAATCGAGCAGCGCTGCGACGTGTTGATTAGGCTGGCGAACGTCATTTGGTCGCCAGGGCGGCTAGAAAGTTTGCGATAATGCATGATTAATCCGGTCCTCGGTCGCAGGATCCCGCGAGGTTAGGACTCGAAGGTGACGAGATTTGGTTTCATTGATGGAGAAGAAAGAATGACCACCGAATGGGAGTGGATCGTACCATTTAGAGGACGAAACCATTCCGGGCCTGTCCAGCAGAACTTTCTCTGCAGGAGCAGTAATGTGTATGTTATGGATAATCATCGCGCTGCCCTCTGGTGTTGGCTACAGAAAATCAATCTTAAAGAACCGCATTCTTTTATTCACATTGACCGACACCCAGATGCATTGCTAAGTCGTATGGACGAGTGGCTCGAAAACTTACCAAGTTGGTCATCAGGGATTGACGACTATCTTGGTAAGACCTCCCAAGTTGACGGCTTCGAATGTCCTGTTATCCGCTGGGACAATTATCTCTCCATATACCTCCATGAGTTTGGAAAGAGCATCACCACTTTTCATTGCTTGACTCATGATGATGGTGATCCACCGAATTTCGATCGCGTGATGGTCGGCCGACCGTGGGACTTACCTGAGAACCTCCCGTATTGGCTTTCCAAGCGGGAGGCACCGTGGATAGTCAACATAGATTTAGACTATTTCTACTGTCAGTTTGGATCTGATATTAGAATGATGGTCTCCGAAGATTACGTGGATGCTGTCGCCGAAGCCATCAAGGATGCAATGGACCGAGGCACCATTGGAGTTCTTACGCTTTGCCTAACACCGGATTCCTTCACACCTGGCTGGACAGCGACTGAAGAGCTGGCAACTCGGATTCTGAAATGCATGGGTTTAACGTTCCAACTCCCAGAGGGGGAAAAGATTATGTAGGGAGGAAGCTAATTGCCGCCTGAGGAATCGGTGTAGTTCGCGGCCCAGAGCGCGCCAAACAGCGGTCCGGGGAGAGGCTTTTGTCTCTATGTCGGGGCCGCGCGGATGCAGCTGGCAGTCTCAACGGAATGTCTGCTTCAACGGTTTTGTAGCGGGTACCATCCTGCACCCCCATCAGGCCGTTTACTGACCTTTTTTCTGACCGCTATTCATCTCAAAGACGTGGCTCAGGGCAGCTTCCGGCATCTCAGCTGAATGTCCAAAAAACGGTCGTTGGGCTGACGAGCCTTGAAGAAATTGAACCGCCAAGGTGCATCAAGCACGGCTATCCCGCCATTCGTTTCCAGATTTTCCATCGGCGCAGTATGCGGTCGAGCCAGACAAGACCCCGGCGCCGGTGGCGGTCGCCATACCATGGCATCATTCGCAGTCCCTCGTCACCTCGATCGCGGTAGAAGTTCGGGACAGGATGGAAATTCCGCATACGCAGATGGAAGACATCGCAGGATGCCGATGCCTGGGGTGGCACGATCCATCGCCAATCGGCAGCGACGCAACGTCCTGCCGCCTGCTCCCGGCGGTGGAACGTCATGAACTGATCCGATGCGCTGTGATGATCCACGATCGTGATACCTGCTTGCCGGTATGAATGCAGCACGGCCGCATTCAATTCGGTCAGCGCGCGGTCTTTCCACAATGGATCGTCCTTGGGGTCAGGCGATGTCCCGATCGCGCGAGCCACCTGAGGCAAGACATCATAGCGCTTCCTGTCGACGAAATCTCGCGAGGCAATTTCGGTTGCCATGTAGAAGCCGTTGAACGGCGCGCAAGGATAGTCGATCCCACCAATCGTCATGATGTGGCCCGTGACGAGCGGAACGGAATACCACCGCAAACCCAGTCCGGCGATGGCGGGAAAGGCAGGATGGGTGATAGGAACTTCGCGAATGCAGGCTGGAGGGATATCAAACATGTGCCGGCGGTCGTTCTTGTCCCTAACCAGCAGTGGCAGGTGGTCAAATGCACCTTCGAGAACGGGTTGCCGCCATCCTAGAGACATGGCAATGCGCGTCATTTCCTGGTTCTGCCGATCACCCACCACCCGTCCGTCCGCTTGGACATGTGCCGCATACTGGATGGCCTGGGAGCTCTCGATCCAGGCCGGCAGCTCTGCTCCCCGGACAGGCGCAAACACCGAGATGATCGACCGGATACGGCCGTCGCCATGCGCCTCGTCCAGATGCGAGAAGACCCGGCCAGCGATCTGCGCGGGATCAGTCAGGTGCCGGCAATCCACGACATCCAGACTTTCCCACATCAGCCGCCCGATGCAGCGGCCATTGTTGCGCCAGGAAAGACGCGCACCATACGCCAGTTCTTCGGGCGTATGCTCGTAATGCCCGGATCTTGAAAGCTCGCGCCGCACCTCGGACCACCGCGCTTGCCGCGTCGCCTTGCTGGCACTTGTCGCATCATGGAAGGTGTCGAGAAAGGCACGAGCTTCCTCCTTTTTCTCCATCGCAGACAGGCGACGCAGCCGCCGCTGAAGCGGGCTTCCCTGCAGCGCATCGGCGCGCTGCCAACGTTCTCGGATCATGTGCATCACATAAGTCCGTCAAACTGCCGGGCCGAGTCGCGCAGCGGGCGCCTGTTGATCTCATGGACAATGGACAAAACTCGAGCCTTCGAGCGCCGGTAATCGCGCCCAAAGGGCTTGAGCCGCCGATAACGGAACTGGGCGCGGGCATGGTCGCTGGCGGTCAGTTCCAGTTCAGCACCTGCTCCCGACCTGCCAATCATTTCCCGCCATACCGGCGTGTCGGTGTACAGGCTGAAATTGTTGAACCGCACCCGGTCCAGCATATGGCCGTGCTTTTCCAGGAAACGCTCGGTCGCCTCCATGTCCATTGCGGTCTCTCCGGGAAAGCCCTTGAACATTGTGCACCGGATTGACAGGCCTGCGGCATGTGCATCGTGGATGAACTGCGCGTTCCGCTCCACGCTGCTGCCTTTCTGCATGCGATCAAGCAATTCTTGGCTGCCCGTCTCCAAGCCAAAGGATATCCTGCGCATTCCACCATCTACGGCGGACATGAGATCCTGTCGCGACAAGCCGTTATCGGTACGCCGGTCGACATGAACCGTTCCCACCCATTCGGCCCCCTGCACATAGGACTGGATCTGGCTGGCAATTCCCCGGATCATGTCGGGCCAGGAGTTCAGCTTGAGATCCAGAAAAAGGAAGCTGGTAGTGTTGTGGCGTCGCGCTTGCTCCTGCATTTCCAAAAGAACGCTGTCGATGCTGCGCGTGCGAAACTTGCGCCCTGAGGCGGAGATGACATCTGAACAGAACAGGCAGCGATCCCACTGGCAGCCCCGGCCCGACATCAGGGGAACGATCCGGACTGGATAGCGGTCCCATGGAAAGTCCGTGAAATCAGGAATTGGGGTTGCATCCAAGGGGCGCAATGGCGGTGCCGCGGACGAGCTGCGCCCATTGGACAGCGTGACACCTGGGTACTGCAGCACGTCACCGCCCGTCAGGAAGGTCTGCAGCAGATTGGGCAAAACCAGATCGGCCTCGCCGCCAAACAACATCTCGATGCCCGGGATTTGGCACCATTCCTGTGCAACATGAGGCAGGTTGAACATCGGGCCGCCGACGATCACGGGAACACCCGCCTGACGAGCAAGCGCAGCAAGCGCCCGGATCGTTGTCATGTGCTGCAAATAGGCCGAAATCAGGATGACGTCCGGCCGCCGCGCAATGGCCTGCGAGGCTTGCTTCAGGACAATCGGATGGGGACGCTCGTGGCGAGCGCGATAGGCTTTGCGCAGCAGGTCGCGCAGGGCATAGGCTTGCGGAAGATCCGTCAGGCTGACGCGGCGGCGTAGATGATCCAGGATGTTTTCCTGCCGCTCACGGGCTGCCGCTGGCACGTCATGGGCAAGTGGGGAAAGTAGCTCGACCGTCTGGCCCCGATTTCGCAGCGAAGCGATCAGAAGTCCAATGGCAAGGGTCGGAAAGGTTGAAAAGTTGTTCAGGTCCACGAGCAGGATGCGATGGGCCGACGGCGCTTCCTGATCCACCACTGGATCAATGGAATACCGCCTGGCGGGCACCAGGCTCCGCGGCACACGAACACTCTGGTTCATAATAGACTTGCTCCAAAAACTTTACCAATCACGACGCACTTGAGAGAAAATCACGCGACCTGCATTTCGCTTCTGCCGCATAGTCGTTGGATGATCACAGAAAATTCAATTAATTCTTACAGCGTGGCCTGCTTCAAAACACCTGTCCATTTAGACAGAACGAGACTGCAGCGGTAATTAATTTTCTAGCCCTGGTTGCAGCATTGCTTTCCAATTCGGCTTTGAATGAACGTGACTCAAGAATGCAATCACATGCTCTTTTGTTAACCATCCTGATGCGGTAGCAAAAGCGCCTGGTTCGGATAGAAACACCATGAATGGTCGTCGAAGGGCGCCACATCGTGTCGAGGTTATTGCTTGTCCACCATCGCTCCAGAACCAGGTTCAGATCACATCGTCTATCTGACCGGTCTTTATCCTGCCGTATCGCACACCTTCATCCTGCGCGAAGTAGTCGCCCTTCGTGCGGCAGGGCTGCATGTGACGACCTGCTCGGTCAATCGGCCTGGATCCCACCATCTGATCGGCCCGGATGAGGCCGCAGCTGCCCGTTCAACCTTTTACCTGCTAGAGAACGTCCGCAAGCCCGCCGTTCTTCTGGCAGCCATTGGAATGGCGCTCAGACGGCCGCGCCGCTTGGCACAGGCGCTGTCCTTGCTCAGGCGGAGTGGCGCCACCGGGATGAAGGGAAACCTGCGGCAAGTCGTTTATCTCATGGAAGCCATGGTGCTGGCGCGATTTCTACATCGCTGCGGGGCAAGCCGGATCCACAATCAACTGGGCATGGCTTCGGCTTCCGTCAGCATGTATGCCTCAATCCTGGCCGGGATTTCGTTCAGCTTCACGCTTCATGGGCCCGACGACTTCTTCGACGCACCCGCACGGCAATTGGCCACGAAGATCGCGTCTGCGGACTTTGTTGCTTGCATCAGCGACTTCTGCCGCAACCAGGCTCGGCAACTTTGCAGTCAAGGAGATTGGGCCAAGCTCCACGTTGTCCGCTGTGGAATTGATCCCGCCGCGTATTCCAAGCGCAACCGAACGCCACCGCTCCGGCGTATTCTGTTCGTTGGCCGCCTTGTGCCGGTCAAGGGGGTGTCTGTTCTGATCGGAGCATTCGGCACCATTGCCCATGCCTTTCCAGATGCAACCCTGACGATCGTCGGCGACGGGTCTGAACGGGTCAAGCTGGAGGCGATTGTGGCAAGCTTGGGACTGGCCAACAGAGTCGTGTTCACCGGTGCCCTCAGCCAGCAGCAAGTTGCCGTTCAAATGGCTGACGCAGATGTGTTTGTCCTGCCTTCCTTTGCCGAAGGTCTGCCCGTCGTTCTCATGGAGGCAATGGCATCCGGGTTGCCTGTGATAGCTACAAGCGTTGCCGGCACGCCTGAACTTGTCGAAGATAATACAACTGGACGACTTGTCGGGCCAGGCGAAGAAGAGCAACTGGCGCGAGCTATGCGCGACTATCTGACTAATCCGCAGCCTGCATTAGAAATGGCCAATCACGGAAGAAGCCGCGCACTAAGGGACCACGACATGTGGAAGGAAGGGCAGCGTTTGGCTGGCTTTTTTTTAGAGCACACTCTTCCTTATTATAATTAAGAGATATCGGTCGAGCCGACGTCTATCTCGTCGGGGCCATCTTCATATGCTAGCGGCGTTCGTCTTGCAGCAGGCCGATAGGGGAGGGTGGCAGAACCGAACCTTCATTCCTATGATCCTTTCATGGCTCAACCCATTGTTGAGCACAGAAAGTCGCATTTCAGGATAGCGCGTCCCCTAGCGCAGCAATTTTCAACAGTAATTCGTCTTATGGAACAATGGCTTGTTGGATGATGGATGTCGCCCATCACTCGACAGCCTATTAGCCTATACAAAAAGGCAAATTGGCCAATAGACAACCTCCGGTTATGGAGAGGATGTTCGTTACAGTTTTAGGTATTTCCATGTTTGCCTCTGAAACCACCTTCGCGTTTCGTCACGCTGTGTCTGTCGATGACTGGAAGGTCATCATGTCGGCAATCAGCGCTTATTCCCACAATGCAGAGTACCGTGAGCTTCTGGGGCGTCTGGAACGCCAGGCGAAGGTCAACGGGATCACATTGCCCGCGCCTCGACTTTCCTGACATCGACGGTTGAGCGTGCGCTGAAGTCAGACTGACTTCGGAGAGTGATGGCGGTTTCCATCACGACTTTAAGCCTTTGTTCGTAAAGAGTAGTTTGTCATGTTTGCTCAGCAGCAGCTTCTGGCTGATGGCCCGGCCTATGTCTCCACCGTTGCCGCGCGTCACGGACTTTACCGCAGCTCGCTCAAGCGGCCGCTTGATCTCCTCCTGGTGCTGATGGCCTTGCCGGTCGTCTTGCCGCTGGTGCTGGTGCTGGCCCTGGTCGTGCTCATCGACGGCGGTAATCCCTTCTACGCGCAGGACCGGGTCGGTCGTGGCGGGCGCCGCTACCGGATGTGGAAGCTGCNGGTGGTCGATGCCGACGAGCGGCTGCAGGATCATCTGGACACCAATCCCGAGGCGCGCGCCGAGTGG
>NZ_NWMQ01000064.1:0-10188 GCF_002901215.1 Paracoccus sp. SY | reverse complement strand
CGTCTTCCAGGAGGAATGAGGCGACAAGGGCACCCCTGACCCCTTAGCCGAAGAATACTGCTCGGAATCAGTGGGAATGGTCGTGCTGATGCCCATCCGCATGGGTGTGACCGGACTGTCCGTGACCGGAGTGGTCGGCATGGTCATGACCCGCCGCCTCGGCGACCTCTTGCGGCTGGCCCAGCAGCTCCGTCTGCACCGCCAGGTAATGGATCAGATCCTCGACGTCGGTGTCGTTGAGCTGCAGGTTCGGCATGCGCACGGCCGGAAAGGCCTTGTCGAGTTCCACTGCCACCGGGTCCTTCCGGGCAAGCATCCGGTTGGGGACCTTCAGATAGGCTTTCAGCCATTCCCGGTCCCGGCGCAATGTCACGCCGGACAGGTCGGGTCCGACGCGGATGCCTTCGCCCACGGTGTGACATGCCGCGCAGGCGCTGAGAAACAGCCCCTCTCCGGGCGTGTCCTTGATGACCAGTTGCCCTGGGGTGATGGTCTCCAGGGAGGCGATGGCGGGTGGGAGCGTCCAGGCAGGGTCCAGCGACAGGATTTCCTCGGTCAGGACGACAAGGCTGCCCATCAGCGACGCGCGGCGCCATTCCCCTGTCGCGGCATTGCCGATGACCATGTCCGAACGATGCTGGGCCAGGCTTTCGCTGCGCTCTCCCATCTTGAAGCGGACGATGTCCACGTTCTCGGGACTGCCTGTCAGGAACATCCACCCGTCGGGCGCATCGAACGCATCTGCATAATCCCTGAGCCGCTGCGGCGTATCGGTTCCGGGATCGAGCGAGATCGAGTAGACGAAGATGTCCTTGCCGATCCGTTCGCCCAGCCAATCGACGACCTGGGCCATTCGCGCCGTCGACAACCCGCAGATGTCCGGGCAATCGGTATAAACGAAGTTCACGACCACGATCTTGTCGCGCAGAAGGTCGTCCCAGAAACGAAGCGTCACCCCATCCTGGTTCACCAGTTCGACATTCGGGAAGTAGGACCCGTCCCATTCCGCCTTGGCAGGGCCGATCGCTGTCACCGACAAGGTCGCGGCGCAGGCCAAGGCAAGCAGATGGCGGCGCATCCGTGTGATACGGCCCCAAACGGATCGGCATGTTTCTGACATGATCTGCCCTTTCAAGCGGCCAGCGACGCAAAACCGTCCCGGCTGTTGTCCACCATCAGGAAGGTTCCGGACTACCGCCCGTGCGGGTGGCGGTCCGGCTGTCTTGCCCGCGCGTGGGGACACGCGCCCGGTCCTAGATCCGGCCGCTTGGGAACGGGCGGAAGGATCGAGAGAAGGGGTTCCCTTCCGGCAGGATTTCCGGCGTCACATAAGTGACCCCGTTCGGGGACGGGTTCGGCGTCGGGATGACCGACCGATGGGTCTGGGAAACCTTGTCGTTCTTCTGGTCGGTCAGGATGTCATAGCGCATCACCATGGCCCAGTCCTCGTGGACGGTATTGTGGCAATGCGTCACATAGGCGCCGCCGAACTCGCCGAAGCGCACCTGGATCTTGAGCTTGCCGTTCACCCCAAGCCGCCAGACATCCTTGCGCGAGTTATGTTCCAGCGCGGTCAGGGCCTTGCTGCCCCGGCTGATGGTCCGGCCCTCCTCGAAATGCAGGTGCATCGGGTGATCCCAGCCGCCGCCGCCATTGATGATGGTCCAATGCTCCACCTCTCCGGGTCGGGGGATCAGCATCGAAATCCGGTTGGCGTTCAGGAAATGGTTCGATTCGCCGTTGATCCGAAGCGTATAGCCGAAACGCTCCTTTTCGCCGCAACTGGGGAAGCACTCGCCCGTCAGCTTGTCGAGTTCGCCGTCTGCGCCCTTGAATTCGATAACACGTTCGCGCACCGGCTGCTGGATCGGGATGACATCCGTCAGTTTCGCCGGAACGACGCTGCGATCGATGTCCGTGGCCCGATGGATCTTGCCCGGTGCATCCACGCTTTCGACCTGGCCCACGACGCGGAACTGCATCACGTCCCCGATGGCCGGGTCCCGGGACTTGCCTGCCAGCGTATCGGCAAGGCTCAGCTGCCCCTTGGCGCGGTTGCCGTCCTCGTGTTCAAGCATGTTTATCAGGCGCAGCCTGCTGGAAATCGGCAAGGCCGAGAAGTCCACGATCACGTCGAACCGTTCGCCCACGCTCTGCCAGTCAAGCGACGTGACCGTGACCGGGGCGGGAAGGAGGTTTCCGTCCGTCGCGATCACGGTCATCGGAACCAGCTTGTTCGAACCGTTGACCAGGGCGAACTTCCAGAACCGCGACATGCTGCCCGCCAGGATGCGGAACCGGTACTTGCGGGGCAGGACCTCGAAGAACGGCTTGTAGGTGAAGTTCACCAGAACCTGGTCGGCGATGAACCCGATGGTGTTGAAGATGTCGAACTGGTACTGGCCGTACTGGTCAAGCGCCGCATCCGACACGATCAGGTTCACGTCGAAGTCGATGTTGCCCCAGTCCAGTTCCGTGCCGCTGGGCAAGCGCAGGTTCACACCATCGTCGATCGCCTCGTTCCCGCGATCCGGCCCGCTGTAATAGTTCAGAGCACCCAGATGGCCCTTGTAGACGTTTTCGGCCGTGTAGAAGAAGCGGTGGTCGTGGAACCACATCGACCCCTGCAACTCTCGATAGTCGCCGGCCACGTTCATAAGCCCGCCATTGCCGTCCGGTCCCGACGCCCTCTTGTCCGAGGCCGAGGTGTTGGTCATGTCGGCCCGTGCCAGACAGGTCGTCCAGTGATAATCATAGAACTGCCCGGGAAAATGGTGCGCATTCGACGCGCCATCGCTGCCAGAGGCATTATGTCCGTTATGATTATGGGTGGCCTGGCTGTTCGACCCGAAGCCGCCATTATCCTTTGGATTTGTTGGAAGCATGTTATAGCTTCTGATGATCGCGGGCTCTCCGTACCGCATCTTTATCAGCGGGGGCGGCAGCCGCGATTTTCCGGTTCTTCCCTCGCCAAAGGACCAGACCTTGTTTTCCTCCTGCTCGGGGAAATTGTCGTGGAACGACATGTTGCTTCGAACCGGCGCAAGCGACATGATATAGGCCACCTTGGGAAGAAACTCGTTCCACCGCTGGTGCGCGAAATATTCGCCGGGCGGACGGCCTTCCAATGGCCCATAGTCGTTCCACGGATTGGTGTTCATTTCACCGCCGCTTTGGGTGAATTCCGTATGATAGGACAACCGGCGGGCCGGCAATTCGCCGCCAGACGGAAAGTCCAGGACCGTCTCGCCATTTTCCAGCCGGGGCGTCAGCGGCAAGGGTGTCTGAAGGTTCAACCGCCTCAGCGGCTGCGTGAAAGGCTTGGCGCCGAAAAGCGGGCTTCTGGGAATTCCCGTCGGCGTGGTGGCGGCATAGGCACTGGGCGCAAAAGGGCTGAGACCGTTGATGCAGGCCAATGCCCCACCGGCGGTGAATATGCCCCATTTGAACAATTCCCGCCGGGACACCTGACCCGTTGAAAGAGCCTGGACGATTTCCAGCCTGTTCTTTCGGGCGGCCTCCGCCTCGCGTATCCTGGCCCGAGACGCATCTTCAGGTAGAAAAGACATAACCACCCCCGAACTAAATGATCACCACGCGCGTTGACTAAATTTACAGGCGAATTTTTAAATCGTGGGTAGTTTTTTTTAAACCGGCCCGTGGCGGAATGCCGCAGCCTTATTATCTTTTTGGTTGTGCTGATTATGACCACCCCAAGCTTCTTCCAATAAACAAGAGGATTTTTCTTGTCGCAATGGTCGGTTTTTTCTGTGTATTAATTCTGCTTTGGACAACATGTCGGAAAATGAGCAGACATCATTACCATCTTAAGTTGAAATCAAGATTTCTAGAATCCCGATGCGCTTGGATTGGATGAAGGTCGCCGCGGAAGAAATTGCTTCTGCAAACCTGCTCGCCCTCATCCAGGAATCCTGATAATTGCCTAATTATTATGCAAGCAAAGATCAGCCGTTCTTGCTTCCAGCAGGAAACATTTAAGTGACCCTGTTTTGTATGTTCATTTTACCGAATCAGTGATTCGGCTCAGGTCTTCCTGTGACGATCAGGACAGCAGATGTTGAGGTTTTCTGTTGAAAAACTCAGGCCGAGGACAGCATCGCCTTCAAACCTTGGGGTAAAAACCAGCTTTGCATCAGTAATGCCGGCACCTTTGTTGACGGCTGAAACGAACCCTGTCCGCTGCACGACAAACGCGAAGTCCTTGTTTCGGCAAAGATCCGCTTGGATTTCCTGTCGTCTTGCTGGGATAGACCCGACACCTCCCCCAGGTTGTATATGCCGCCAGAGCGATGATCGGCACGATGCTTCCCTCTGACCAGGCCCCGCCATTCTGTTATCCTTGGGTCTTGGCCACGGACCGCATGTCATACGAAGATGCCGGGGCCAGCTTCCAAGCGGCGTCTTGTCTGGAAGGTCTGAGATGGTGCCCAAGGCTCGGCATGACTGGATCATTTGGATGGCCCTGGCCGCGACGGTTGTCTCGCTTGGCCTTCACGCCGGCCGCGTGGCCTGGTTCCTGGCGCGGCAGGAGGCGGGTCCGGTGGTCCAGCACGACCAGGCGAAGGTGGTGGAGCCGCGGATCGACCTGGACGGCATCCTTGCCTTGATGCCCTTCGGACAGCCGATCAACGCCCCGTCGTCATCCGACGTGCCGGCACCGGATCTGCGCGTGACGCTGCACGGCGTGGTGCGCGCCGATCCGATAAACCGATCCAGCGCGATCCTTTCGGTCGGCAATGCGCCGGCCCGACGCTTTGTCGTGGGTGATGAGGTCGCGGGTGGCAGGCGCCTGGTCGAGATCCGAAGCGATCATGTCCTGCTGGAGGCGGGTGACCGGCAAGAGATACTCTCGCTGACCGACACCCGTTCCCCCACCTTGGTCGGGTCGGACAGCGTGTCGCGCAGTGCCGGGGCGACCGGCGATCTCGATGCCATGCGCAAGATGATCTTCGACCAGGTCAATGGCCGGGGCGATGCCGCACAGGTCCCGCCCCCCACCGAGGGGTTCTGAAACGACATTGGCCATCATGGGCGGCTGATCCGCAGCGGACCGGGAAGGAACGCCCATGGATCACCTGGCGGACAGCATCCAGAAGCTGAAGAACGCCACCGCCAGCCAGGGACCAAAGGCCAGCGACCGATCCGCCGCATGGGCCGGCCGAAGCCTTCCAACGACCGCCATCTGCGCCAGCCCGCCCAGTGCCGCGATCAGCACGACGGCGGGCAGCATCTGCCACCCCAGCCATGCGCCTGCCGCCGCAAGCAGCTTGGCGTCGCCCAGACCCAGCCCCTCGTGGCCGCGCATCCTGAAGAAGGCGGCGCCGATCGCCGCGAAGACCAGATAGCCTGCAGCGGCGCCGATGATGCTGTCGGTCAGCACGGCCGGTGCTGCCCCCCGCTGCACGGCCCACCCGGCCTGCATCAGGCCGGCACAGATCAGCGGAAGCGAAAGCAGATCGGGGATCCTCCGGGTCCGAATGTCCACTACGGAAATGGCAAGCAATGCGGCGAAAAGGCCCATGTCCGCGATCATCAACCCTGACCATCCTTCCTGGGGCAAGCGCCTTGCCGGAACCCCGTGCTGCTGGCTTGCAGCACACCGTCACAAACTGCCAGTCACCCTTTTCATGTCAACAACACTCACTGACCGGGGACGCTGCCGCCAAAGGGGGTTTCGCGTGCAACCACCTCCACATGCCTTTGCCCGTCCGTGTCCGAACTGCGCTGGATCAGCGACCTGACCTGCTGGGTCGTCGTGCCGACCCGGACGGTGGCGACCGCCCGGAACCAGGACGAGGTGAAGCCGATCCCCGGCGGTGGAATCATCTGCGCCCTTTCGACATCTCGGGGGGCAAGGCTGCCATTGCGGTCCCGGATCGCGACCAGAGAGGCCGTTTGCGCCAGATTGCCGATCAGGACGCCGATCACCTCCTCGGACGCGGTGTTCAGGTTGACGTCGGTGGTCTTGGGCAGGACCGTCAGGAAGGCCCGCAGCGCCGCCACTTCGGCAGGGTCCAGCCCGGCCTCGGCAATCAGGTCGTCCAGCCGTTCCAGCGGTTTGCGCTGCGTCAGGCGCGCCCGGATGCGATCCATCACGTCGGGGGACAGGTCAAGCGCGTCGCCGATCCGCCGCAAGGTCTGGGCGCCCTGCGCGCCCCGCATCGCCTCGCTGTTCAGGTTGATGCGTGACTGGGCGTCCTCGACAAGCAGGGCAAAGCTGCCCCCTTCGATGCCGACCGGTTGCTGCGCGATCCGCGCCCATCCTTCCGTCAGATTGTCCGTGTCGGGCGCCTCGGTCATGTCGCGGGACAGGGCGCTGATCAGGCTGGCTTCGGCGGCCGCGATCAGCGCCTGCGCCTGTCCCGCCTCGCTGTAACGCTGGCTGCGCGCGATCGAAAGCTCGGACAGGCTGATCATCGCGTAAAGCACGGTCGAGGCCAGGGCCAGCGTGACAAGCACGTTGATCAGCACCACGCCCGATTGTGGGTCGCGGCGCCGCATCAGCGCGGTTCGGACGGCAGGGGGGCCACGCGGCGCAACTGCTGCGCATCCTCCAGCAGGATGACGGCCGACACCGCGACCGGATTGGCGCGGCGTTCCGCTTGGGCCGGTGCCTGCCCGCCGGGCGGCCATTCATCCACCCAGCCCATGTCCGGGTCGAAGAACTGCCAGGCGATGCCCGTCACGCCATCCAGAAGCGGCTGGCGGGCCACCGGCTTGCCAGAGGCGTCGCTGACATCGCGCAGCAGGATCCCGTCCCGAAGCCGATAGGCCAGGGCGATCCGGCCCGCGCCGGTCTCGGCGGCGCTGCGTTCCAGCGACAGGACGAAACCCTGGTCGCCCCCCTCGAAGGTCACGGTGGACGGGCGGGCCTGGGAAAAATCCGTGGTCAGCAGATACATCCCTCGCTGGATCCGGGCCAGCCGTTCAAGCCGGCCTTCGGTGGCCGCTTGCGCGCGCAGGATCTGGTCCAGCACTCCGAAGCCTGCGACGCCGATCAAGGCGAACAGGACAAGGGCCACCAGCATTTCAACCAGCGTGACCCCCGCCGTGGCAGAGCGTATCCCTCGGGACCCGCCGCTGGCTTCAGGCCCCGGCAATCTCGGCCAGGGATTCAATGCCGCCTCCCCGGATGCCCAGCACCGTCAGGTCGCGTTGGCAGCGTCCGTCCTCGAGGAAGCGGAAATTGCCCAGAACCCCGGTAAAGCCCGCCTTTCGCAGCAATCCCTTGCGGTTCAATTCGCCCGCGTTGCCCATGCCGATGGCGATCAGGGCCGCATCGTGACCAAGGGCCGCGATGATGCCCGGCGCCTCGCCGAAGGACGCCTGGAAACGGTCCGAGAAAGGCTGGAACAGGTCAGGGGGCGCTGCCGCGAACCAGGCGCCGGCAAGATTGGGATCGGCGGCGGCATCCGCCACGCCCCATTGGACCGAGCCCATCACCTGCATCCCGCTGCCCTGCAAGCCGCGCGCGAAGGCGGTCAGGGTGGTGCCCCCGTCCGGCAGGTACACCGCCTGCGGCAGGGTGCCGCCGCTGGCGCTTCGAATGGCGCCCATCAGCCCCCCCGCTGCAGGGTCGCGCAGCAGGGTGGCCGTCAAGGTGATCCCGCCCGCTTGCGCGATCCCCCGCGCCGCAGCAATCGAGGCCGCACCCAAAGGAGAGTCCCGCGCCACGACGGCGATCCGGGTCAGGCCCTGCGCGCGGGCATAGCTGAACATCGTGGCGACCGACTGGGCAGGCGTCACCCCCATGACGAAGGCGCCCTGGGCGCCCAGCCTGTCGTCGTTCGAGAAGGTCACCACCGGCACCCTGCCCGCAACTGCCAGGACGGCGGGTGTCTGGTCGGCCCGCAGCGGACCCATCAGCATCTGCGCGCCGTTCGCGATCGCCTGGCGCGCAGCAGTGGCGGCGCCTTCCACGGTGTCGGCGGTATCAAGGACCGCCGGTGCGGCGGAAGGGTCAAGACCCTGCGTGACAAGCGAGGCCGCGCGGGCCATATTCTGGCCGACGCCCGCCTGCGACCCGGACAGCGGCAACAAGAGCGCCGCGTTGCGCCCGCCGACCCCCGATCCCGGGCGCGACATGAGCGAGCCTCCTCCGCAAGCCGCAAGGGGCACCACCAGGGGAAGCGACCAGGATGCCAGAAGCGATCGACACAATGTCCTCCGGCTCATCGCGCCTGCGAACCCTCGCGTTGTCGTCATTGGTGGCCCTCCTCGGAATAGCCGCACTGGCGATCGGTCTTCTTTGGTATATGCCAGCCCGGATTTTCATGCATCAGGCAATTCCCACTCTGGACGCGTCGATGATGTCGGGGCGCGTGGTCCATGGCGCGGCGCAATTGCCGCATGGCTACCGGGTCGAGTGGCGGATCAACGGATGGCGCAGCCTGCTGGCCCTGTCCCCGACCTTCGACGTGATCGGCACGGGGCCGGGGGCGGATCTGACCGGCCGCGTTTCGGTCCTGCCCGGCCGATACGCCCTGCGCGATGCACGGGGCACCCTGAACTGGGCCGTGGTCCCGCTGCTGGTGCGTGATCCGGGCATGACCTGCGACCTGACCGCCAGCGTCGATGACCTGTCGGCCAGCCAGACCGACGGGACGCGACGCGCGTGGGGCGCCCTGCGCAGCAGTCCGGGAACCTGCGCGCGCGCCGAAGATGCGGCCGGCGGCATCCCCATGCCTGCCCTCGTCGCCCGCCTGACCACGACGGAAGGCGGGATAAAGGCGGTCGTGGCGGCGCAGGATGCGCCCGACACCGCCCTGGCGACGGCCGTGCTGACCGACCAGGACCGGCTGGTCCTGCAACTGCACGCGGCAGGCGCCCGGCTGGTGCCGGGAGTATCGGCCAGTGCCGAACGCGAGATCGCGCTGCCCTTGACCGCATTGATGCGGTGATCGAGGTCACATCCCGGCCAGGTTGTTCATGGACACGATCGGCAACAGGATCGCCAGCACCATGACCATCACGACCCCGCCCATGACCAGCAGAATCGCAGGCTCGACCAGGGCCACAAGCGCGCGCACCCAGGCATCCAGGTCCCCCTGCTGGTCGGCCGCGGCCCGGACCAGGGCATCGCCCAGGTGGCCGCCCGCCTCTCCGCTGGCGACCATGGCGATCAGCATGGCCGGAAACACCCCGGCCTCCTCCATCGCGCGTTTCAGGCTGTTGCCCCGGCGCACCTTTTCCGTCGCATCCACGACGCGCGCACGCACGAAAAGATTGGGCATGATCTCGGACGCGGCCTGCAAGGCCTCGATCAGCGGCACACGGCTTTGCACCAGGGTCGCCAGCGTGCCCGTGAACTGGGCCGAGTTCATGCGCCGCACCGCCCGCGCCGTCGGCCGCCAAGTCGCAAGCATCCGATGCCATTGCAGCCGGTTCTGGCCCGTCGCCAGCCAGCGGCGGAATCCCACAATGCCAAGCACCGTCACCCCAAGCGCGATCGCCCCGTAATCGCGGACCAGATCCGATCCCGCAATCAGCGCCCGCGTCAGGACGGGCAGGTCGGCGCCCCGCGCGCTGAACACCCGCATGATGTCGGGGATCACGAAGACCATCAGCATGGCGATGATCGTCAGGCTGGCGAAGGCCAGCAGCATCGGATAAAGCAGCGCCAGCTGAACGGTCTGGCGGTTGCGGGCGCGGTTTTCGACGAAGCTGGCCAGATGGGACATGACCTGGTCCAGCTGGCCCGATTGTTCGCCCGCCCGGACCGATGCGCGATACAGTTCGGAAAACACCTGCGGATAGTCTGCAAGCGCCACCGCGAAGGACCTCCCCTCCAGGACGGTGCCGCGCACGGTCAGCAGGATGCCGGCGATCCTGGGCGACTGACCAAGGGCGATGGCCGACAAGGCATCCTCCACGCGCAGTCCCGCCGCCAGCAGGGTCGCCATCTGCCGGGTGATCAGCGCCAGGGCCGCAGGGGGGATACGGACGGCCCGGGCACCGCGCAGGATGGCAAAGACCTGGCCCGTCGGCCTCGGCACAGCCTTTTCCGGCGCCGCATTCGCGACCTCCAGCGGCAGCAGGCCCTGGCTGCGCAGGCTTTGGCGGGCTGCGGCCGAACTGGCGGCCTCCAGCATGCCGCTTGTGACCTTTCCGCCTGCATTGACGGCCTTGAAATGGAAGGCAGGCACGCCTCATTCCTCCTGGAAGACG
>NZ_NWMQ01000063.1:0-10859 GCF_002901215.1 Paracoccus sp. SY | reverse complement strand
ATCCACGAGGAGCACGCCTCGGGTGCCGACCGCACCCGCCCTGCCCTGGCGCGGCTTCTGGCGACGATCCGGCCCGGAGAGACGCTGGTGGTGGTCCGCCTCGACCGGCTGGCGCGCTCCTTGAGCCATCTGTTGCAGGTGATCGAGACGCTGGAGGCCAAGGGCGCGCATTTCCGGTCGCTGGGCGATCCGATCGACACGACAACCGCACAGGGCAAGTTCAGCCTGCAGGTGATGGGGGCGGTGGCGGAACTGGAACGTGCGCTGATCCGCGAGCGGACCAAGGCCGGGCTGCGGGCCGCGCGTGCGCAGGGGCGGGTCGGCGGCAATCCGGCACTGAAGGCGGGCGACCGTGAGGCGATCCGCAAGCTGCGTGCCGCCCGGGACGAGACCTACTTCCAGAAGCTCGAGGCCACAGCCGACACCTGGCTGCCCTTGGTGCGCCGGCACCGACCCGGAATGGCCTGGGACGACCTGACCAGGCTCCTGGGCAACCGCACCGGCCAGCCCTGGACGGTCGAGCGGCTGAAGCGCGCCGCCCGCCGCTATGTCCGCGACGGGCTTTTGCCTGCGGCCGTGCTGGACCGCGCCCCGCGCCGCACGGCGGATGACCGGCTGCTGGCCATCATCGCCGGGATGCGCCATGCCGATCCCGACCTGACGCTGGCGGGCATTGCCAAGCGGCTGGAGGGCATGCGCGAACGCACCCCCCGCGGCAGTTCGAAGTGGTATCCGTCGTCCGTGCGGTCGCTGCTGTTGCGAGCCGAGAAGATGGGGCTGATCACGGCCTAGCCCCCTGCCGGGTCAGGCCGACCGATGAGAGGCGGCTGGCCCCGGCCCATCGTGGCTCCGTTCCTCGCGGCATTGACAAGGGGACCGGCCGCTCCTATCTGCTGCCTACCGATATTTGTCTGCCGAGCTATGATTGTTGCGCGTCTGGCACCGCGTTCTGAACTGATCTCCCTTTCAAATTCGCCATGTCTTGCCGTTGCGCCCGGGCGCCCCGGCCAACTCACTTGCCTTGAAGGGGTTCATCATGGCCGCCGGCATCGTCAAATGGTTCAATTCCACCAAGGGCTTCGGCTTCATTCAGCCTGACAACGGCGGCCCGGACGCATTCGTCCACATTTCGGCTGTCGAACGCGCGGCCTGGGCGAACTCGTCGAAGGCCAGAAGCTGTCCTATGACCTGAAGCGCGACCGCAAGTCGGGCAAGATGTCGGCCAGCAACCTGCAAGTCGCATAAGCAAGTGACTTGCCCTTGTCAGCTGCGCAACAGCCTTCTTCTGACAGGGCATCCCGGGATCCGGGCCAGGCAGCTTGCCCGGCCTTTTCCTGCCAAGACAGCGTGAAGTCGCACGGCAAGACGCCATGACCTCGCTGCCCTGCCGGGAAGGGTAAAGCCCGGACAAGCATCACCATGTCAAACACCTGGAGCAGAGATTTGAGAGCCATCAAGAAGACCGAACTCGCTGAACGCCGCGGCACCGCCACGGAAGCAAAAGCCGCCCTTCTTCAGGCCTATCGGGCGGCTCAGAAAGCCTCGCCCGAACGCGAAGCCCGGCAACAGGAACGCATCCGGATTGCCGAGGCGCGGGAAGCCCGCCAGACGGCACGCGAACAGGCCAAGCTTGAGGAGCAGGCTCGTCTGGAAGCGGAGACCCGCGAACGTGAAGCCGCCCTGGCCAAGGCAGCCACGGCAGAGGCCGACGCCCGCGAGCGCGCCGAGAACCAGCGGATCACCCGCGTCCTTGACGATGAAGCCATGCGCAAGGCCATGCGCGACCAGCGTTACGCGGCCCGCAAGGCACGCCGAGGCTGACGGGCAAGCCGCGCCGACCCGGATGTCCGGTCAACCCGGACGATCCTTCCTGCCCCGGGTGGAGCGAGGAAGCCCGCCGCACATTCGTGGCAGGGCCTCTGGCCTGTCCGGGCACAATCCTGGGGTGATGATCCGGTCCCTGCAGATCGTCCCCTCGATAATGGCCGCCTTGGGCCCATATTGCTGACGGCCTTGGCACCCTCATCCCCGTTCGCGGCAATCGGCCCTCAGCCCGCCTTCTTGCGCGGCTTCGCAGCGGGCTTTGCTTTCGACACCTGGCGCGCGGCGGCTTCGCTTTGAAGACGAAGCGATCTGAGCCGGGCAATCCGCTGGTTGCGGGCAGCGGCCTCGGCATCGATGATCTCACGAGCCGCGCGATCGGTGACATCCGCGCGGGTTTCCGAGCGCGTGGCCCGGAAAAGGGTCTTTGATGCAGTCATGAAGGAAACTCCTCTCTTGCAAGGGTCATCTGCCACGGTCCCGTCAAAGGCGACCCGGCAAAAAGACCCGGCAGAAATCGCACGCAGCTGTGCAGGGATTTGCAAGCGGCCGATCGACATCATTGCAGCTTGGTCAGTCCCATACATGGGTATTCCGAACAGGATCATCAAGACCCTCTTTCAAGAAGAGAAGGAAAATCAGAAGATTGGCTGGCGTCGTCTCGATCAGGCCAAGGCTGAAGGACAGGTCTGGCGTGGATTCGGAGGCAGTTGCGTCATGCCCTTGAGGTCAACCTTGGCGGCAGACCGGATCAGGCGCGTCCCAATGCCCGTGGTGGTCGCCCGATTTACGTGGCAGGGTCGGCAGAACCCGCCGGCGTCTTGAGCCGAGGTGCCAGCACCAATCCCCCAAGGCCCGAAGCGAAGATGACAGCAAGGCCCAGCAGCGCCACGGGGTCGGGCCAATCGCCGAAGACAAGAAATCCGATCACGGTGGCCGCGATCAGCTGGAAATAGATCAAGGGCGCCGACACCGTTGCAGGCGTCGTCCGGTTGACCACGACCAGCAGATAGTTGCCGAAGGCCGAGGCCAGCGAACTGACGATCACCAGGGTCCAGACCTGCCAGTCACCGGCGGATGGAATGGCGGAAAGGCCCGCAGGAAGCAGAAGCACAGCCCCGATGACCAGTTGCGAGGCCAGCAGGAAAGGCGAGGGATGAAACGGTGCCAGCCAACGCGTTGCCGTCAGGTAGGCGCCGTAGAACACCCCGGCCATCAGCGCGAAGACCATGCCCCTTCCCATGTCCGCGCCGGGCTGAACCACCATCAGCACGCCCGCAAAGCCCAGAACAAGCATCGCCGTCCGAAGCCATGACACGCGCTCGCCCAGCAACAGGGCCGACAGCGCATAGGCCACCATCGGACCGATGAAGAAGACGCCGAACACGTTCGCGATGGGCTCGGTCTGCAGCGCGCTGAGGATCGAGGCGATGCTTGCCACGATCAGCACTGCCCGCAGGATCAGCCGCCAGTCCAGCAGGCTGCGCAGGTTGGCCCGCCGCAGGCCCAGCGGCCAGGCCAGAACCGCCGCGGCTAGCGCAAAGCGCGACCAGGCCACGAACAGCGGCTGCACGCCCGCCTGCGTCAACAGCTTGCCTGCCGTGTCGCCACAGACGATTGCCGTGGTGGCGACGGCGACAAGGGCAAAGACGGTCAGGGGCGCGGGGGATTGCATGGGCAAGGTCCTTCAATCTGCACGGGGTGCCTGCCGCCGTGCCATTCACGGGTCCGGACGCCCGGGCCATGCTGTTGTTACAGGCCAGCCAGGTTGGGGGGCGTTCTGCGGGACCACAATTTGTCAGGCAAGGTCGAAATGCCAGTGGGCCGATTAGCCCAAAGAGGTCGGATTGGAAAGCCTCTGCCCGCTGACAAGCCGGGCTGCCGGGGTGGCATCAAGGACCGACCAGCAGGACGTGCAGGAAGCCGGGACCGTGGGCGCCCCGGACATAGCTGCCCTCGATATCGGTCGTGCCGCTGGGGCCGGTGATCAGGATGGCGTTGCGGGGCTGCGCCCTTCCCTGCATCGCGGCGGCATAGTCCTCCAGATGAGGCAGCAGGTCGTTCCGGCGCAGGACAAGAATGTGATGCAGCGGCAGGAAGGACAGAAGGATCGGGTTGTCGGTTCCCGAATGGATCACCAGCGATCCGCTTTCGGCGATGCCCCATCGGGCCAGACCCAGGCCTGCGGCCTCGTCCGCGGCGATGTCCGTGTGGATGGCGGTCCCGTCCCAATCAAGCGTCGCCAGTTCCGCCGCCGGCTGAAGCGCGACACCCGGCAGGCCATGGTCCGCAAGATAGCGGCGCAGGGCGGCAGGGACGGCGGCCATGTCGGGGACGTGGTCGATGGTGGTGCCCAGGGCCATGGCCTTCAGGGCGAAGGCCTCGGCCAAGTCCGGCGCCGCAAGTTGGGGCCGAGTTGCCTGCGGGTCCGCCAGCAGGGCTGCGGCTTCCGCGGCGATGGCATCAGGATCCGGCCGCCGTGAACCCAGGCCGTTTCGGATGGCGGACAGGATGCGGTCGCGTGCGGTCATCTGCCACCCTCTCGCCTGGCCTGTTCGGCGCGATACTGTTCCATGAAGGTCCGGCCCGACGGGCGCGGCATGTCGCGATAGGCGGTCCAGCCCCCGGCCAGCGGCAGCCTGCTGATCCAGCCCCGCCGCCCCAGCAGCCGCAGGGCACGCACGCCGATCCGGCTGGCCAGGCGGTAAAGGGCGGGCCGCCGCGCAAGCATGGCCCAAAGACCGATACCCGCGCGGACGCTGCCGGGTTCCAGCCGTTCGCGCCAGCTTCGGCGGCGCCAGGCGCGCAAAAGGGTGGGCAGCGGAATGCCCACGGGGCAGACCTCGGCGCAGCGGCCGTTCATGGTGCAGGCGTGCGCCAGGTCGCGCGACGGCGCCAACCCATCCAGCACCGGCGTCAGCACAGCACCCATCGGACCGGGATAGGTGCCGCCATAGGCGTGCCCGCCGATCTGGCGATAAACGACGCAATGGTTCATGCAGGCGCCGCAGCGGATGCAGCGCAGCATCTCGCGGAACTCGTCGGCCAGCATCCGCGTGCGGCCGTTGTCCACCAGGACGATGTGCATTTCCTCGGGACCGTCGGCGTCGCCGGGACGCCTGGGTCCGTGATGGAAGGTCGTGTATTGCGTCATCTCGCCGCCGGTGGCGGACCGCACCAGCAGCCGCAGCAGCGCAAAGGCGTGCGCGGTCGAGGGCACCAGCTTTTCGATCCCCGCCGTCACGATATGGACGCGCGGCGGCGTGGTGGTCAGTTCGGCATTGCCTTCGTTGGTGACGGTGCAGGTCGCGCCCGTGTCCGCGACCAGGAAGTTCGCGCCCGAGATGCCGATGTCGGCGGCCAGGAACTTGGCGCGCAATTCGCGCCGGGCGCTTTGCACCATGGTCCCCGGATCCTCGGCGGCGGGGGGCGGGTTGTGGCCCGTCCTGAACAGATCGGCCACCTGTTCGCGCGTGCGGTGCATGGCGGGCCAGACAATGTGCGACGGCCGTTCGCCCGCAAGCTGGATGATATGTTCGGCCAGATCCGTCTCGACCCGTTCGATCCCGGCATCGGCCAGGGCATGGGGCAGGCCGATCTCCTCGCCCAGCATGGATTTCGACCGGGTGACCAGCTTGGCATCGGCGTCCAGGCAGATGCGGGTGACGATGGCCCGCGCCTCGGCGTCGTCCGTGGCCCAGTGGACCTGGGCTCCGGCGGCAGTGGCGTTTCGCTCGAACATCTCGAGGTAATGGTCAAGATGGGCGATCACGTGGTTCTTGATCGCCTTGCCCTTGTCGCGCGCGGCGTCGAATTCGGGGAATGCCGCCAAGGCGGCCGCGCGCTTGCGTTCGGCGGTGCCGGTGGTGCGGTCGATGGCGATCTTCAGCGCGCCGTCCGACAGGGCGGCGGCCGCGCGTTCCTTGAAGCTTGGCTGCGGCACGGTCATGGTCACCCTTCCTCGCCGATGGCGAGGCCGTCCGCATGGCCTGCCAGAACCTCGATGGTGTGGAAGCAGCGCGTCCTGGCGCCGCGCCGGTGCAGCTTGCCGGCCATGTTCATCAGGCAGCCCAGGTCGCCCGCCAGCAGGATATCGGCCCCGCTGCGTTCGATGGCCTCGGCCTTCTCGGTGGTGATGGCGTCGGAAATCTGCGGATATTTCACGCAGAAGGTGCCGCCGAAGCCGCAACAGACATCGTTGCCTTCAAGCGGCCGCATCTGAAGCCCCTCGACTTCGGCCAGAAGCGCGCGGGGCTGCGCGGCGATGCCCAGTTCGCGCAACCCCGCGCAACTGTCGTGATAGGTCGCCGAGGCATCCAGCCGGCGGCCTTGCGGCCGATAGCCCATGACATCCACCAGAAAGCTGGTGATCTCGTGGGTCTTGGCGGCAAAGGCGGTGGCGCGGGCGGCCCATTGGGGGTCGCCCGCCAGCAGTTCGGGATAGGCATGGACCATCGTTCCCGCGCAGGACCCCGAGGGGAGGACGACATGGTCGCATCCCTCGAAGGCGGCGATGGTCTGGCGGGCCAGATGGGCCGCGTCGGTGTCATCGCCGCTGTTCAGGGCCGGCTGACCGCAGCAGGTCTGGCCCTGCGGCACCTCGACCCGGCATCCTGCTTCCTCCAGCAGCTGGATGGCCGCAAAGCCGATCCCCGGCCGGATCGCATCGACAAGGCAGGTCACGAACAGACCGACGCGGGGATTGGGCTTTGCGGCCATCGTTCTTCAGGTCCTCGACAGTGCGGGAAGGCGGCTGCGGTTCTGCGACATCAGGAACAGCACCGCTGCCGCCCAGATCACCGCCGCGATCCACCACATGTTGAACCCGCCAGCCAGCAGCGCAAAGCCGATCAGCCCGCCCTGGATGATGTAATAGGTCATCGGGATCAGGGTCATGCGGATGATCGCGCCCTCGCGGTTGACCAGGCCCACCGTTGCGGATGCGGCCACCACGTTATGCACGCAGATCATGTTGCCGGCCGCCCCGCCAATGGCTTGCAGCGCGACGACGGTGCCCGCGCCCGCCGCGCCCAGACCGATCTGTTCGGCGGTCGAGAACTGGAACAGCGAGAACATCATGTTGCTGACGGTGTTCGATCCGGCGACAAAGGCGCCCATCGACCCGATCAGCGGCGCAAACATCGGCCATGCCTCGCCCACGACGGACGACACGCCTTGGGCCAGGACGATCGGCATGCTTTGCAGCGTGTCGGATGCCGAATTGATGAACACCTGCACCATCGGCACCGCCAGAAGCAGCGCAGGCGCAGCGGCGATCATGGTCGAGGCCGAGGATTTCAGCGCCTGGAGATAGTCGCGCCCCTTCATGCCATGCAGGAAGAACGTGATGAGCGAGACGAGGATCAGCACCGTCCCGGGCAGATACAGCACCTGCACCCGCGCGTTGATGCCCGAACTGAACAGGTTGTCCAGCGCGATGGTGACCTCGGGCGAGTTCAGCCAGGCCTTCACCGGCCCTACGGCGCGAGTGATGATCAGCAGGGCCACGACCAGGACATAGGGCGCCCAGGCCTTCATCAGGGGCATGACCGGGCGGGTCGCGTGATGATCTTCAAGATCGTCCAGCTTGCCGACCCAAGCCTCGTCCCACTGGTTGCGGGGCGGGAAGTCGAAGGTCTCCCTCGGGATGAACAGGCCGCGCTGTGCGGCGGGAACGACGATCAGCAGGCCGATGATGCCGCCCAGCAGCGACGGGAACTCCGGCCCCAGCAGATTGGCGATGATCCAGTAAGGGACGGTAAAGGCAAAGCCCGCAAACAGCGCGAATTTCCAGATGCGGAAGCCTTCGATGAAGGACCGGTTCGCGCCGAAGAAACGCGTTAGCATCCCCACCAGGATCAGCGGGATCAGGAAGCCGACAAGACCGTGGATGGTGGCGACCTTCACGGCGATCTCCAGCAGATAGTCGGTATAGGCCATGGGCGCGATGGTCGTCTCGACGATTTCCTGGCCGCCCAGTCCGGTGTTCACGCCGACCAGGATCGGGGTGCCGACGGCGCCGAAGGATACCGGCGTGCTCTGGATGATCAGCGTCACAAGGACCGCGGCCATGGCGGGAAAGCCGATGGCGACCAGCAGCGGGGCAGCGATGGCCGCAGGCGTGCCGAAGCCCGAGGCGCCCTCGATCAAAGAGCCGAACATCCAGGCGATGATGATGGCCTGAACGCGCCGGTCGGGCGAGATGCTGGTGAAGCCGCTTCGGATCGACCGGATGCCGCCGCTTTCCTCAAGCGTGAACAACAGCAGGATCGCGCCGAAGATGATGTACAGCAGGCTGATCGCGGTGATGGCGCCGTTTGCGGTGGCGCCAAGAACCATGTTCAGGTCGGTGCCCCAGACCAGCAGGGCCGTGGCCGCCGTGACCAGATAGGCCACGAGCATCGAAAAACTGGCCGACCGTGCCATGACGACCAGCAGCACGAAAACCGTGGCGATCGGCAGCAGGGCCAGAATGAATATGATGATGTCAGGCATCGTTCCTCCTCGGATGACGGGCAAGCCCGCCGTTTTGTTGTGCCGCCCCGGCTTTTCCTCCGTGCCGGGTTTTTCAGACTGCGGTCCTTGCGGCTTTCATGCGGCAGGCAGGGGTCGGGTCGGCCCTGCTTGTCATGTCGTGAATGTCGAAAGGGAAGTTTCCCGCCGGTCGGGTGCTGGATTGCAGCACGGCCCCGCCATGGGGACCATACCTTTCAGCCGTTGTCAGATCGGCTCCTCCACTCTTTTGACACGCTCCACCCCGGGGCGACAGGATAAATATCGCAAGAGGTAAATAATATGATCCTCTGGCATGAATCAATGAACTTTCGGACCTTCGCGCTTGGCGTCCTGTCCCGCCTGCCGAACGGAAGGTCCCGCGGCTGTGCAGGCTCGGTTGAATAAATACATCTGCTGCAAAGGGTTGATCCCGCCTGCAATTGCTTGAATTGCGGCTTGCCCAAGGTAAATTATGTTGGACACAGGCTGCGCGTTGCAGCCCAGGAGGGTTGCGCCCCATGATCGCGGCAAAGGTTTTCGAACCTGTGGAACACGAATCAGTCGTCCAGGCGGTTGTGGACAGGATCGAGACGATGATCGTCGATGGCATCCTGAAGGGGGGGGCGCGTCTTCCCTCGGAACGCGAGATGTCGGATGCCTTCCAGGTCTCGCGGCCCAAGCTGCGCGAGGCGCTGCAGGTCTTGGAAAGCCGCAATCTCGTGACCATCCGCCATGGGGACGGCACCTATATCGCCGAACTGACTGGACGCGCCATGTCGCCCGCGATGCTGGCGCTTTATGCGCGCCACGGCGAGGCCTTCCACGATTATCTGGAATACCGGCGCGAGCAGGAGGCGTTTTCTGCCCGCCTTGCTGCCCAGCGGGCCACCCCCGCCGACAAGGAACGGCTTGCGGCCATTCGCGACGATCTCCAGATCGCCTGGAAAGCCGATGACCGCGAGGGCGAGCGAGAGGCCGATGCGCGGCTGCACAGCGCGGTCGTGGACGCCAGCCACAACACCACCCTGATCCATATGATGGCCTCGGTCTTCGACCTGACGCGTCGCGGCATCTTCTACAATCGCGACCTGTTGCGCAGCATCGACGGCACCGGCCGCAAGCTTCTGGACCAGCATCTCGAGATCATCGACGCGATCCAGGCGGGCGATCCGCAACGCAGCGAAAGGGCTGCGCGCGACCACCTTGATTTCGTGGAACAATCCATCCACCTGGGCCGGGAACAGCAACGCCGCGAACAGCGCGCCCGGATGCGGCTGAATTCGGAAGGGTGATCGGGCAAGCCTGACCCGGCCAGACCTTTCCGCTTTGGAAGCCGGATTGCCAGGTCGTCACGACAGACCGCGAACCGCTATCCCTCTGCCTCTCTGCCCCGGTGAGGGGGTTGGGCCTAGTCGGCAGCGAAACAATAGAACAGGCCGTCGCCTCCCGTGCCCTGCAGCGCAGGGATGTCGCAGCCGCGCGAGGGATGGGAAGAATTCCACGACTTTGCCGCCGTGGAATCATCCAGCCCCATCCGGTCATGGTGGCCTACCATGGCCGAACCTTCGGTTCCGCTTGTCCAGTCGGAACAGGTCTGCTCGGCCGCGGTGCCGTCAGGCATTGATCCGGTCAGGATATCGTGGCGGTTGGGATCGTCACCCCGCCCGTTGACAGGCTTTCCGGATTCATCAAGGGCAGTTTCCTTCGAGAGGTGGTTCCCATCGCCGTGAAGGGCCTCGACATTCTCGGCAATCAGGGTGCCGGCCGCGTTGTGCCAGGGTCCCTCTCCGATCCTGTCGCGCGCATCGACCGTGCTGCTCGAGAGATAGGCCCGCCATGTCTTGCCAGTGGCTCCGGCCGCCTCGGCCAGTGTCGTGCAATGCGCATCGGCTCCTTCCAATCCGCCCAGGTTGCCACCGCCCCCCGGATTCTGGCTGGTCACGAAAAAGCTCATCGACCTGTCCTGTGCCACGGCCATGACGGTCGTACAGGCCAGCGCCAAGAGCGAAAGACCCAATGAGGACTTCATGCTTTCGGCTCCATATGTGCGATGTGGTCGCTTTATCTTCGCATCTCTCAGGCTCATCCTGTGCAACAATCGCGGCACTTCACGAAAACGTGGGTTCGCTGGGCTGGCGATCGGGCAGGAACCTTGCGCCGCGGCTTGCTTCGTGCCTGGCGCGTGATGACCCACAGCCGACCCCAATGGCCTCCAGGCCTTCGTTCTCCAGCCTCGTCGCCGCCGCCCCCCTCACCGTGTCGGAACCGGCGTTTCTCCGCGATAGTCGTAGAAGCCGCGGCCGGTCTTGCGGCCCAGCCATCCGGCCTCGACATACTTGGTGAGCAGCGGGCAGGGGCGGTACTTGGTGTCGGCCAGGCCGTCGTGCAGCACGTTCATGATCGTCNCCCCCTCACCGTGTCGGAACCGGCGTTTCTCCGCGATAGTCGTAGAAGCCGCGGCCGGTCTTGCGGCCCAGCCATCCGGCCTCGACATACTTGGTGAGCAGCGGGCAGGGGCGGTACTTGGTGTCGGCCAGGCCGTC
>NZ_NWMQ01000062.1:0-11974 GCF_002901215.1 Paracoccus sp. SY | reverse complement strand
GTCAGCAGGGCAAGGATCGGGTCGCGGCGGGTCATCTTATAGAGTTAGACGAAGCCGAGGGCGGTTTCCTTCCAGCACGGGTGGAAAAATCTGACACCCTGTTTCTTGAACAGCCGATCACCGACGGCGGGTGTTCAAAGGCCGTGGCGGAAATGCCCGGCAGAACGGGCTGAAGGCAGTGGCGGTGGCCGAAGCGACACCAATGGCTGCTCGGAAGCCACCGGAGGATCACCCCGTTCCAATCCGTGCAGCCCCGTTTCGCGCCATGGCCAGGAAAGCCGCAAAGCCCGCTGACGGATTGCGCCGTCCCGGATAGTACAGACTGAAGCCGGGTCGTGGCGGGGTCCAGTCCTCCAGCAGGCGGATCAAACGACCGGCAGATATATCTTCGGCGACATCCTGTTCGATGAAGAAGCCGATCCCGGCGCCGTCCAGAACAGCGGCGCGGGCAATCACGGCCTCGTCCAGCGTCAGGCGACCCTTGGCATCGACCTGCACCACCTCGCCGTCCTTCTCGAACTGCCAACGAAACAATGCGCCGTTCGGCAGCCGGACGCGAATGCAGTCATGCAGCGGAAGATCAGCAGGCGTCAGCGGAATGAAATGGGCGGCGACCCAGGCAGGAGAGGCGACTACGGCATGGCGCTGCGGCTTCCCCAAGGACAGCGCGATCATGTCGCGGGGCACGAGAGAGGCAGGCCGCACGCCCATGTCAAAGCCTTCGGCCACGATATCGACCAGGCGCCCTTCCGTCACAAGGTCGATGTGCATCTCTGGATAGCGGCGCAGGAAGGCCAGCACCAGCGGCGTGATTTCCCGTCCGCCTTGAACAGAGGCGTTGATGCGGAGCAGACCCGTCGGCGTCTCGCGTTGAGAGCGGGCGCTGTCCATCGCCACACGGATTTCGGCCAGGGCCGGGGCAATTCTTTCGACGAAATCCCGTCCCGCGTCGCTGAGCGACACGCTGCGGGTGGTCCGGTTGAACAGCCGCACCCCCAGGCTGGCTTCAAGCCGTGCAATGGCATGCGAGAGTGCCGTGGTCGACATGCCCAGATCAAGTGCCGCTGCACGAAAGGATCCCCGACGCGCAATGGCCAGCACGGCCTCCAACCCTTTCAGCCCGGCATCCATGATTGTCCCGATCCAGTCATCACCAGATGCCGATCTATCCCGATTATCCCGATGGCCGTCGAGCTTTATGTTCCCGTCACCAGAAGAAGGAGCAACCTCATGCGCTTGCCTGATCCGATCCAGACCTATTTCGACGCCCAGTCACCACAGGACAAAGACACTCTTGCCGCGGCTTTCACGCCGGATGCCGTCGTGCGTGATGAAGGGAATATCCATCGCGGCCCCGATGACATCCGCAGATGGTGGTGGGAGGCCAAGCAGAAGTATCGCCATCATGCCGAACCGTTGGACGTGGCCGAAGCCGCGGGCAAGACTGTGGTCCGCTCCCGGGTCAGCGGCGACTTTCCCGGCAGCCCGGCGATCCTGAGCTTCACCTTCCGCTTGGCAGGTGACCGCATCGCTGAACTGGAGATCGGCTGATGACCGGTTTCCTGACGCTGCAGGGCAAGCGCGCCCTGATCACCGGCGGCACCCAAGGCGCGGGCGCGGCCACGGTGGCGCTGTTCCGCGAGTTGGGGGCAAAGGTCCTGACCACTGCCCGCAACCGACCCGAAAACCTTCCGGCAGAGATGTTTGTTGCCGCCGACCTCACCACCACACGGGGATGTGAGACAGTCGCCGATGCCGTGCGAAGTCGCATGGGCGGCCTGGATGTCATGGTCCACATGCTGGGAGGCTCCTCCGCGCCCGGCGGCGGCTTTGCCGCCTTGGACGAGGCGGAATGGCAGGCCGAACTGAACCTCAACCTGTTGCCTGCCGTACGCCTGGACCGTGCGCTTGTGCCGGCAATGGTGACGCAAAGTGGCGGCGTCGTCATCCATGTCACGTCCATTCAGCGCCTGCTGCCCCTGCCTGAAGCGACGACCGCCTATGCGGCAGCAAAGGCCGCCCTTTCGGTCTACAGCAAAAGCCTGTCGAAAGAGATCTCGCCCAAAGGGGTGCGGGTGGTGCGCGTGGCTCCGGGCTGGATCGAGACGGACGCCTCGATCCGGCTCGCAGCACGAATGGCAGAACAGGCGGGCACCGATCTTGAGGGCGGCAAGCGGATGATCATGGACGCCCTTGGCGGCATCCCCATGGGCCGCCCATCGAAACCCGACGAAGTCGCCAGCCTGGTCGCCTTTCTCGCATCCGATCGCGCGTCAACGATCACCGGCACGGAATATGTGATCGACGGAGGCACTGTGCCAACGGCATGATCCGGGAAGTCCGGCAGGCGAAGACGGCATGGCTGCGGCAACAAACGGGCGCTCCGGGGAGGCGCCGATCCGATGCGGTGGCTCTGAACAGCAGCCAGGGCAGCAATGCCGCCCAAGCTCGCGTCGCACACGGGTCATTCAACAAGCAGCCTCTACAACGGGCCTGCCTCGGACCTTGTCCAGGGGGAAAGCGCCCTATTCCCCATACTGCCGCGTGAAGATCCGGCCGACATGCTCCATGGCCGAGGGGAGTGCGCCTTGCCAGAAGATCCAGTCATGGCCGCCTTCGCTGACCCGGAAGCGATGCAGGATTCCTGCCTGATCCCAGGATGGGCGTGAAGCCGATGCGGCTGATCACGGATGATGCGGAGATGCGCTGCGTCGCGTCGTCGTAGGCGATGACGACCTTGTACGGCATATGCCTTGTACGGCATATGCCTTGTTCGAGCGCATTCCTGATCGAGAGGCATGACGATAACCAAGCGATTCTAAAATGAACTGGGGTGCAACTGGAAATGTACTATCGACAAACGATAGCAACCTTTGATTGCTCCCTTCGAGGCGCAAAGAAGCAGCTTTTCTCGGCTGCCCGCCGTCCCTCTGGCCCGCGCGACCGCGTCGGCTTCCGGCGAAGGGCGCGGGTTCGCCCCGTCAGATCATCAGATCCGGAGTCGCCTTGACGATGGCCCCTGCCACCTGACCTGCTGCCCTGGGACTCAGCCCGTCAGCCAGCGCAGCGAGCGTTCCAGCGAAGAGGCGGCATCATGGTCGAACCAGCGGCCATGGGCGAAGATCACGCGGTCCGGGCGGATGGCCACCAGGCGTCGCCCTTCCTCCCTCGCAGGTTGCCCGGCCAGCTTGACGACCGCGCGCAGATAGGCCGGGGCGTGGCCGTGGGGGGCTAGGATGCCTGCGGCTGCCGCGAAGGGCCGCACAAGAAGCGGCAGCTTGTGCCGTTCCAGGTTCAATACCAGATCCACCAGGATCAGGGTCCGGCTGCGGCGGTGATGCAGCGCGACCTCGCAGAACCCTGCCGCCCCGTGGACGGCAATCTGCTCCAGATCGGACGGCCAGCCGGGGGAGAGGTCGTTGCCCAGGTCGTGGTCCAGCCGCAGGCCCGCCTTCCTGACTTGGCCCCGCTTGCGCAGGCCCGGTGCGGCCCAAGTGACGGCATCCGGCAACTGCTGCTGCCAATCCTTCAGGAAGGTCCAATGGGCGATGTTGGGCGCCACGAGGTGGCGGATCGGACCGATCTCCTCGATCTGGCGCCGCAGGTCGACGGTGAAACGCGATGGCGAATGGACCATCATTTCGCCCGATTGCAGCCGGACGACCGTTGTCCTGACCGGGATCGGGATCAGGCCCATGGCCTTCATCGGGCCGCTGTCGACAATCCAGATGTCGTCGGCGACTGGCTTCAGGACATCAAGGGGTGGATAGGTCACATCTGCCATCTATCGTCGCCTCCGCAGCGCCACGCCCGCCACCGCAAGCGCCCCCAGCCCAAGCGCAAGGCCGGTCAGCGCGCTTCTCTGCGCCGGAGAGCGCAGCCCACCGTCGATGCCGCCGGCCTTGTGCGGTGGATGAAACAGGTTCCCGCTGCCGGTGGCGGCGCGCGGCGCCCGGCGAAAATACGATTCCAGAAACAGCGCCATCGCCCGAGTTGTCAATTCCGGCGACACGGCATGGCCTAGTCGGAGCAGGGCCGTGGGCGCCCCGATCATGGTGGTGGGCTTGGGCCGCAGGGCCAGGTCCAGGATGGCCTTCGCCACGCGGCGCGCATCCAGCACCGGCGGCGGTGCCGAAAGCTGTCGGCCCGTGTAGTTCGCGCCGTGGAAGATGCCCGGCGTGTCCACGAAGGACGGATAGACGTCGCAGATGTGGATGTTCTTGTGGTGGACAAGCTCTCCCCTCAGCGCCTCGGAAAAGCCGCGCAGGCCGAACTTGCTGGCGCTGTAGGCCGCGGCGAAGGGTGCCGCCGCAAAGCCACCCAAGGAAATCATGTTGATGAAGACGCCGTGCCCCTGCCGCAGGAAGATCGGCAGCACGGCATGGGCGTCGTTCATGTGCCCGACCAGATTTGTGCGGATGACCTGATGATGGGCCTCAAGCGGCACTTCGTGGAAGGCGCCCACGGCCCCGGTCCCGACATTGCTGACCCAGACATGGATCGTACCGCCGAACCCCACGGCCTCGCGGGCGACCTCTGCCATGGCGGAGGCGTCGGTGACGTCGGCCGCGATGGCGATGGCCCTTGCCCCCAGGTCACGGCAGTCCTGCGCCACCGCCTCGATCGTGTCGCGGTCCCGCGCGACGACGACAAGGCAGGCGCCTTGCCGGGCGAAGGCTTCGGCGGTGGCCTGCCCAATGCCGCTGGATGCTCCGGTGATGACCACCGTGGAGCCGCTGATCCGTGTCCTCCGGCCGCCCATTCGCGATCCCTTTGCCGTCATTCGCCTTTGAACGGCGGGCGCGGCGGGATGTTCCCGGGAATCATGATCGGCATGGGATCGGGCCGCCGGATCGCATGCAGTCTGCGTGATCGACGCCAAAGCTGCGGTGCCGGATCGGTTCGGGGCCGTTTCGCCGTCACCGCGATCCATCCCGATGCGGTCAAGCCTGCTGCCCCCCTAGGGACAGCCGGTGGTTCCTGGACCCGCACGCGCACCGAAGGCCGCCACCCTCGGATGCTGAGGTCGGTGAACTGCCTACCGCTCAGGCTTGGGGGGCGCTTCTGGTGCTGGAGGAAGGGTATCTGGCGATGTGGATACCTGCTTGAACAACCTTGCAATGAACAAGCGTATCGCGGTCAAGGCTGCATCCTGGTCACTGAGGCCCGGCGACCAGCGGGTCAGGTCACCCAGCATCATCTTAGTAATGATCCCGAAGACATATGTATGAAGCATGGCGCGTAGTTCAGCCAGATCTTCATCCTGATCCAGATATCCATCCTGCTGTGCGCGCTGGAGGAGTTTGGCGACAAGGTCGTGGATCGACTGCTCGTATCGGCGCAGGTGAGGATTCTTCTCCCACAGTTCGACAGGTATCTTCGCGATAATCCGGAATTCGTGAGAGTGAAGCCGGGCCCATTCGATATATGCAACGGCCGTCTCCTCCAGCTGGCAGACGGGCGAGGAGGACGAACAATTGGCGATACGATGAATAATCGTATGCAGAAGCCGTTGCAGCGCTACATCAGCCATGGCTCCAAGAAGGCAATCCCGATCAGGGATGACAGCTTTCAGCGTTTTCCTTTCGATCCCCAACCTCTTGGCAACATCCTTGAGACGGGGCAGCTCGCCCGTTTCGGCCGCGAGGTCGCTCGCTGTGCTGACCGCAGCCGACAACAAATGCTGACCCGGCCGAGAGGTGAAAGTCATGAGATGTAAGCTGATGATCGAGGAAAAGGTTCCCTTGCGTCTTATAAGACGCATTGTCTGCGATCAATCATTGCTTGGCCGACAGTCAGACGAAGAACGCATCCCCCAGGGGCGCGACAGATCGTGGTGAACCGCTTGGCGCCCATCGGGCAAACAGTTCACCGACTGTTTGCTGACCCTTCTCACCCTGGATCGGGCCCTTGAGCCATGACGGCTCTCGGCGGCATATCCGCCGTGCCGCCCCGGCCGGGAAAGGAACACCATTGCAACAGGATAGCTGCCTCGATTCCTTGAAGGTTCCAGCCCTGAGCCGAGTTCGGCCCTGCATCGGCTTCAGCAGGCGCATGACGCCGGATGTGGGATGCGCGCCTTGAGCCGGAACCTTTTCCATCACGCCTAGATCATCGTCCGGCCTTCTTTTCGCGCCTCGAGCATTTCTCCCAGGAAAGCGCGCGAAATGACGGCGAGCACGGCGAAAACAATCACTGGCCATACCAGCAGATAAAGGGTCAGAAAGATGGTGGGCACGAAAGCCTCCTCAGGTTGCAGCTTGGGATTCGTCGAAGCGGCCGGTTTCGGCCGCGATGCGGGCGAAGTCGAACCGTTCGCGCCCGGCCAGAGAGATTGCGACACACAGCACGGTGCTGACCGCATAGGCCAGCAGCGAGGCGGTCAGAACCGGATACTGGTGCAGGAAACCCATGCCTAAGGGCAGGACGGCAAGCGCTGCGACGAATGCTGTCGCGATCCCGGCTCGCAGGCCGAAAAAGCCAAATGACATGAGCCCGGCGATCACCCCCACGCCGATGACGGCGAAGAAGTCGGACACCGTTGCGACCGGCCCACTAAGCGTGACCCAGCCGAAGCGTACAGGGAAGAAGACGGCCAAGGCCGCCAGCACCGCGATGGTGAAAGCCTTGTTGGTCACCCTGCCCCAGTAGAAGCTGGCAATGACCGGGAAAACAAGCGCGCCCCAGATCGCACCCACAAGGACCAGCAATTCCAGGATGTTGAGCCGGTTCGAGGCAATATACGTCGCAGCACCCGTGGCCACGATCATCGTGATCCGGCCGATCAGAAGCATGAGTTTCGGGTTTGCGCTGCCGGGTTGGGCGATGTTGCGGCCATAGATGTCGGTCATCACGATCGACGATAGCGCCGACAGGTCGCTGTCGGCCGTCGAGGCCATGGAACCGACCACCATGATGAAGAACAGGCACAGAAAACCCACGCCCAGATAGGATGCAGCCAGCTGGGGGATGAGGTTGTTGACGTCGCCATCCATGGGCTCGAGGCCAAGATAAAGGGCCAGAACCCCCAGCATCCCGACGCCGATCACCGTGGCGCCATAGCCTATGGTTGCGGTCACGAAGGTCTGCTTGATCTTGTCCTGGCGGACGGCGAACAGGCGCTGCGCGATGGTCTGGTTACCGATGGCATAGGCCAGGACCGCGGCGATATAGGGCGCGCCCTGGTTCAGGAAGGCGTCCGATGAGAAGAAGCTTTGCTGCTGCGGGGTCAGGTTCACGGCTCCTGTCTCGAAGATCGCCGGACCGCCCGCGGCAAAGAACACGGCAGGCACGATGATGACCACCGCCCCCAGCATTGCGCAGACCTGCACGAAGTCGGTCAGGATCGAGGCACGGATGCCCGACCACAGGGTATAAAGCAGCACGCCCATCGCGATCAGCAGGATCCCGGTCGAGAAGGACAAGGGCGACAGCATCGCGATCAGCGCGCCGCCGGCGATGAAGTTCGAGGTGAGGCTGAGAAGGCTGCCGAGGATGTTCGATCCCGCAAGGATCAGCTGACTCGACCGGCCGTGACGCACATGCAGGATCTCGGCCAGGGTATGGGCGCGCGGCGCAAGGCTGCGGATGCGGCGCCCGAAGGGATAGATGAACAGGATCATCAGGGCCCCCCAAAGCCCGTAGTGGATCGGGCCCGAAATCCCGTAGGTATAGCCCGCTGTCGCGGAAGCGTAGAGAGAGGATGCCCAGATCCAGGTGGCGGTCATGGAGGCCGCCGAGATACCGAAGGCAACACGGTTGCCTGCAGTCATGTAATGGTCGGCATTCTCCTGCTTTCGTCCAATCGAGAGGGTGATGAGGAATGTAACGCCGAAAAAGAGGGTCAGAAGAAGAAGGGTGAGCGGTGTTCCCAATTGCTGGATCTGCATAGCACCTTTGCCAGTTGTTGCGATCGCACGGACCAGTGCAGGCGCAATCGACCGGAGGCCCGGCCGCACCTGATGAACCGCGTATTTTTCAGGTTGCTCCGCATGTGCCGAAAGGCTGCGAACCAACGAAGGGCATCGCAAAAGATATCGCCGATGCTCTCGAGGGATCAGAAGATCACCGCCGCGCACCATAACGTGACAGGCTTTCTATGCAACCCCTGGGCCGATTTGGCTCCGTGCCGGCTTGTTGTCGCGCCCTTGAAGCAGTGCCGCGAGATGCGGCGGAGGCCGGACTTCCACTGTAATAAGAACAGGTTGCAAGCAAGTTGAGATGTCCTTGGCTGCGCAAGGTAGAAGTGTCGCGGCGAGGGCAACAGGGCGCAGCCTGACCGGGCGAAGACCACAGGCATCTGGCCGACAAGCGCACCAAGCTTCCGATGACGCGTATCAAGCTGTCCCACAGCCGGGCCTTCCTGTTGCGCGCCTATGAAACCCCGGTCGGCACGATCCTAGGCGTCCTTGGTTCGCTGATCTTCCCACGGCTTCCCTATAGGTCTGCGGCGCCATTGCACGGAGAGACTGTCGGGTCGGGAACGTCCCCGGCATCGTCAGGGCATCCGGCGTGATCTGCCCGCAGCGGATGGGCCGCGCCTATGACAGCCGCACCCCGTGCCGGCTGGCCAGCATCGTCCGGGTATCCTGCAATTCCTGTTCGATCTGTGCATCGCTCCAGTTCAGCGCCCTCGCGCAGACCTGCGCGATGCTGTTCAGATCGCGCCCTGACAAATGGCCGGTGATGGCAAGCGCAGTTCGCCGCATGACCAGATCGGACAGGTGTTGAACGCGTTCATTGCGTGCCAGCCAGTCCAGCTCTGGAAGGGAATAATCGGCATCCTGCAGCATCATCGGGTTCCTGCCCTCAGCGACCAGTATCGATGCCGCGGTGGTGCCATAGCGCGCCAGCAGTGTCGCCGCGCGCGCGGGTTCCGACCCGCTTGCGGCGACAACTTGCCGGATCCAGCCCTGCTGATCCTGGGGATAGTCCCGCCCGCCCCCGATTGGGGCAAGCCTGGTATCCTTTTTCCGCGTCTCGCCCAGACGGGACAGGATCACATCGGCCACTTCCTCTGCAAAGCCCCGGAATGTCGTCCACTTCCCCCCGACAAGCGAGATGATCGGCCAGTGTCTCGTGCCGGTTGGCTCGGCAACGGGGGCAGAATGGTCGCGGCTGATCAGACCGGGGTTTGACGCATCGGATGCCGGCAAGGGCCGGATGCCGGAATAGGTATAGACGATCTGGTCCCGATCGAAGGCAAGGCCGGGCAGCAGGCTTCGCAACGCGCCAAGGAAATAGTCGATCTCGGCATCGTTGCAGACGACATTGTCGGGATCGTCGTCGCGGGTATCCGTCGAACCGACAAGCGCCCGTCCAAGGTAATCGTAAACAAGGCAGATCCGGCCGTCGTCGGCCTCGAAATAGATCATCCGGCCCTTCAGGGTGGCGATCAGTTCGGGATGGTCCAGCAGGATATGCGAGCCCTTCGTGCCGCCGATCAGCCTGGATGGCGACCCGAGTGCCGCATTCACCCGGTCGATCCACGGCCCCGCGGCGTTGACCACCAGCCGGGGGCGCAGCACCTGCTGCCCCTGCCCCGTCGCCAGACGCACCGTATCCCCGTCGGTCGCTTCCAGCAGGGCATGGTTCCAGGCCTGCGATGCCGGATTGGCGCGCATCCCCTCGGCCAGCAGTTCCCAAACCAGCCGTTCGGGCAAGGTGACACAGGCGTCGTAATACTGCCCTGCCGCGACGATCCGGGGGGTGATCGGCGGAATCTCCCGCAGGGTTTTCTTGCGCGACCAAAGCTGGTGGCGCGGCATGACCCGGTGGCGACGGCCATAGAAGTCATACATCGCCAAGCCGGTCTTCATCAGCACGGCCCCCCGGCTGCGCGGCGCCGTGGTGGATCCCAGAAGCGTCCGCAGGGCTGCCGTGGCACCCTTGAACCACGAGAAGATCGGGATCACCGTCGGCAGCGGGCGCACCAGATGGGGGGCATTCTTCAGAAGCAGGTTCCGCTCCAGCGTTGATTGCGCGACCAGCCGCAGCTCGCCGGTTTCCAGATACTTTATGCCGCCATGGATCAGCCGCGACGGCGCGGCCGAGGTGCCGCCGCCGAAATCGCCCTTGTCGGCGATGACGCAGGTCAGTCCCTGTTCGCAAAGGTCGCGGAACAGCCCGGCGCCGTTGATCCCCGCCCCAAGGATAAGGACGTCGATGTTCTGGATATGGGTCATGTCATGTCCTTGAAAGCGCCTCGATGCGTGGCCAGACCGGGGACAGCGCGTCAACAAGTTCGGTAAAGACCTGATAGCGGCGCGACAGATCCGCGCTCCGTTGCGGGTCGGGTCGATAGGTGGTCGTCAATCGCGCCAGGTCGCGCGGATCGTGACGGGGGCTGTCGAACAGGCCGACGCCCGATCCCGCGCACAGGGCAGCACCCCAGGCAGCCGCCTCCTCGGTGTCGCTCACGCTGACGGGCATGCCCAAGGCATCCGCAAAAAGCTGCGCAAAGACCGGGCTGCGAGAGATCCCGCCCGTCAGCCGCACGGCATCGGGTGCAAAGCCGTCGAGCAGGGCATCGACGTGGTGGCGGTGGTTGAAGGCGATCCCCTCGACCACGGCCCGCAGCATCTGGCCGCGCTCGTGCCAGCCGTGCAGCCCCAGGAACCCGGCACTGGCATGGGGGCCATGCGGCGATCCGAACAGGAACGGGTGGAAGATCACCGATGAAGGCTGGGCCATCGCGGCCTCGATCTCGGAGATGATCTCGGCATGGAAGGTTCGGCCCTGCGCTTCGGCCGCACGACGCTCGCTGCCGCAAAGCCGATCCAGAAACCAGTCATAGTTCGCGGCCGAGGCCGGCGAGATCGACATCGCGTTCCATTCACCCTGCCGCAGCCCGTTGCGGCAGAACCATCGCCCATCGACGCGCGGCTGCAAGGTGACGGTCTCGTTGATGGAATAGGTGCCCGCGACCACGGCCACGGTGCCTGCGGCATACCCCCCTGCCCCCAGGGCCGAGGCGGTCACGTCATGCAGTCCGGCAACGACAGGCGTCCCCTCGCGGAGCCCTGTCACGGCGGCAGCGGCTGCGCTGATGCCGCCGATCACCTCATTGGGCAAGGCGATCGAAGGCAATGCATCCGACAGGGCGGCAAGGCCAAAGAGGGAAAGGATGTCCGGGGCAAAATGCTGTGTGCGGACATCGGTGAACGAGGTGCTGGCCTCGGTCAGGTCGGTGCCTATCCGGCCGGTCAGGCGATAGGTCAGCCAGTCCTTGCAGGCAAGGACATGGCGGATCCTGCCGAACCGTGCGGGATCATTGTCGCGGATCCAGGCCAGGATGGCCGACGGAGCAGAAGCATGAGGCGTCTGGCCGGTCCGGTCCAAGGCTGCTTCAGCGGTTCCGTCGCGCAGCCATTCGTCGGCCAGATCGCCCGCACGGCTGTCCAGCGACAGGATTCCCGGTCCCAAAGGCCGCGCATCCCGGTCCAGCAGATAGAGTCCGTCTCCATGGGCCGTGGCAGCGACCGCAACGATTTCGGAGGCGGGTCGTCCGCAGGTGGAAACGGTCTCGGCAATGGCAGCGGCTGTCTGGGACCACAGCTCGTCCATGTCGCGCTCGACGTGCCGCGGCTGCGGCATGGCCTGCGCGACACGGCGCCGGGCAGTGGCAAGCACCCGCCCGGCTTCGTCGAAGATCACCGCCTTTGTCACGGTCAGACCGTTGTCGATTCCCAGCAGAAGCGCCATCTCATCAATTCCCGTTGGCACATAAGGCCATCCTGTCTTGGCCAGCGGCAGTCACGTCCCCGGCCGGGATGAACCGATACACGATGTTGCGGGGATCAAGAAAGCCGTCACGCCGCAATCCGCCATATCGGCCGGCTGCGCAGCGTCCAGGCTGTTTCATTGCTGGTCATCACGCCCTCCCACCTCGCCGCCCTGGCAACCGAGTCAGGCCCGCGGTCCGAAGATCGGAAAAATTTGTGATGCTGCTTTTTCCCCTTGCAAGTTGGGGATT
>NZ_NWMQ01000061.1:0-13201 GCF_002901215.1 Paracoccus sp. SY | reverse complement strand
CGTTGTCCCTTCTTTTCGTCGTGAACTGCTCAACGGCTGGTACAGGCATCAGTAGCTGACCCATTCCGTGGAGTATGCACCGGTGTAATCCTGCATGCGCAGCACGACGGCCCGAAAGCTTGGACCGTACTCACTCAACAGCGTGCTCCCGGTTCTGGCCCGAACGGCGGGATCCAGCCATGCAGGCCAGTCCTCCTCGCTAACGCTTTGCCGCACAAGGCGACCAGACGCATCGTAGGTGCCTCGCACAGTATTCAGATACATGTCTCGCCCTCCACTGCCGCTCGTCACGGACTTGGCAAGATGCCAGACCTCGATCGCGTCACGGTATGCTGCGATGTCCGGCGACAAGTTCTTCTCGCCATCAACCGGCAGGCCGGGACTGCTCCCCATGGGACATCGCCAGAGTTGCAACGGCGGCTCGATGGGCCAGGGGGTGATGCGACGGATGACCTCGGCTTTGGCGGCCGAGCATTCGGCCGATGCCGGAAAACCGCCAGCCATGCAGAGCAAGATGGCGCAATCGATAGGATAGGCGAGGGCAGAAGAGGGCGTGAGCGCCGGGACTGCGACAATCATCCCGGCCGTGACGATGTTGCGTATGTGCCAGCAATCCATATCATTACACCTATCTGCACTGCAGATCGGTATCATGATTACTCCACCTGTGTCTATGTGGCAACCGGCGATTGCGAGTACGTCCGCGGACGGATGGCCTTCGAAGGATCGAAGAAGAAGTTCTCGGGAACAGAAATCTGGGAAAGCTCACCCGTGTTCCAGCGATAAAGCCCACGGGTTGTCTGACCCTCGACAACCGTTTCCGTGAGGATCGCTTCCCGTTTCGTCGTCTGATCTTGATGCATCATCTATTCCTCCGCCCAGTGGGCAATATCTCGCCCGCAAAAGAGTGGCTTGTGTCAGGTCTTGTTCGCCATCGAACTGACAAAACCCTTTCTGCACCCCCAGTAGCTGTGCTTCCATAAGGGAAGAAGTCACGAGAGGATACGAAGCCAGGCGAAACAAAACGAAATGGAACCCGCCAGTCCGCTGACAAAGAACAGTAAGTTTTTTCTGCCACCCCCGAAGGACGGGAGTGACTTCAAGGAGCTCTTCGCCCGAATAGCTGCCACAGGTGCGGGTCGGCCAGCGGACAAAGATGGGTTTCCCCCTGGCCCATGGACGCCCGAACTTCTTGCAGAAGCAATTTCTCAGATCGAGGGCAATCGAGCCGGGGTGGACCTGAGAACGGTGCAGCTTTGGTTTCAGGAGAACGACAGGGGCATCAGCCCTACCAACATTCGGTGGCTGGCGAGAGTTTTAGGTTGTGATGATCCGGTCGCGACCGGCGATTGGCAGGTGGAACTCAGCACGGCACAATCACGGCTGACAGCCAAGAGACGGAAGCAGACCGGCGCAGAAGAACCCGGTGCGTTGGAGAACACAGATGTGGCCCCACCTGCGTCCTCCCGTAACGAGGCAGCCCTGCCGCCAGAGACATCAAGCGAGAACACCCCTGCTGGATCGTCTCGGCACTTCAGTCTGGCAAGTCGATCCGAGGCACTCTTCAGTAGCCGATCCTTGCTGGATTTGCCGGCAACGGTGTTCGCGGGCGCCGTGGCACTGGGCTTCATGTCGTACGTTGTCGACATCCACAGCGTTTTCTACGCCCATCCGAACGAAGCGACCAAGCAGGTGGGGTTTTTGTGGGCGCCGAATTGGACAATTCTCTTCTTGGTGATCCTTCCCCTTTATCTGATGTTTGCGGGTGATTTGATCGCCTATTGGAAAAAGGAAGGGCGCGTGAAGTTTACACTGGGACGAAAAGACCAGTGTACCCGTGACTGGATACGCCGCGTTGAAGATTATTCTTATCCATACTGGGCAAGTCTTTTTGTCTGTTTGCCCATTGCCTCTGTAGTGCAATGGATCAACGAGTGCTTGGTCCCACTGCTGACGAGCGATCCAGGCAACTTTGGTGTGGACTGGGGGCGTATTGCAATTTTCCATCCAGACGTTATCTCGGTGCCGGAAGCCGTCGTATTCACAGGCGCTGCGTACCTCTATATGGGTATCTGCTTCTTTATCTTTTTTGCGGGTTTGATTTTACTTTTTACACTGGTCGATGACCTGTCAAAGATCGGACAGGCGCCAGAACTCTGGTCCTATGCCGAGCGCCGGAAAGAGATCAATGAAGCTTCTTTCAGAGTAATGCTGGGAATATTTCGTTGTACAATTTTGGGGCTCCTTATTGCGATCTGCATGAGGCTTCAAAACATGTTCATGCTATCGCGAGCAGAAACGATCGTGTCGTGGTTAGTTGACGACTTGATGACGGTCTTGAGCGGACGACACGTAGTCCTTGATCGCCTGCCTTACAGTAGACCCACGCTTTATAGCAGCCTTCTCGTCGTCCTGACGACATGTACAGTCTTCCTGCATGGTGCCGCTCGAGTCCGCTGGATGTGCGCACAAGCAAAAGCGATAAATGCTGCTGAGCAGCCACATGAAAAACGGCTACACGATTACTCCGGTCAGTCTAGTCTGCCGTGGGGGATGATGTTTGGGGTCGTGGGGTTACTCGTGGCCAACTACCTGCTCATTGATGTCTTTGCGGGCTTCTCCGTTTTGCTAAGCCTCGGTGGGCTGCTCGCGATATACAGTTTGATTGATCCCGGCTTCCGGTATGGAAGGTGAGCGAGAGGATAATCCAGGTGTTCTACAAGTGGCTTGATCGTTGGGATGAACGGCGAGCGCAGCGCGGAGACGAAGGAAAGAAGGTAACGGACGTCGTCCTTGCTGCCGAACTGGCCTTTCCAGGGGCGGGCAATGTCGCAAGCATTGCAGACTTTTGTGATCTTGCAGATCGCGCCGTTGCGGATCCTTCGTACTTCGATGAACCGATTGGATCCGAGTTATCGTTCGAAGCCAGAAAGGGGTGGATCAGCTTTCCTTCAGATATATCCACAGAGACTGACGAGAATAATAGAGTTTTTGCTCGAATAACGAAGGGCAGATCTTTTGATCACGCTTTGGTCGTGTTTCATCACTGGAATGCGCGCTCCCGGAATGATCTGCTGGCAAAGTCATTTGCCCGGCAAGACATCACGGTTGTTGAGATCGCATTACCCTATCACCTGGAGCGTAAGCGTCCGGGCTCCTCACATGCTGACTATATGCTGAGCGCAAATCTCGGCAGAACGATCCGGTCCGTACGTCAAGGAGTGCTGGATGGCCGGAAACTCATACGGTGGCTCAGGGCTGAAGGCTACAAAGAGATTTCTGTACTCGGCATAAGTCTAGGATCTTGGGTCGCTGGACTGATCGCAGCCCATGATCCGACTGTCAGAAAGGCTGCGTTGTTTTTGACGGCGGGAAGCCTTGCCGACATGGTTTGGACTGGCCGTGCAACCCAATCGATCCGGGCCAGCTTGGAGCCGGCGATCAAATTACCCGATTTAAACAGGGCTTGGGGCCCAGTAAACCTGGAAAACTACACTGATCGGCTTGCTCGGCCAGACTTGGACATTTTGGTTGTTCTGGCCCTGAGAGACAAGGTCGTCTTGCCGGAACTGTCCAAACGGTTTGTCGACCGGCTGAATGACGCCGGAGCCAAGCTGGATGTCCTGGAAGCAAACTGTGGCCACTATTCCCTATCAATCCCCCCATATGTCATTCTATCCGGACTGAGATTAAGGGCGTTGCTCCGTCGGCGGCCTTGAACGGTCTGGAGTTTCCTCTTCTTGTCCAAGTCACTTCCGTCATAGTGAGCACGGAGAACCGGTGGCAATGGTAGTCGGGTCGGAGATGCGCATCGATGCTCCGCCTGTTTATCGGTATATCTGCCGTAGGGCAGTGCCGGCGGCAGACACTTTCGTCTGGACAGGCACGACGCGCGGTATCCGAGCCGGGCAAGGGCCGCCGATGGCAGTAAGCGGGGGTGGGTCACCAGTAGTCACGGAGCGGGCATCGTCAGGTCGCCACGAACAGGTTCGACTGAGCAAAATCTTTTTGGCTTCAAGATGCTCAAATGTAAGCGAAGTCCAGTTTTAAACGATCAGGCTTGTGGAGTTGCTGTAGCTTGAAGATTCTCGGACAACACGGATAACAGACACTCGGCAAGGAAGGTGAGAATCTCCATTTTACCTACTTGCACGGTGAATACGTATTTTGATAGTCTGGCGTAGACGCGTCAGACTGCTTTGTGGAGCGCGTCGCATGACCAACCAAGTCCAGGTTAGCAACGAGGTGCTCACCGTTGACATGTGTAGGGAAAAACTCCTGGACGGCTGGGAACTTCACGTTGTTTGTGCCGAAGACCCTGTCCCAGCACAAAACACGGTCCGAGGCTCTTGGTACCTGGTGGCCTTCGAGCCAGAAACCGGCCGCTTTGGTGTGGTCGTTGCTCAGAGAGACCTTTACCGTGAACGACGGCGGGCTGAGCAATCTGGACGTAAGCTTGATCCGTCAGATTACGCGTACAAGGAGATCAAGACCACCACCGGGCTGTTCAACGCTCAGACGGATCTGGGGATCACCGCCACGGTTATTCCCGGTGCCAAAGGCGTCACTATGGTGGCGCGGCTCTAACTCAGGCAAACAAGACGCGTCACCCGCATCCGCGCTTCGGATTGCTTATCGTCCAGACCGCAGAATATTCGTTTGGAGCCTTGTCGTGGAAACGGCAACTTCGTTCAAACGACGACAGCATGGTTCTGTCAAAACTGCGATCTTAATCAGCCTGATCGGATCTGTCTTACCTGCCGCAGCCGATGTTCTGCGCTTTGACGCAAGCGGAAGGCAGATTGGTATAAGGGGTTCCAGTTCCGTGCAGCACTTCGATGCTGACGGTCGTCGCATCAACTTGCAAGCACGAGAAGGTGTGGCGGTTGATAAGGGGGCGGCCAACTCTGGCCACGCCATGATGTTTTTGGCGCCTCTGGATGCATCACTATCTGACCAGCCAGGCTCCGGCCGCCGCGCGACCGGCATCGCTGCCACGCGAACAGTGGCGCTCCGTTACCAGCATCACCCTGCCCTCTCGCAGAACGATATCTCGCCGCGAGAGTGGGCGGCGCTGTTCCAAGCCCTGGTCTGGCAGGAGTCACGCTTCAATCCCCATGCGGAGAGTCACAAAGGTGCCATCGGCTACGCGCAGCTGATGCCCGGTACGGCCGCAAGGCTCGGCGTGAACCCGCACGATCCGATGCAGAACCTCGACGGCGGCGCCCGCTACCTGCTTCTGCAGCTGCAGGTGTTCCGCTCACCGTTGCTGGCGCTTGCTGCCTACAATGCCGGGCCTGGCGCCGTCGAACGCTACCGTGGCGTCCCACCCTACCGAGAAACCCGTGACTACGTGATCCGCGTGCTGGCGGAACGAGACCGCCTCCTCCGAAACTAGGAAAGGCCACCATCATGGCTCCGAGTCGCTTACTGATGCCCGCCCTCCTCGCCGCCATCCTTGTAACTGCCGTTTCCGGCGACGCCTTGGCGCAATCGGGCGTGGACTTCACGAAAGCCGATACGGTCGGCAACGACTTTGTCGCCTGGATCCGCGGCAACATCGCCACCGTCTTCTTCACGGTGGCCCTGGTGCTGGCAGGCTTTGCAGCCGCCTTCAACAAGATCAGCTGGATGTGGGTGCTGATGATTGCCGTCGGCGCCTTTCTGGTCTTCGGCGCGCCGGGCTTTGTGGCGGACCTGAAGGCGGTCTTCAGCTGATGGAGCGCCATGCCGTCATTCTCGGGCTGTCGCGCCAGGCCAGGCTCCTGGGCCTGCCAATGCCCTACACAATGGCGGTTGGCGCGCTTGTCATGCTGCCCTTCATCTGGACCAAGGCCGCGTCGTGGCTGCTGAGCGCACCACTCTGGTACGGCCTCGCCCGCCTGATCACCGCAATGAACCCGAACGGCCACAAGGCGGTGGCAGTGGTGATGAGGAAGACCCCGCCGCCTTTGTCGCGAAGGAAACGAAGGTTGGGCCGCCACTATGTTTAGCGCCCGATCTCTCCCGGTCAGCGAACGCGCGCGGCGCCATCTGCCGAGATCGCCGCAGGTCTATGCGGAGATGCCCTACGCGCTCGAAGTCGACGATCACACGGTGCGCACGCGCGAGAACGCGCTGATGATGAGCCTGGAGATCGGCGGCATCGACGGAATCACCGCCTCCGACCGGGACATCCTCGATCTGGCCCGCAGCTTTGCCGCTATCCTGGACGGGCTTGATGACCGGTTCACCTTCTACGTCCACCGGCTGATGCGGCCCGCTGCCTTCGGGCTGAAGCCCCTCTATGGTGAGGGCTTCGCGCAGGACGTGGAGATGGCGTGGCGCGGCCATCTGTCCGGCCGCGCCTTGCGCGAGTTCATGCTGGTGCTGACAGTGGTGCGCAACAAGCGGGTGCCGCTCAAGGTGCCGTTCTTCGCAAAGGCCGCCGGGCGGCTTCTCGACCGCAACACCGCCGAACGCCTGCACGAACTCCGCGAGGTCGTCTCGATCCTGGAAACCAGCCTGCCGCTCAAGGCCCATCGCCTCAGGATCAGCGACGGCACGCTGCTCGGCTTTTATGCGGCCATCAGCACCGGACTTTACCGGCCCGAGTATCGCGGGCTGCACACGCTGATTGCCGAGGACGTCTCGCTGCTGTCGATCCACTTCAAGGGGCCGGTGGCCGAGTTCCGCGACGGCTTTGACGCGCCGCGCTATGCGGCCGTCCTGTCGGTCTGGCGCAATGCCCAGCAGACCTGGCCGGGCATGCTCGACGCCCTTGATGCCGGCACCGACACGGTGATCTCGCATTCCTATACGCCCGTCGCCATGGGCAAGATCAGCGAACTGGCCAAGCGTCGCATCCAGCAGATGGAGGCCGCGGGCGATCTGGTCGGCTCCATCGCCGCTGACCTGCACCAAACCTATGACGACGTGGAGTCCGGCCGCTGCGGCTTCGGCGAGCACCAGCTGACGATCACGGTCTTCGGCGGGAGCCCCGCCATGCTGGAGGCAAAGGTGTCCCAGGTCCGCAGCGTGGCGGAACAGGCCAAGGTGAAGCTCGTGCGCTGCAATGACACGATGGCTGCCACCTACTTCGCGGCCCATCCCGGCAACCGGGACTACGAGATCTGGAACCCGCTCACCAAGTCAATCAACTTCGCCGACATGGCGTCCTTCCACATGGCGAGTGCGGGCACCCGGGCCGAGGCCCTGCCCTGGCGCACGCCGGTTACGGTGTTTCAGACAGTAACGGGTGCGGCGCATCGCTTCAGCTTCCATGCGCCGGGCGATCCCGAGGCCGAGCCCACCATTGGACACACGCTGTTTCTTGGTCCCTCAGGCAGCGGCAAGTCCTCGCTGATGGCGTTTCTGGCCGCGCAGGCGCAGCGAACGGGTGCCCGGATGATCCTCTTTGACAAGGACCAGGCACTGCGCATGGCGATCGCGGCGCTTGACGGCCGGTATGCGGCCATTCGCGCGGGTCAGCCCACCGGACTCAATCCCCTTCTGACGGAGTGCGGACCACGGGGCAAGGCCTGGCTTTTGGACTGGCTGGCCCGGCTGGTCGAGCGCGACGGTCCCCAGCTCACGCCGCAGCAGGCCGAGGCGCTAAAAGGCGCCGTGCGCCAGAACGGCGTAGCTCCGGAAGCGCTCAGGACCTTCGCCCATTTCGGAGACCTGATCGGCGATGTGGGGGATAACCGCGACCTGGCGATGAAGCTTGCCGAATGGGCCCCCGAAGGGCGCTATGCCTGGGTCTTTGGGGAGACCGATCAGCCCGTGATCGATCTCACTGCGCCCGTGACGGGGATCGACCTGACAGAGATCCTGTCCATGGCTCCGGAACGCACGGCGGTGCTGTCCTACATTTTCCGCCGCCTTGAGCTTCTTTTCGAGGAGAAGCAGCCGACCCTTCTGGTGATTGACGAGGCCTCTACCGTCTTTGACGATACGTTCTTCGCCCGCTGGCTGCCGAAGTGGCTGGTCACGGTGCGCAAGCTCAATGTCGTGGTCGTGCTGCTCACGCAGTTCCCGTCCCAGATCCGCGACAGCCACTCAGGCTCGATCATCCAGGCCATGCCAAACCAGATGATCTTTCCCAACCGGGCTGCTGACATTGCGGACTATGAGGGCTTTGGCTTCACCGAGAACGAACTGCACTTCATCCTGACGGGACACACGGCCGAGCGTCAGGCCCTGTGGCGACACGGTAACGGTTCCACGATCCTGGATGTCAATCTCTCGCCGCTCGGCCCCTTCCTGACCGCACTTGGCGGCGGCGAGGCAGGCCACCGGGCCTTCGGTGCGGACTATTTCAGCCGGCCCCATTTCTGGAGGACCCCCGATGCCTAGGCTTGTGCTCCTGGCTGCCATCGCCACCCTGCTTGCAGGTTGCGGCGACCCGCCGATCCGCAAGACCAACTGCTGGTCGGGCATGGCCTTCGTGGCCACAAGTTCCTGCAAGTAGGAGGACGTGCGATGCAGGCCCGCGTTTCCGCTCCCGCCTGCATCCTGATCGCCCTTGTGGTGATCCCCGCAGGCGTGGCGGGGCAAGGCGTGCCGGTGATCGATGCGAAAAAGGTTGCCCTTGAGGTGCTTGGCCTGCGCGAGGAGGTGGTCAGGACAGGGGAGCTACAGGCCAAAAACGAGGAAAGGCTCCGACAGATCGCGGCGCGGGGCGATCAACTGGTGGCGGCGCAGGAGACGCTCGATCTGCTGTCTGAGACCTCCCGCTTCGTACCGGGTCTCGAGGAAGCCGGGACCTCGGGCGACGGTGCGTTCACGGGAGCCACCGACATCTACGTCATCCCCGACAACAACCCTTATGCCGCCCGCATCATGGGCGATGCGCCGCTCACGATCGAGCAGATGATCTCCGACACCGCGCAGGCCCATGCCGGACACCCCGCCCTGGCGCGAGCGGGCATAGATGCGGTCGAGTTCCGCTGCTGGCTGCAGGCGCTCGTCAAGCAGGAGTCGAACTTCTCCATCGGCGCTCGCAGTCCTGTCGGGGCCTTCGGGCTGACTCAGATCATGCCCGGCACCTTCGCCGAGCTGGGCATTCCAGACGATGGCAGCCGCCAGGATCCCCGCACGCAACTCGACGGCGGGGCGCGGTATCTCCTGAAAGGTCTCGGCATGTTCGGGACCATGCCGCTGGCGCTTGCCGCCTACAATGCCGGTCCAGGTGCGGTCCAGAAGTACGGTGGCATCCCGCCCTACGCGGAAACCCGGACCTACGTCGCGAGGATCACCGGTTACTACAATCGCTATGCGGGCCGCATGGGTGGCAATCCGCAGGCCATCGGCACGCTCGATCCACGCGACATGGCCATCGCCGAAACCTCGAACGTCTCGGACGCGGCCCTGGGATATGCGGCCGTCAGCACGAATACGATGCACGGCTCCATGACCCGGCTGCAGGACATCCTGCGGCAGGTCGAGACGACCCGATCTGCGAAGGCCGCCATGGATCTGAACACCTATGCCCGCGCCGAGGTGGCACGCATGGCGGTGATCCTGACCCGGCTTCAGGCTGTGGAGCGCAAGGTCGAAGCCGCCCGTACCGCGCTGCTCCTTGAGGCCTATGCCCGGGACGAGGATTACCTGAACATGAGGATCGACGGATGAGACGGATCTCGAAAGCGTTCGCACTCGGCGCCCTTTCCTGCGCCCTGGCCCTGCCCGTTACCGGACAGGGCGTGCCCACCATCGACGCGACCAGCCTGGCCAAGCTCGTCGAGCAGCTCACCGAGGCAAAGCTGCAGTTGAAGGAGCAGATCGCTCAGAACCTCAAGCTTGACGAACAAACCACGCAACTTCTTCAGCAGATCGTGCTTCTGCAGGACCAGATCGACGCATTGCGCGATGGGCTCACCCTGGCCGATCTCGGTGTCGATCCCGACAGCTTCCTCGAGGACATCCTGCCGGGGTTTTCGGACCTGACCACTTCGGTTGAGGCCGCGCGCATGGGCGACGGGACCCGCGTGCTGTCCTCGGGCGACATCCTGGGCAGCGGGCGCACCGTCACAGGTCATGTGGACGGCACCTTTGCAACCGCAGGCTTGTCTCGGGAGGGCGTCGACACGCTGGCCAGAAGCGAGGACCAGACAGCGGCAAGGATCGGGCAGTCTGCCAACGTTAATGCCTTCATGAGCGTGGCGGCGGAAAGCTCGGCGCAGGCGGCCACCGACAGCCTGACACGGCTCGATGGCCTCGTGCAGACCATTCCCGACACGGCGGGGCTGAAGGAAGCCATCGATCTCAACACGCGGGTCACTGCCGAGCTTGGCATCGCACTTGCCAATGTCTGGTCAATGGAGGCGATCCAGACGGTCGGTCAGGGTAATATGGGAGTCATGGACGCAGCGACCGCGGCCGACGAGGAAAAGTACCTGCGCATGAAGCTGGAGGACTGACCATGACACGGACGGTGATACTGAGCGGGCTGGTGATCCTGGGCCTTGGCACAATGGGACTGGCGCAAACGCCAGGAGCGCCTCCTGACCTCCCGGAGGCGGAACTGCAGGAACTCTTGGACCGACAGGCCGAGATGAGCGAGGCGGAGAAGCCGGCGGAAGAAGATTTTCTGAGCCTCGACCTTTCACCCGATGTGGATGTGTCCAGTGTTGAACGGGTGCCAAGCGCGGCACAAAACCAGCCGAACCGGACGTGTGAAAAAACGCCGGAAATGCGGTCGAACGTTCGGTCGCCTGGGGGGCCAGGCAAGCGCGCCTATCGAGACATCGCAGTTTATCTTTCGACGATCAATGTGATCTCGACACAGGACTGCACCTGTGCCGGAAAAATCATTCCACACGAAAGGGTGGCCAGGTTCGAGGATCGCTTGCGCAGGGAACTGGACGTGGATGTCCTTACGCCGGACCACACCCGCGGCCTCTATGAAGCCTACGAGCGCCAAATCAAGATCGTCGACGCCATGTGCGGAGAATACTGATGGCCCTGGTAGAAACCATCCTTGGGGATCTGGACGCAGCGGTCCTCGACGTTGGCGAGACATACTTCACCGCGACAGCATACGCACTCGATCCGATGCTGACGATCGTAACCACGCTGCTGATTGTTCTGGTCGGCATTAACATGGCGCTCGGCGCCTATCGGCTCTCCATGCGCGATACTTGGCAGATCATCTCGCGGATTGTGCTTGTCTTCCTGTTCGCCCGCTCCTGGGCAAACTTCGGAGCGATCTATGATGCGCTCTCATCAGGCGCTGGCAATCTTGCTCTCAGCTTCTTCCACGGCGGAGCGGCTACACCCGAGGCCGCCATGGACAAGTTTGCGGTACAGATGTCGGATGTCGCAGACGGAGCCGCGGCGGCTCAAAGTGCCATCGCCCGGGGCGTGATCGCCGGGTTCCTGTTCATTATCCTGTCGGTCCTGATGGCAGCCTATGTGCTGATCGTCGGCTTCTCGAAGATCATGATCGCATTCCTGCTGGGCGTCGCGCCATTGGCGATGATCGCCACCCTGTTCGAGCGCACCAAGTCCCTCTTCGAGGCCTGGCTGACCTCGTTCGTAGGCTATCTAATGTATCCGATTGCCGCGGCAGCCGTGATCGGCGCTGTCGTATCGATGGCGGAGGCCCAGTTTACACCCCAAGCTGAGGTCGAGGACTTCTCGATGATCCTTGGCTTTCTGTGCGTCGCCTTTGTCGGCATCTTCGCCCTGCTGGCGATCCCTACAGCGGCGGCCAACATCACCGGCAACTTCAATCTCGCGAACTTCGCTCCCGAGGCCGTGCGGCTGGTGGGGCGTCCGGTGCTGCTTCCTGCAACTGCGACCGGAGCCGGGATACGCAGGGGAGGAGAGGCGCTCAAGACACGTGGCGAAGCATTCGTATCCGGCGCACTCACAGGCAAGACCCCGATGCTTGCCGCTCGTGCCCGGGACCGATCCTGGGCGGAAAAGGGTGCCGATCTGCGCGCCAAGCTGCGCGGCATCAACATCATGCAGGGCAAGGGTGACAGCGGCGCATGAGGCGCCTGAGTTCTGGAGAAGTCCATGAAGGACGGCGAGGCTGACAGCAGGACGATCCTGGAAACCGAACTGATCTTTGGGCTCCGTCGGCGCGAGCGGCTGGCCTGGAGTGTGGCCATCGGCGGGGTGTTGGTGGGCCTCGGCGGGGTCGCCATTGCTGGGCTGACGCTGCCCTTGAAGGAAACACAGGCGTTCGTGACCATCGTGGACAAGGACACCGGTCTGGCTGAGCGCGCGGTCCGGATCGAGGCGGCCGGTGTCGAGCAAGGCGTGGCTGTCGAGCAGTCGCTCCTCTACAACTATGTCAAGAACCGCGAGACCTATGACGAGGCCGACAACGAGGCCCGCATCTTGCGCGTCTACCGCATGTCCGCGACCCGCGTGCAGGCGGCCCTGAAGGCACAATGGGACAAGGCGAACCCAAACTATCCGCCGCTGATCTACGGATCGAGCGGCAAGGTGATTGTGGATGTGCTGTCGATCACACCGGTTGCCGAGAACACCGCCCAGGTCCGCTTCACCAAGCGCCTCGAGAAGCCTGGCGAGCCGGACCGGATTGGCAAATTCTATGCCACGGTCCGCTATGCCTTCGAGCCTACGACCGCGAGCGCGGTGGAGCTCGTCTGGGAGAACCCCTTCGGCTTCACCGTCACCGATTACCGCGTCACGGCGGAAAGCTTTGAGGCTCAGGATATGGGGACCCGGCCATGATCCGCTCCGCCACAATCGGCGTACTGCTTGCGCTTTCCCTACCCGCCCTGTCCCACGCCGAGGCCCGCCCTCGTGCGGGCGGAAATGACAGCCGCCTGACCTATGCCACCTTTCAGGAGGGGCAAGTCTATACCATCAACACCCGGGTCCGGAACGTCACTCTGGTCGAGCTTGGGGATGGCGAGACGATCCGCTCGATTGCCATTGGCGACAGCGAGGCCTTTCAGGTTGAGAAGCTTGAAGGCTCCAACGTCTTTACCGTCAAGCCCGTGCTCGAGGGCGTCAGCACCAACCTGGCGGTCGAGACCAACCGGCGCTTTTACTTCATCCATGCCGTGGAGTCCGCGCGGGCCACGCCCAACTGGTCGGTGAAGTTCACCGTGCCGGGCAGCGGCCGGTCTCGTTCCCGCGGGGCGGCAGCGGCAGCGGCAATCCCGGCGGAGGTGCCGATGACCTACCGCGTCCTGAGCCGCACGGGCGCAGCCGAATTTGTGCCAGTCGGGATCTC
>NZ_NWMQ01000060.1:0-13764 GCF_002901215.1 Paracoccus sp. SY | reverse complement strand
AATTTCTCACTGCCGTTCTCACAAAGGTGCATCTCGCCAGATGCGAGGAGTGGGAATCAAGTGACCGCCATGAACACCGCGCTTGCGGCCCCAATATCGCGGTCGCCGACACGGGCCATGCCGCGGACAAAGAGGGCGCGTGGCCCCGCTTTTGTGATGGATGCCGTCAGGTGAATGAATTCACCGACCTTAACTGGTCGCAGAAACTCAATCGTCATTGTTGTAGTCGGAAATTGTTCGCCAGGTCGCAAATTACGCGGAAGCATCCCCATTACTCGATCAAACGCTGTCATCAGGACGCCTCCATGAACAATACCGCTTAAGTTTTGGTGACATGGCTGTGTTAGGATCCCTAGTTCACCAAGCCCACGTGCAAAGACCGAACCCATGTGATCGATAAACGTGCCGTCCTTTACGTCCTGCCACCCTTCGTCCAGAAGTTCTTCCCTTGTTCGGGTCATGGCTTTCCCTTTTTCGCTATCGTGATGTGTGATGGGATTTGGCAGGTTGTCATGGTCTTAGAGCAATTGCGCAAAGAGCAGCCAGGATCCGTTAGGTGTGCTGGCTTGCCCCCGTTTCTGCCGGGCACTCACTCAGGCGTAGAGAATGATCGTCCGGATAACCTCCAGGCTTCACCGTGGGCTACGCCGTTCCAAGAACTTTAGGACTGCCTCGGTTAATTGATCTGCGGCCTTGACCTCGAGATGAGGATGATGGGCGCCGACGGTCTCGATTTTCTTGTAGTCTGAGATCAGGTTGCCTGCCCGACGCACCCGACCAGCCAGAAGCATGCAGTGCAGGCACTCTTGTCATCCCGCGCCGCGTGCGTGTTCCTGCACGTAACGGTCAATTTCCTCCAGTGCGGCGGCCTTTTCATGGGCGGACATGAACGAGGCGATGAAGCTGTTGCGGGCCAGCGTGATGATGTCGGCAGGCGAAAGATCCAGCGCCCGCTGGCATTCGACCAGGTTCTCGGCGATGTAGCCGCCGAAATAAGACGGGTCGTCGGAGTTCACTGTCACCATCAGACCGGCGTCCATCAGCCGCTTCAGCGGGTGACGGTCCAGATCCGCGACCACCCGCAGCTTGAGGTTCGAGAGCGGGCAGACGGTCAGCGGAACACCCTGAGTGGCCAGCTCCTGCACCAGGTCCGGATCGTCCAGGCAGGCATTGCCGTGGTCGATGCGGACGGCGCCAAGCTGTAAGGCCTCGCGCACATAGGCCGCAGAGCCTTCCTCGCCGGCATGAATTACCACACGCAAGCCACGCTGCTTACAGGTTCGGAAGAACTCCGCGAATTTTGACGGCGGGTTTCCAAGCTCGGGGCCGCCTAGCCCGATCGCTGCTATACGCGGCAGCCAGGGTTCGATTGCATCGAGCAGGGCGAAGGCGGCCTCCTCCGAACGATGGCGTTGAGCGATCACCATCAGCGCGGCGCTGACACCAAGCTCCCTTGCCGCATCATCGAACGCCCGGAGCACACCGTCCATCACTGTCTTCACCGAAACGCCGTTGAGCGTAAAGCTCTGCAGGCCCAGAAACAGCTCCGCCCGCCGCACGTTGTCCTGTCTCGCCCGGCGCAGGTAGGCCATGGTCAGGTCGTAGAAATCCTGTTCCTGCCGCAGCACGGCGCAGCCCGCCCAGAAGATTTCCAGAAACGATTGCAGGTCTTGGAAGTGATAGGCCGCCCGCAGAGCCTCGGGCGTGTCCCATTGCAGGGCAACGCTGTTCCTGCGCGCCAGCTCGAACATCAACTCCGCTTCAATGCTGCCTTCCAGATGCATGTGCAGCTCGGCTTTCGGAATTCCCGTGATGAAATTTTCCAAGTCGATCCGTGGCATCGGTAGTCCTCCATTGCGGCCCGCTCACCGGTTACAAAGTCCTAAAAGGGAAAACAAAAGACATCCCGGAAAACTAGGCGTTCACGTCGATGATCACTCGGCCTTGGACCTTGCCCGATACGATGTCATTCGCCAGCTGCGGTAGTGCGGTCAGGGGCTCCAGTCGGGCAATGCTGTCCAGATGCGCCTTGTTCAGCCGCCGGGCAAGAAGCTCCCAGGCCCGATCCCGCTTGGCCTGCGGCGCCATGACGCTGTCGATCCCCAGCAGGGCCACTCCGCGTAGGATGTGCGGCATGACCGTCGTCGGCAGGTCGAAACCGCCCGCAAGGCCGCAGGCTGCCACAGCGCCGCCGTAGACGGTTTGTGCCAGCACATTCGCCAACGTGGTCGAGCCGACGGAATCCACTGCCCCGGTCCACCGCTCTTTCTGGAGCGGGCCACCTTTCTCCGCCAGGTCGGCACGGTCGACGAATTGCGACGCGCCCAGGCTGGCCAAGTAGTCATGCGTTTCGGGCCGTCCGGTGGCTGCGGTAACATTGTAGCCGCCCGCGCTGAGCAGGCTGACCGCAGTGGAGCCGACGCCTCCTGCCGCACCCGTCACGAGCACCTCGCCCGCGCCGGGCTGGATTGCGCCCCAATCCTCCAATGCATTGACGCAAAGGGCCGCGGTATAACCCGCCGTGCCGATCGCCATCGCCTGCATGAGCGAAAATGTCGCGGGCAAACGCGTCAGCCATTGCGGTTTCAGGCGCTGAAACCGGCTGTAGCCGCCCCATTCGGTTTCCGACAAACCCCAGCCGTTGACAATGACCTGGTCACCGGCCTTCCATTCGGGGGCACGGCTTTCAACCACCGTCCCGGCGAGGTCGATCCCCGCCACCATCGGCAGGCGGCGGGCGATGCGGCCCTTGCCGGAAATCGCCAGCCCGTCCTTGTAGTTGAGCGTCGAATAGGCGATCTCGACCAGCACGTCGTGATCGGGCAGTTCAGCCAGTGTCAGGTTGCGAAACTCGGCGCGTGGCTTCCCATCCTGATCCGCTATCACCACGGCGCGAAAGCTATCACTCATCTGTTTTCCTTCCCTTCTATTACGAATTGGCCGCGGGCGTTCAGTTCCACGGCACGCGATCCGGGTCCAATTTCAGGTCGATCAGGACTACGCCGGTATTGGCCTCGACCGCTTGGGCCGCAATCTCGAGATCGGCCCGGTTGCGCACGGTATGGCCAGGAACTCCCATGCTCTCGGCAACCTGCTGGAAATCCGGCCAGTCGAACAGCGAAATGGCGGGGTCCATGTTGCGGTTCGTGAACTGCACATGTTCGGCGCCATAACTTCCATCGCTGCAGATGATGATGACCAGATTGACCCCGCAGCGCCGTGCGGTGTGTAGCTCAGTCAGCCCGCCCATCATGAAGCCGCCGTCCCCTGAGATCAGCACGGTGGGGCGCTGGCTGTCCACGGCCGCGCCGATGGCCGTCGGCAATCCCAAGCCGATGGAGCCGAAGCTGATCGAATGGATCAGCCCTCTTGGATCGGGCGCGGGAAAGCAGCGCAGCGCCTCGGCCACGAAACGACCCAGATCGACGGCGACATTGCGTTCCCGAGAAACGGCGCGTTCCAGCCGCAGCAGTGCCTCACGCAGATCTATAGTGCCGTTCAGGGATTCTTCGGGATAGCCCGGCAAACGGGGCGCGAGGCGGCAATCGGCGATGCGGCGCGCCATGTCCGGCGAGCGCCAGCCTGACCCGGGCAGCTCGGCCTCATCCATCAGCGCTGCGATGCGATCGGCAGTGCGCGCAGCGTCGCCGACGATGCCGATGGTGGGGCGGGTGCGTGCGCCGATGGCAGCGGCGGAAATATCCACCTGCACGATACGCTTGCTCTGCATGAGGCTGCCATGTGCCGCAGTGAAATAGTTCAGCCCTGCCCCAAAGGCGATCACGCAGTCGCTTTCCAGGATGGTTTCGGTTGCAACATCGGTGGCAACCGTGCCGCAGACGCCCAGATTGAACGGATCGCCCGCGAACAGACCGCTTGCCCGCAACGTGGTGGAAAGCGGCGCTCCGATGCGCGCGGCCAGCCGGATCAGCGCATCGCGCGCTTTGGCCGATGCCGCACCCCGGCCTGCGAGCACAAGCGGGCGGTGAGCGGCCGCGATAATGCCGACCGCCTCGTCCAGATCGTCACTGGCCGGGATGAAGGCGCGTTCGTCGGGGACACGCAGGACGACGGGCTGATCCTGCGCCTCCTGCCACTGCAGATCGACTGGCATGTTCAGCACGATCGGCCGCCGCTCGATCATCGCCCGATAGAAGGCGCGGGCCATGTCCTGGTAGACGAACCTCGGCCCACGCATCAAGACGAGCCCTGCCCCCGTCGCGGTGATCACTGGCGGCTGGTCCAGCTGCTGGAGGTGCTCGAGGTTGTCCTTGGGCGTGTCGCCACACAGAACGACCATGGACGTGCTCGAGCGCACAGCCTCGACCAGAGCAGTCACAGCATTGGTCAGGCCCGTTCCATGGGTGATGGTCGCAACGCCGATCCTGCCCTGCGCCTGGGCATGGCCGTGCGCCATCAGCACTGCACTGCCCTCGTGGTTGGCGGCAAGGAACCGCCCACCCTCATGGCGGACGAAACTGTCCACCATGAAGAGGTTGGCGTCGCCGATCAGCCCAAACATCGTCCTGATCCCATGAAGCCCAAGGGCATGGGCGATGGCCCGATGCACTGGCACCTCTGAGCAAGGTTTCATGGATGCTTCTTCTGCGGCACTCATCCAGCGAATTTCGCGTCACGCCATTTGAAGGCTTCGCGCAGACCCTTTTCGGCGGCGATCTTTTCAAAGTCGCGCTTCTCCTGCGAATCCGAGGACAGGATCATGGCGAAGATCTCGGCGCCGTAGTCGATCGTGGATTGGAAGCCGCGGATGTCATATCCGCGATTGATCCCGGTCTTGTTCAGGTGCATCGCGGGTGGCGGGATCATCGCCATCTTCCGGGCGAAGGCGCGAGCTTCGTCCATCAGCCGGTCGCGCGGCACGACGCGGTTGACCAGGCCGATCCGTTCGGCCTCCTCGGCGTTGATACGGTCGCCAGTCAGCAGCAGCTCCTTGGTCTTCTTCATCCCCAACACCCAGGGCATGATCGGGAAGGGCGGTGCCGACTGGAACTGGATTTCCGGCTCACCGAACTGGGCGTCATCGGCGGCAATGGTGATGTCGCAGACCATCGACAGCTCACAGGCACCGCCCAGGCAGTGGCTGTGAACAGCGGCGATAAAGGGCAAGCGCGAGCGCCAGATGCGGAACCAGGTCGCATTCTCGCGCTTCACGCCGGCGCGCCATTGCTGCACGTCCGGCGCCTCGCCCGAGCCTGTGCCGGTGATATCAAAACCGGCCGAGAAGCAGCGGCCCTCGCCGTTGATGATGACCACGCGGATGTCCATGTCCTCTTCGAGGTCGTCCAGGACCTTCTGCATCTCGAGCTGCAGCTCTTCGCTCAGCGCGTTCATCTTTTCCGGTCGGTTCAGTGTCAGGGTGGCCAGCCAATCCTCCTTGACCAGCTTCAAGGTATTCAGTTCCATGTCGTTCTCCATTCCAAGAATTCAGACGCAGGTATCCCGCCCGCCGGGGCGGGATGCTGCGATGTGTCATGAGGCTGGTCTTGCTCAGGCCGGGAAATTGCAGGCCTTGGCTTGTTCCTCGATTGCCGCATGGTCGAAATCATTGGCCTTGGCCCAGATTTCGGGGTTGCCTGGCACCAAGCTGGTGGGATCGACCTCGGTCGCGATCAAACCGGTGTCCTTGAGAAAGGTTTGGTATTTCCCCAGCGCATCGGCGCTGGAAGCCGCAATATAGCCGTCAGGGTTCAACTCGACCGCCCGCTTCTGGGCGGAGAGCTGCGTATCCAGCAGCGCAAGGTCCAGGCGCGTTGCCTCTTCATCGCTCAGGTTTGCGGGCTTGGTATCGGGAAAGTTCGTCCACTGGATGCGACGCACGCAGTCGGGATTGGCGGCTGCGAAGACCATCGCCTTGGCCACGCCGCGCACGATCGCCTCGACCATTTCGGGTTTTTCGTCGATCGTCTTTTGCGAGGTAGCCAGTGAGAAGTCGGGAAAATCCTTCCATTCCGGATCACGCAGGACGTCGATCTCCAGCCCCGCATGCTGGAAGCCAACCAGCGCCGACCCCCAATACATCAGCGCCTGCACCCTGTCCGACTGCAAGGCGATCATCGCCGGCGCACCCACGCCGGTGGCGATGAGCGTCACGTCGCTTTTGGGATCGATGCCATTGCGTTGGAGCAGGGAGTTGAGCAGCGGGATGCCGCCGCTGGAAAGACTGACGATGCCGATCGACTTGCCTTTCAGGTCCTCCACCGACTTGATGTCGCCGTCCTTCTGCACAGCCACTCCCCAATCGATGGCGCCGGTGGTCACCAGCGAGCGGATCGGCAGTTGATGCTGTGTGTTGGACTGGACGATGACGCTCGCATTGACCTGGGCAAAATCCAGATTGTTGACCGACAGCTGCTGGACTGCTTCGGACGAGCCACTGATCGGAAAGACGTCTACGTCGTAGCCTTCTTCCTCCCAGTAGCCCAAGACTTTGGGCAGGAGCAGGTAGTAATAGGTCAGGTTCAGGAAGTTGCTGCCACCAATCCCGATCTCGACCTCCTGCGTCTGGGCGGTTGCAGCGACGGGGGCGGTGCTGAGGCAAAGCCCGGTAAAGCCTGCGATGCATGTCTGGCGCATCAAGCTGATTGTGTTTCGCATTAGTTTCCCCTGTTGTTGGTTTTTTGTCTGTTGTTCAGGCTTGATCTGTGGCCAGGCGCTGATCATCGTTCACCCAGAACACGATCTTTCGGCGGCAGAACTTCATGACTTGGTGCAGGACCATGCCGATCAGGGATAGGACGATCAGGATCGCGAAGGTTCCGGCCGTATCCATAGAGAAGTTGCGCTGCAGCAGCAGATAGCCCAGTCCCGCCTGCGCGCCGATGAATTCGCCGACAATGGCGCCGATCACGGCCAGGATGATCGCGACGTCGAGACCCGCGAAGATATAGGGCAGCGCCGATTGCAGCTTGATCATCCGGAAGATCTGCCAACGGGTGGCGGTAAATGACCGCAGCATGTCGATCTGCTGCTGCGAGGCCGCCCCCATGCCCGCGATGCAGTTCACCACAACCGGAAAGAAGGCGATCATCGCGGTGATGACGATCTTGGAGGTGATGCCATAGCCAAACCAGATGACAATCAGCGGCGCAACGGCGACCTTGGGCACGGTCTGGAAGGCAACAACGTAAGGATAGACAGTCTTTTCCAGCAACCTCCACTGGCCGATCAGCACACCCAGCACAAGCCCCAGCCCCGCGCCAATGAAGAAGCCCGCGAGGATTTCCCAAAGCGTGACGCCGGCGTGCCAGTAAAAGCTGGGTGTCGAAAGGCTGTCGATCAGTGCCCCAGCGATGGCGCTTGGCGCGGGAATGACCAGCGGGGACACCTGCAAGATGCGGACTATGGCCTCCCACCCTCCGACGAAGACGACGAAAATCCCGATCGACACCCAGGTTTCCGGCGTGATCCGCTGCAGCCGGCCTTTGCTGCGGGGCGTGGCAATGGCGGCGGGTTGAACCTGCGTCATGGTCATGAATCCAGTCCTTGCGATCCGAAATAGCGGCGAACGCGGGCCACGTAGCGGCCAAATTCCTCGGAGTTCACCATTTCCAGTGTGCGGGGGCGGGGCAGCGTGACTTCTATTACCTCGGCGATGCGGCCGGGCCGCGGACTCATCACCACGATCCGATCGGCCAGGAAGACGGCTTCCGATATGCTGTGCGTTACCAGCAGCGCGGTTTTCTTCCGCTTGTTCCAAATGTCGAGCAGATCGAGGTTCATCTGTTCACGCGTCATGGCATCCAGCGCCCCGAAGGGCTCGTCCATCAGCAGGAAGTCGGGGTCATGGATCAGCGAGCGGGCGATGCCCACGCGTTGCTGCATCCCGCCGGAAAGCTCGTTGGGATACTTTTGCTCAAACCCCCTTAGTCCGACGATGCCGATCAGCCGCTCGGCCGCCTCCTTGTGGTTGGCGACGCCCTTCTTCTGCACCTCGATTGGCACCATGATGTTTTCCATCACCGTGCGCCAAGGCAGCAACAGCGGCTCCTGGAAAACCACACCCAGCTGCCTGCTCGGCTTGTCAATTGGGTTGCCGTTCACCCGGATCTCGCCCGAGGACTTTCTGAGGATTCCGGCCAGGATCTTCAGCAGGGTCGTCTTGCCGCATCCGCTTGGCCCGACGACAGTCACGAATTCGCCCTGCCTGATCTCCAGGTCGATGTTCGACAGCGCGTTGATCGTCTTGCCGTCTTGGGTCGAATAGGTCTTGTTGAGTGCGCGGACGGAAATCATTCGCCTTCCTCCTGTCCGGCTTCTGCGGGAAACAGCAGTGCGTCCAGCACCCGGACGCCTTGACCTGAAGCCATGACGGCAACAGGGTTCAGGTCCAGGCCTGCGATCAGCCCCTCATAGGCTTGCGCGATGTCGGAAACCTTGACCAGCAGGTCGGCCAAGGCTTCCTCGTCGGCGCGGGCGCTGCCGCGATAACCTGCCAGAAGCGTTGCGAGCCGGGTCTTGCCGATCTGCGCCCGGGCAGCAGACAGGTCCAGCGGCGGCAGGGACAGCGCAACATCCTGCAACAGCTCGACCAGGACGCCGCCGCTGCCCACGACGACCGCAAGGCCGAATGGATCGTGCCGGGCCAGGCCGACGATAGCTTCGACCTTATCTCCCGCCATTTCCTGGACCAGGATGCCCTCTACAGCCGCATCCGGCGCATGGCGCGAAACCGAAGCCATGATCCGGTGATAGGCGGATTGCACCTCCTCCGCACTTCGCAGGTTCAGCACGACGCCGCCTACCTCGGTCTTGTGCGGCAGATCCCAGGACGAGACCTTCAACACCACCGGAAAGCCGATGGCAGTGGCTTCGCGCGCCGCCTCCTCGGCACTGGTTGCGATCACCTCGCGAGTGACGGCAATCCCGTGGGCAGCAAGAAACTGCTTGGTCTCATATTCGCTGAGCGGCACGCCCGTCTTGAGGCGCTCTACCCATTGCAGTAGCGGGCGCGGCTGCTTTTGCGACAGTGGCGCGCGCGGCATGGCGAGTTTCGTCGCCGCCAGCACCGCCTTCAGGGCGGCCCGGGTCCCGTTCAGGCTAGGCACCCCACTCTGTTCCAGCGGCGCGCGGGCAGTCGGATGCAGCCCGGACGACAGGTTGCTGATGAACACCGTGGGTATATCGTTCCCTGCCGAGAAATCTGCGACCTGCTGCGCAATCAGGGCGTAATTGCTGGCTCCTTCGTCGCTAAGCCCGGTGGGTGCATCCTGGACCACGGCGAGGATGCCGATGCCGGGATCGGCCGCCAGGGCGGACAGGCAGCGCGGATAAAGCGTCGGGTCGGCAAAGACGGCGCCCGTCGCGTCCAGCGGATTGCTGACCGTGGCAAAGCCGGGCAGGATGCTCCGCAGGTTCTCTGCCGTCGACGGGTCGAGCTTTGCAAAGCCAAGACCAAGGCTTTCGGCTATGTCGCAGGCATGGGCAATTTCTCCGCCGCTAACGTTGATCAGCCCCACGCCGGGTTTCGCCGGGCGCCGCCGCAGCGTCGACATCAGGTTCGAGATTTCGATCAACTCGTCCATGTCGTCGGCAACGATCACGCCGGTTTGCCTGAAGAACTCCAGAAAGGCATCGTCTGAGCTGACCAGCGAACCCGTGTGCGCGGCCGAGGCCGCCGCGCCGCTGGCCGACCGGCCGACCCGCATCGCCACGACCGGTTTTCCGGATTGGTGCATCCGCTCCATGGCGCGGGAGAAGGCGCGCGGATCCCGGATCGACTCCATGAACAGCGCCGCCGCGCCAGTCGCCTCGTCCTCGGCCAGATACTCAAGGTATTCGGCCATGTCACAGACGGCACTATTGCCTGCGGACACCATCTGGCTGATGCCCAGCCGCCCCGAGGTTGCAAGCGAAATCACCCCCGAACCGGAATGCGACAGGATCGCAAGGCGTCCTTTCGGCGCGCTCTTCCACGACTCCGCGCTGAACAGCGGAATGCCCTTGGCGATATTGGACAGACCCATACAGTTGGGTCCGCAGACCGCCATGTTCAGTCTGCGCGCAGTCTCGACGAACTCCTGCTGCAGCCGGCGTCCGTCCGCCCCGGTCTCCGCAAAGCCGCTGGCAAGCACCACAGCGGCGCGGGCACCCGCAGCGGCAGCATCCGCCAGCGCCTGCGTCACCTTGTCGGCGGAAATGCCGATGATGGCACAATCGATAGTGCCTTTGTAATCGGCAAGGCTACTGACCGCAGGAATGCCAAAAACTGTCTTTGCTGCGGGATGGACCGGGACCGCATTCATGCCGAACCCGGCCTCGATCAGGTTGCGGAAAGCCACTCCGGCCGGCGCACCAGGGCGTTCGGTAGCACCGATTACAGCAACCAGTTTCGGCTCGAACAATGCCTGCAGGCGGTTTTCCGTGACTTCGTATGAGGGCCATGCGGCAGATGCCGCGGCAGTTATGGACGACACAATATTTTCCTTCCTGTCGGCTGGCGCCTTCGGCGCTCATTGTTTTGACTTATTTTTATTCGCCTGTTCGCTTCCTTCGTCAGTGTTGCACGAAAGAAAGAGTTTAAAAGTGACAATACATCACCTCAATGCTATCAAAATTAGATCATTGCAGAAATTCAGGGTTTAACTGTTGAAAAACACTGCCTTGTATCGCTTGGAACGATCCACGGCCCTGCGTTACTTCCTGGGGGTGGCCGAAGCCGGATCGTTTCGCGCTGCCTCTGAACGGATGCACATTGCCTCTTCTGCAATCAGTCGGCAAATTTCGCATCTGGAGGACGATATCGGCGTAAAGCTTTTTGAGCGACACCGGGGCCGCGGCGGCCTGCAGGTGACCGAGGCCGGCAAGATCCTGCTCGCAAGATTGCACCGCGTCACCAATGAGTTACGCATTGCCACCAGCGAGATCGACGCCCTGCAGCACCTGCAGCGGGGCCATGTCATCCTGGGCTCGAACGAGGGCATATCTGACACGCTCGTTCCCTCGGCAATTGGTGGTTTCTGGAAGAAGTTTCCGAACATCACCTATGACATCAGGGTAGGAGGCAGCCAGGAGCTGGTCACATTACTTAACGACGACGCCATAGATTTCGCGGTGGGCTTCAACATCCCTCGGAACCTTGGCTTTGAGATCATGCACGAAGTGGTATGCCGGGTATACGTGATGATGAATCAGGGTCACCCACTGGCAAATCGCGAAGTGATTACAGCCAAGGATCTGGCGGGGGTCGATCTGATCCTTCCCGATGAATCGCTGATTTGGCGCACCCAGATTGACATGTCGATGCGCCACTCGGAGATACTTCCGAAGATTGTGGCGGTCAGCAATTCAATGCAATTGATCATCAGCCTGGTCCGGCGCGGGGTCGGAGTTAGCTTCATCGGCGGGCGTGGCACGAGGTTTGCCAAGATTCTTGGCCTAGTCTATGTCCCGTATGAAGATCCGGTGCTGGCGGAAAATCCGTTGCGCGTCTGCAAGCTGCCGGGTCGAAATATCTCGATCGCAGCTATGTCGCTGGCCGATGAATTCGCCAACTGCCTCCAACAGATCGAGACCTGACGCCGGCGCCGGGGATTCGATATGGGCGAGCGATTAGGGCACCTGAAAGAGGATCAGCCTCTTCTCTCTGCCCTGTTCTCGACAGGAAATGCGAAACGGCCCTGCCAGTTGATCAGGGCCGATTTGCCTTGCTAGTGGAGGTGGTCAGTTTGCTGCCGCTGTTGTCTTCGCCGTGTTGTAGTAGGCAGTCTCGAAATCGTAGAATGCCTGGATGGTCTTTTCATCCACGAACGGCAGAAGCTGGCTCATCCAGACACCGCCAATGTCGTTCTCCCGGTCGATCCAGAAGAAGGTGTTGCGCAGCCCCGCCCAGGCAAGGCTCCCGGCGGGTCGTCCCGTCGGTGCAACCTCCTCGTTGATCATGAAGCTCAGGCCCCATGTCTTCTCCAGGCCGGGGAAGAACTCGGCATCTGCAGATCGGGACGGGTCGTAGGTCGTGAGCATCGAGACCCGGTTTTCGCCCATCTGGTTCTGCGCCATCATGTCGACAGTTTCAGGCTTGAGGATCTGCGTGCCGTTCACGGTGCCGTCATTCAGGATCATGCGGATGAACTTCATGTAGTCGGGAACAGTGCTATACATCCCGCCGCCGCCGTAATCCCTCGCGGGGTTCTGGTCCGTGATGTAGTCCGTGGCGGCAAGGCTTCCGTCTTCCTTCCTTTCGTGGCTGGTGACCCTGCGCTGTTCCATCTCGGGTGTCAGCGTCCAGCCCGTATCGTTCATGCCCAGGGGTCCGGTAACGTGCTCCTTGACGTAGTCCTCGAGAGGCTGGCCACTGACTTCCCTGATCAGGAAGCCGATCCAGTCGATCGCCTCGCCATAGGCCCACCCTTCGCCGGGATCGAAGACCAGCGGGCGCAACCAGGTTTCCTCGTCCTCGTAGTCGAGCGCCGGCAAGGGTCCGGTCGCCTTGACATACTGGTCGAGCTTTTCGTTCCAGGTCGTGTAACCATGCCCCGATGTATGGGTCATCAGCTGGCGCAGGGTGACTTCCGACTTGGGATCCCTGAGCACCGGCTTTCCTTCAGCATCGAAGCTGTCCAGCACCTTCAGGCGCTTGGCGACTGGAAGCCATGTCGAGATCGGCGAGTCGAGATCGAGCTTGCCCTGCTCCACCAACTGCATGGCCGCCGCCGCAACGATGGCCTTGGTCATGGAGGCAATGTTGAAGACCGAGTCCTCGGACACGGCATCTTCGCCCTCGATCGACCTGACCCCGAAGGCCCCGGTGTATATGGCCTCATCTGCCGTGGTAATGCCGCCGACGGCCATTGGAATGTCGCCCCGATCAACCGGAGCGGACAGGGCTTCGTCGAGCGCTTCTTTAAGGGCCGCGTCAGGTGCTGCGGCCTCTTGGGCAAAAGCGGTTCCGGCTATGACGACGCCCAGGCATGCAGCAACCGTGATGCTCTTAATGGTCTGATGTGTCATTGGTATTGCCTCCCTCCAATCGCAAAACTGCAATTTGTCTCGGTGTAGCAACTCTGACGGTAGTTTCGTTTGACGATTCGCCACAACAGATATGTTGCAGATCATGCAGAGGACAGAGTTCGACGGTTAGCCGAGGCAGGTAGGAGAAGCCGCTTGCTGCCGTTCCGCTGCCATGGGCATTTGGGAACATTTGCCTGTAGCAGGTCTTTTCTCTCCAGGAGGACTGGATGCAGCAAGAGCGTGTCGCGAGACCAGGTAGGGCAGATGCCGAACTGGGCAAAAACCGGGCGAGGGTTCACTTGAGGGCGGGCAGGGTCGAAGCATCGGCCGAGGTTGATATCACATCGACAGGGCTTGTTGCCGTTGGTGCCTTGGTTTCGATGATCCTGCTGTCGGTCCCTCCAATCATCCGCGCGGCAAAAGGACGATAGCCGCTCCCTGTCACCAAACGTTCATATCCCGGCAGAGCCCTCAAGGCTCAGGTTTTAGGCTTTCTTCGTTCTAGCACGTTGAAGCCTGAACATCGGTTGGGATGCTGTCGACATCATTCGCAGAACTTGGCGTGCACAGGCTACATTCGCAGGCATCCTCCGAACATCAGCTTCATGGAGAGTGTCCGTTCACTCAATGGCTGCTCTCCTGCAATCGATCCTCCCAGGCACCCCCTGCCCTGCCCCTCTCCGCGCAGAACCCTCAGTGAGCCGCCTCGTGAGGCGGGACGATGACCATACCGACATCGGCCGCGACAGACAGGATGCGCGCCACGTCCGGCGGCCCGGCCAAGGGCTTTGGAGCGGC
>NZ_NWMQ01000006.1:0-181910 GCF_002901215.1 Paracoccus sp. SY | reverse complement strand
TGCCGAAGCGGCAGGCATCAGCCAAATCCCAGAGATCTTCGCGCGGTAGAACTCTACGAACTTAGAGTAATGGCGCAGGACGGGCGGCTTCAGGTTCTCCGCTAAGTCTTCCAAAAGGCAGACCTCTGGCGGTCTCCAGTTCTTCCATCTTGGCTTTCATCGTTTGCAGGGTCGAACAGCAGCATCCTGCGACGTCGAGGCTTCCCTTCAGAAGGCCGCTCCGGCCTTGGTCGCGCACCATCCGTGCCGCCGGACAGTTCGAGATACGGCAGCGCAGGACAGCGATGTCACCGCCGATCCAGCTGTCCCATCGGGCTGGAGAATATCTGCCCGATCGGATAGCACCGATGGTGAGGCTGTCGCCCTGGGCATTGTAGCCGGATGAAACTGGAAGGCCATGCATGATTGCCGATCCGGCATATACGCTTGAACTTGAACATGTGTCGCGGCATTTCGATGGCCGGGCTGTCTTGTCGGACATCTCGCTTGCGATCCCTCCTGGCAGGATCACCTGCCTTCTGGGGCAATCCGGGTGTGGCAAATCGACGCTGCTCAGGATCATTTCCGGCGTGGATCGTCCCGATCCTGGCGGCCGCATCTTCCTGGGCGGAACGGAGGTGGCCGGTCCGGGGCATTTCGTCGAACCCGAAAACCGCCGGATCGGGTTCATGTTCCAGGATTATGCCCTATTTCCCCATCTGACCGTCGCTGACAATTTGGCCTTCGGCCTGCGTCATCTGTCCCGGCAACAGCGTCGGGAGCGCGTGGTCGAGGTCGTCGAACGGATCGGCCTGGCGCATCTGCTTGACCGTTATCCCCATTCCCTGTCCGGGGGCGAACAGCAGCGGGTGGCCCTGGCCCGCGCGCTTGCGCCGCAGCCGGCCGTTCTGCTGATGGACGAGCCGTTTTCGAACCTGGACCAGGGCCTGCGGGAACGGGTGCGCCGGGAAACGGTCGACACCCTGCGCAAGACCGGCACCACGGCCATCATGGTCACCCATGACCCGCAAGAGGCCCTTGCCGTGGGCGACCTGATTGTGCTGATGCGCGATGGACGGATCGAACAGGCCGGCACGCCGTTCCAGATCTATGACCAGCCCTGCTCGGCCTATGCGGCCGAATTCATGGGACCCTGCAACCGCCTGACGGGCATCTGGTCCAAGGGGCGGATCGAGACGCCCATCGGCACCTTCCTGGGCGACCTGGACTTGCCCGATGGGGCCTTGGCGCTTGCCTGCATCCGCCCCCAGGCGTTGTCTATCGGTCCCGACGGGCAGGGCATCTCGGCCCGGATCATGGGCAAGACCTTCACGGGGGAAAGCGAACAGATCGACATCATGGTCCATCCGCTTGCCCAGACGTTGCGGATGCATTCCCATGTGCGCATCCCGATGGCGGTCGGCGAGAAGGTCAGCCTGCAGCTGAACGGCGCCCAGATCCATGTCTTCCCGGACGACCCCGAAGGCGAAAGCCATCCGGCCGTACAAAGTTGACGAAAAAACTAGACTAACCCGCGCTGCCTGACATATGACCCCCTTGGACAGATTCACAGGTTTTCGAGAGGTCACATGAAAACTGCACCGGTCGTCATTCGCATCGCCCTGGCATCCACCACCATGCTTGCCGCCATGGGCGCGGCCCAGGCCCAGGAGCTGAACCTCTACACTTCGAGAGAGCCGGGCCTTGTCGAGCCTCTGCTGGCTGCCTTTACCGAGTCCACGGGCATCAAGGTGAACACGGTCTTCCTCAAGGACGGGCTGGCGGAACGCGTGGCCTCCGAGGGCGAAAGCTCTCCGGCGGATCTGCTGATGGCGGTCGATGCCGGCAATCTGGCCGACCTTGCGGACAAGGGACTGACCCAGCCAGTCGATTCCGAGGTCCTGGAAGCGGCCGTCCCGGAAAACCTGCGCGATCCCGAGAACCAGTGGTTCGCCCTGTCGATGCGCGCCCGGGTGATCTATGCGGCCAAGGATCTGGACGTGGACCAGATCACCTATGAAAGCCTGGCCGACCCGGAATGGAAGGGCCGCATCTGCATCCGGTCGGGCCAGCATCCCTATAACACGGCGCTTTTCTCGGCCTTCATGTCCCATCATGACGCGGCGCAGACCGAGGAATGGCTGACCGGCCTCAAGGCCAATCTGGCACGGCAGGCGGGCGGCGGCGACCGCGACGGGGCCAAGGACATCCTGGGCGGCATCTGCGATATCGCCATTGCGAATTCCTATTACGTCGGCCTGATGCAGTCGGGTCGGGGCGGCGACGAACAGCGCGCCTGGGGCGATGCGATCAAGGTGATCCTTCCGACCTTCGAGGATGGCGGCACCCATGTGAACATCAGCGGCGCGGCCGTCGCCAAGCACGCACCGAACCGCGAACAGGCCGTGCAACTGCTGGAATACCTGGTCTCGGACGAGGCGCAGAAGATCTATGCCGAGGCGAATTTCGAATATCCGGTCAAGCCCGGTGCCGCGGTCGATCCGATCATCGCGTCCTTCGGCGAATTGCAGGTTGACCCGACCCCGCTGACCGAAATCGTGACGAACCGCAAGGAAGTCAGCGAACTGGTTGACCGTGTCGGCTTCGACAACTGACGCGCGGGGCGGGGAATCCCCCCGCCGCCCCTTGTCCGCCGTGGCATTCGCCGCGGCCTCCGCCCTCCTGCGCCCGCGCGGGGGGGCTTGGGCCATGGCAAGCGTGCTGATCGCGGCGCTGACCCTGGTGCCCATCCTGGCCCTGGCCTGGCAGGCGGCCCAGGGTTCCGAAGGCTTGTGGTCCCATCTGTCCCGCCACGTTCTTCCCCATGCCTTGGGCCAGACGCTGATCCTGATGGCGGGCGTGGGTTTTCTGACCGCCGCGATCGGCACGGGCATTGCCTGGCTGGTCACCGCATATGACTTTCCCGGCCGCCGTTCGCTGGAATGGGCGTTGCTGCTGCCGCTGGCCGTGCCGACCTATATCATCGCCTATGCCTATCTGGACATGCTGCACCCCCTGGGACCGTTCCAGTCGGCGATCAGGGCGGTGCTGGGCTTTGACAGCCCGCGCGATTTCCGCCTGCCCGACATCCGGTCCATGACCGGGGCGATCCTGCTGCTGGGCCTTGTGCTGTATCCTTACGTTTATCTGCCGGTGCGGGCGATGTTCATGACCCAGGCCGCGAACCTGGTCGAGGTGGCCCATACCCTTGGCACGCCCCGGCGCCATATCCTGTGGCGTGTCGCGTTGCCCCTGGCGCGTCCGGCCATTGCCGTTGGCGTCAGCCTGGCCCTGATGGAGACGCTGAACGACATCGGCGCATCCGAATTCCTGGGCGTCCGTTCGCTGACGATCTCGGTCTATACCACCTGGGTCACGCGATCCGACCTGGCGGGGGCCGCGCAGATCGCGCTGGCGATGCTGGTGCTGGTGGTCGCGCTGATCACCCTGGAACGCTGGGCGCGCCGGAAGCAGCGCTATTCCGTCAGCGCGCAGCGCGCCCGCAGCATGTCCCGCCAGCCGCTGAGGGGCACAGCCCGCTGGATGGCCACGGGCCTTTGCCTGCTTCCGGTGCTGCTGGGCTTCATCCTGCCCGCCAGCCATCTGGCGATCGAGGCTTGGGAACGGTTCCAGTTCGCCGGCCTGTCCGCCCGCCTTGTGACCGAGGCGTGGAACACCTTTGCCCTGTCCGCCCTGGCGACTGTCGCCGTGCTGCTTTGCGGCCTTGTCGTGGCCTATACGGCGCGCCTCTTTCCGCAGCGGGGAATGCAGGCCGTTCACCGGATGGCGTCGCTGGGCTATGCCATGCCGGGCACGATCCTGGCGCTTGGTATCCTGATCGCGGCCGGGGGGTTCGACCGCTGGATCGGCCGGATGATCAAGGACGGGCTGGGGGTGGATCCCGGTCTGGTGCTGATCGGATCGGGGCTGGCGCTGGGCTATGCCTATCTTGCGCGCTTCCTTGCGATCTCGATCGGTTCGGTCGAGGCGGGGCTCAGCCGGATCCCGCGCAGCTATGACCAGTCGGCGCGCACCCTGGGACATGGGATCGGCGGCACGCTGCGCCATGTCCACCTGCCGCTTTCCAGGGCGGCCCTGGCTGCGGGCGGGTTGCTGGTGTTCGTGGATTGCATGAAGGAACTGTCCGCGACGCTGCTGCTGCGGCCCTTGAACTTTGAAACGCTGGCCACGCATCTTTACGGGGAAGCCGCCCGCGGCACCTATGAGGAAGCCGCCATCGCGGCCCTGGCCATCGTCGTGGTGGGCATCCTGCCGGTGATCCTGCTGGCGCGGGTCGGCCGCGGCATCCAATAGGGCGACATGCCCTTGCGATGCCTGCGGGACCCTTCAGGAACAGGGGCAGGTCGAAAGGGGCGTCAATGGTCGATCCCGTCCAGCCAGGCATCGACGGCCGGACCCAGGGCCTCGACGATGGCCTGGACACCGGCGGCATCGGGATGCAGGCCGTCGTCCTGCATCAGATCCTCCAGGCTTTCACCCGACTTGTATCGTTCCGTGATGGGCGCCAGCAGGTCGGGATACAGCGCCGCGCCATGCTGTTGCGCGACTTCCGGGAACATGGCCGCGAAATCCCGTTGGAACTCGGGCCCGAAATTGCCGGGGGCGGACAGGCCGACCAGCATCGCAGGCACGTCTTCGGCCTTCAGGCGCGTCAGGATCGCGTCCAGGTTCGCGCGGCTGGTCGCCGGGTCGATGCCGCGCAGCAGGTCGTTGCCGCCAAGCGCCACGATCATCGCGTCGGGTTCATCGGCCAGCGTCCAGTCCAGCCGCGACAATCCGCCCGCCGTGGTGTCCCCGCTGACGCCTGCGTTGATCACGATCACGTCATGGCCGGCCTTTTGCAGCCAGTCCTGCAATCGCGGCACCAGCCCCTGATCGGCGGGCAGGCCATAGCCCTGGGTCAGCGAATCCCCAAGCGCCACCAGCCGAAACGGCTCCTGGGCCGAGGCAGCCACGGGCGCGGCCAGCAGGCCGAGCGCCAGGAAGATCCCGCGCCAGCCTGGCTTGTTCGCGCGCCGCCAAGGCTTAGATGGCAGGAAATGCAGGTATAGGGGAAGAATGGTCATGATGGGTCCGGTTTTGTCGCTGAGGGATGTCCACCTGACCCTGCAGGGCAATGCCGGGCCGGTCGCGATCTTGCGGGGCATTTCGCTGGATGTCCACCGGGGCGAGACTCTGGGCCTGGTCGGGCCGTCCGGCTCGGGCAAGTCGTCCCTGCTGATGCTGATGGGCGGCCTGGAACGGGCGACCGGCGGCACGGTGCAGGCCCTGGGCCATGACATGACTGCGCTGGACGAAGACGCGCTTGCCCGGTTCCGGCGCGGCCGGATGGGCGTGGTCTTCCAGTCCTTTCACCTGATCCCGACGATGACCGCGCTGGAAAACGTCGCCACGCCCCTGGAACTGGCGGGCCAGCCCGACGCCTTCGACCGCGCGGCGGATGAATTGCGGGCCGTAGGCTTGGGCGCGCGGATGGACCATTATCCCGCGCAGATGTCGGGTGGCGAACAGCAGCGGGTGGCGCTGGCCCGCGCGGCCGCGCCCCGGCCCGCGATCCTTCTGGCGGACGAACCCACGGGCAATCTGGACGGCACCACTGGAGAGGCGATCATGGATTCGCTGTTCGGTTTGCGCGACCGGCACGGGGCGACCCTGGTTCTGGTCACGCACGCGTCCGATCTGGCGCTGCGCTGCGACCGGGTGCTGCGCCTGCGCGACGGCCGGATCGAAGGCGAGGATCGTCAGCAGCAGGCGGCCCAATGACGCCCGTCTGGCGCATCGCTCGGCGCGAATTGCGGGGCGGCCTGGCGGGCTTCTGGATCTTTCTTCTGTGCCTGACGCTGGGCGTGGGGGCCATCGCCGCAGTTGGATCGGTGCGCGCGGCGCTTGAATCGGGGCTTGCGCGGCAGGGGTCGGTGCTGCTGGGGGGCGACGCCGCGCTGCGCCTGACCTATCGCCTTGCCACCGATGCCGAACGCGACTGGATGGCGGACCATGCCCGGCAGGTGTCCGAGGTGGTGGATTTCCGGTCGATGGCCGTGGTGGGCGAGGATCGCGCCCTGACCCAGGTGAAGGGCATCGACGATGCCTGGCCGCTGCGGGGGCAGGCCATGTTCGAGCCTCCCCTGACCGTGGCCGAGGTCCTGGCAGGCCGCGACGGTCTGCCGGGGGCGGCGATGGATCCGCTTCTGATCGACCGGCTGGGCTTGCGGATCGGCGACCGCTTTCGCCTGGGGGTGCAGGATTTCGTGCTGACCGCCGCGCTGACCCGCGAACCCGACGCGCTAAGCGGCAGCTTCGGCCTTGGGCCGCGCACGCTTGTCGCCACCCGGGCGCTGGCGGATTCGGGTCTGCTGTCGCCGGGCACGCTGTTCGAATCCAGCTATCGCCTGACGTTGCGTCCGGGCGACAGCCTCGATGGGCTTCGGGCCGAAGCGACCCAGTATTTCGATGCCGGGATGCGATGGCGCGACAGCCGCCGGGGCGCGCCAGGGGTGGAAACCTTTGTCGAACGGCTGGGATCGTTCCTGGTCCTGGTGGGTCTTGCCGGGCTGGCCGTGGGCGGGGTGGGCGTGTCGGCGGCGGTGCGCAGCTATCTGGACACGAAAACCCCGGTCATTGCCACGCTGAAGACCCTGGGGGCCGAAGGGCGGACGATCTTCGCGATCTATTTCCTCCAGATCGGCGCACTGACCCTGCTGGGGGTTCTTGCAGGGCTGGTCCTGGGGGGGCTTGCGCCCCTGGCCGCAGCCCCCTGGCTGCAATCGCGCCTGTCGATCCCGGCCGAGTTCACGCTTCATATCGCCCCCCTGGCCGAGGCCGGGGCCTATGGCATCCTGACCGCGCTGATCTTCACCCTGCTGCCGCTGGCCCGCGTCGAACGGGTGCGTGCGGCTGCCCTGTTCCGGGGCATCGGTGCCGATGTGTGCACCTGGCCCCGCAAGCGGCATCTGGCGGCGCTGGCGGCTGCGGTGCTGGCGCTGATCGGAACGGCGGCGTCGCTGGCCTCGTTGCCGTGGCTGGCCTTGTCGGTGGCGGGTGGGGTGGTCGCGGTGCTTGCGGCACTGTGGCTGGCGGCGCGGGGATTGCGCGCCCTTGCCCGGCGGCTGGCGCGCCAGCCCGCCCTGCGCGGACGCCCCGTGCTGCGGCTGGCGGTGGCGGCCGTCGGCAATCCGCGCGAAGGCGTGGCGGCAGTCGTCCTGTCGCTAGGGCTGGGCCTGTCGGTGCTGGCGACGGTGGGCCAGATCGACGCCAACATGCGCCGCGCCATCGCGGCCGAACTGCCCGACCAGGCGCCGTCCTTCTTCTTCATCGACATCCAGCCCGACCAGTTGGCGGGCGTTCTTGACCGGCTGGACGGCGATCCGGGCGTGGGGGCTGTCGATACCGCGCCCTCGCTGCGCGGGATCGTCACCGCCATCAACGACATTCCCGCCCGCGACTGGGGCGACCATTGGGTGCTGCGAGGCGACCGGGGCGTCAGCCACGCCGCCGCGCCGCCCCCCGGCACCGAACTGACCGCCGGCGAGTGGTGGCCCGAGGATTACGCTGGCCCCCCGCTGATCAGCTTTGGCGCGGACGAGGCCGCAGAGATCGGCCTGTCGCTGGGCGACCGCGTGACGGTGAACATCCTGGGCCGCGACATCACCGGCACCGTCGCGAATTTCAGGCGCCTAGATTTCCGCAGCGGCGGGATCGGCTTCGTGATGATCTTCGACAGCGCCGCCCTGGCCGGCGCCCCCCAGACCCATATCGCCACCGTCCACACCGACCCCGCATCCGAAGCCGCGATCCTGCGCGATATCGGCACGGCCTTTCCGAACGTCACCGCCATCCGCGTGCGCGACGTGGCCGACCGCGTGGCCGAGGCGATGGGCGCCCTTGCATCCGCCACGTCGCTTGCGGCGCTTGCGGTGCTGGCGACGGGCTTTGTCGTGCTGATTGGCGCTGCGGCGGCAGGCGAACGCGCCCGCGTATTCGAGGCGGCTGTGCTGAAGACCCTGGGCGCCACGCGGGCCACGGTGCTGGCAAGCTTTGCCCTGCGATCTGCGCTGATGGGCGCGGCGGCCGGGCTGGTCGCGGTTCTGGTCGCCGCCCTGTCAGCCTGGGCGATCCTGACGCAGGTGATGGAACTGGACTATCGCTTTGCCCCCGGATCCGCGCTGGCGGTCATTGCCGGGGGCGTGCTGGCCACCTTGGCCGCGGGCCTGGTCTTTGCCCTTCGTCCCCTGTCGGCCCGCCCCGCCCGCGTGCTGCGCGCGCAGGAATAACCGATGGGGATCGTCATGGCCCCGGCTTGACCGGGACCATGGTCATCAAAGTTCTGACGACGGCTTGCGCAGTTCCGGCTTGGTCGGATCCCTGTATCCCGCGTGTTCGTCGGCGGGAACGGTGTGTCCGGTGTCCCGCGTCGTTCCCCGCACGCCGTCCGGCAGGACGCCCTCGTTCTTCGGGGGGCGATCGTCGCGGGTCGTCTGGATGTCCTTGTCCTGGGCCATGGTTTTCCTCCGGGTGTTCCTTCAGCCAGCGGCCACCGGGACGGCCGGCCACGGACAGGCAAAACGATGCCGGGGCGGCTTTTGTTCCTGATCCGCAGGGGCACGAGCCGATGACGCAAGGCCGTAAACCCTATCTTAAGGGGCATCCTCTAGGCATGTTTTCAGCCGCATCGCCGCAGGATTCGCCGCATGACCGACCAGACACCCATTCCGCCAGCTACCAGGGAACCGCTGCTTTACGGCGTGGTGGATGTCCTGCGCGCCGACCGGGTGGCGGGCTGGGTGATCGACCGGACCGATCCCGCCCGCAATGCCACCGTCGAAATCCGCCGCGAAGGAAGGCTGATCGGGACCGTGACCGCCAACCGCCCGCGCAAGGACCTGGAACGCCAGGCGGTCGGGACCGGAGCCTATGGCTTCGCCTTCGCCTTCGATCCGCCGCTGGAGGAGGGGATGGAGTTCACGGTCGCGGTCAAGGCCAGATCACAGGACGGGGCTGAACTGGTGTTGCAGCCGGTCGCCAATGCCGCCCGGACGATCTCGGCCGAAAAGCGGGCGCTTGGCCGCATCCTGGGGGAACTGGCGGATCTGCGCGACGATATCAGTGATTTGCAGCGGAACCTGGCATCGGCCGAACAGGGCCGCCAGACGTTCCAGGAACGGCTGGAACTTGTCCAGCTGCGGATTGAAACGGCGGTATCTGCCATGGCCGCGCCTCCACCCACTCATTCCGGCTGGCTTGCCGCAGTCGCCATAGGCGGCGCCGTCATTGCCGTCGGATCGCTGGCGATCGGGATCTTTTCGCTTTTCGCGGGGTGACCTGGGCTGGGCCTGCGGGTCTGGGAACGCCGGGATCAAGAAGCCCTGTCCGATGGCAGCGGCCTCAGCCGGCGAACTTCGCCTCCCGCGCCCGACTGCGGTTATCGCGCCTTGAACGACGAACGGAGAGGGAAGCGCCCCTCTCCGTCCCATGACCCGGTAACGGGCCTGTATCGCCTGCCGAGATCAGCTTTCCGGCGGCAGGATCACCTGGTCGATGACATGAATGACGCCGTTGCTGGCGGCCACGTCGGTCGCGGTGACATTCGCCTCGTTCACCTTGACGGCGCTGCCATCGACCTGCACGTCGATCATCTTGCCGTTGACTGTCGGGGCTTCGTCGAGTCCGACCACGTCGGCCGCCATCACTTCGCCCGGCACGACGTGATAGGTCAGCACGTCCACAAGCTGTTGCTTGTTCTCGGGCTGCAGCAGGGTTTCCACCGTGCCGGCGGGAAGCTTGGCAAAGGCCTCGTCGGTGGGGGCGAAGACGGTGAAGGGGCCTTCGCCCTTCAGCGTTTCCACCAGATCGGCAGCCTCCAAGGCCTGGGCAAGGGTGTTGAAGGTACCGGCCTCCACGGCCGTGTCGACGATATCCTTTTCAGCGGCAAAGGCGGGCACGGCAGCAAAACCGATCAGGGCGGCAGCAATGGCGGGCATCATTTTCATGGTCGTCTCCTTGGTTGCAAAAGCGTCACGAAGGTCCGTGGCATGTTCATAACGTGACAAAGCATTTTCAGCCCAATCAAATTGTCATGATGAGAAATCGGTTTTTCTTGACGGGAAAACGAAGCTTCGATCATTATCCTGGGGTGAAAGATGTCCGGGGGTGCCATGTCGGATACGTTGACGGAAGAACTGGAAAAATACCGCATCGGACCGCGGATGCGGGAACTGCGCCTGCGGAAGAAGCTGGGGCTGGTCCAGCTTGCGGAACATACCGGCCTTTCGCCTGCCATGCTGTCCAAGATCGAACGGGGGCAGGTCTTTCCCACCTTGCCCACGCTGCTGCGGATCGCCTTGGTGTTCAGGGTCGATCTGGACTACTTCTTCAAGAAGACCGAGGCGAGGATCGCCGTGACGCGCAGGGACGAACGCATCCGCCTGGCCATCCCGGGCGGCACCTCGCCGGCGTCCTATCTGTTCGAAAGCCTCGACTATCCCTTGGCAGAGCGACGGATGGAGGCGTTTCTGGCCCATTTCCCTTCCGGTGCGCCTCCCTCCGAACCCCACCAGCATGGGGTCGAGGAGATGATCTATGTGATCGAGGGCAGCCTTGCGGTGGTCGTGGACGAGGAAACGGTGACGCTTGGCGAGGGGGATGCCATGTCCTTCGATCCCAGCCTTCTGCACAGCTATCGAGGGCAGGGCGACAAGGAATGCCTCGCGCTTGTGGTGGCGCTGGCATGACGCCCTGCACAGACGATCCATAGAGCTTGGCCGGGCTTTCTAGACCGGCCTGAGATCGACGTCCGGGCGCAGACGGCAGAATTCGTGGGCCAGGTCGATCGTCGCCCCGATGTCGTCCAGGCAGACCACCTCGGACGGGGTGTACATGTAGTGCAGGGGCACCGAGATGACGCCGGTCGCCTAGCGCTGGAAAGGGATGGCCCGGTCCTGCGCGGATGCGATCAGCATGTCGAAGACCACCGGGTTGGTATTGACCCCCCGAGAGATCCCCGGCCCCTTGCCCAGATCCAGCCTGCCCATGTGGCCGGCATACATGAAGCGGAACGCCGCGTCGGGATTGATGACGGCGCTGACATTGCCCAGGACGTCGGTCGTGACCTGGTGGGCAAAGGGCTGCACATGATCGCGGTAAAGGCGCGCCACGGGCTGTTCGAACCCGCTGGCCGAGGGGCCGGGCGGCCTTACGCTGCGGGCCGGCTGGTCATGCCGGGGCGCATGGGGGGCAGCGCAAGATCGTCATGCGCCATCCGGACCGCGTCCGAAGGCAGCGCGTCGGGCAGGACCACATCGGCAGGCATGCGCATCCCGCCCGGCAGGGCAAGCTGGGCCCGCGGCCCGGCGATGCGGCCCAGGGCCTTCTCGGGGGTCATCGGCGCCTGCGACATCCAGGCGGGCGGTGCGGGACACATCAAGGCGATCGCCTCGACAGCCAGGCGGAAGCCCGAAGGTTTGCGGATGCGGCCGATGTCGTCGAAACGGCGCGGGATCATCACGTCGTCATGCGCGGTCATGAAGACGAAGGGCAGGCCGCGCGCCCGAAGGGCATCCGCCACCTTGAACCGCACCCCCTGGCCCAGGCCGATCTCGAGGATCGCGCAGGACAGCGACCGGCTTTCGATCAGGGCAATCGCCTGGTCTTCCCGTGCCGCCGGGCCGATGACCTGGGCGCCCGCCTTGCACAGCGCATGATGGGCACGGGCCGCAAGCCGGACGTCGCCTTCGACCAACAGAACCGCGGTTCCCTCCAGTCTTGTCCCGATACCCATGTCGAAAATCCTCCTGCAATGGCGGATGGCCATCGCGTCCTTCAGAAATGATGCCGTTGCGCGGGCTGGACATCGTGGCGTCGCGACCGGGTCGCAGTGCCACTTCCGGCTTTTCCCCATGCAAGCCGTTCAACCGCAGGATCATCGCAATGTTCCCGCGTTTGATCTTTGTTCATCTGCCGCCCGCTTTTGCCCCCGGATTGGAACAACTGTCCCCCGGCGGATGTTGCCCCGGCAGTCTGCGAGGAGAATTGCCGTGCTAGCTGCCGATTATCGCGGCCCGCGCCGTATGCGGGTCAGTTCCAAGCGCGACCCCATGATCCATCATCCGCGCGATGCCATCGTTCGCGTCACCCGGTCCTGCGTCTGCGGATCGGATCTGCACCTGTATCACGGGATGGTGCCCGACACCCGGATCGGGACGACCTTCGGCCACGAATTCTGCGGCATCGTCGAGGAGGTCGGGTCCGAGGTCGCCAACCTGAAGCCCGGCGATCATGTGCTGGTCCCCTTCAACATCGCCTGCGGACAATGCCATTTCTGCAAGCAGGGCCTGTTCGGCAACTGCCACGAGGCCAACCCCCAGGCCACGGCGGTCGGGGGCATCTTCGGCTATTCGCACACGGCGGGCGGCTATGACGGGGGGCAGGCGGAATATGTGCGCGTGCCCTATGCCGATGTCGGGCCGACGCTGATCCCCGGCTGGATGGATCCCGACGACGCGGTGCTGCTGACCGATGTGGTGCCCACGGGATACCAGGCGGCCGAGATGGGCGGCATCCAGAAGGGCGACACCGTTGTCGTCTTCGGCGCGGGCCCGGTGGGCATCATGGCCGCGCGTTGCGCCTGGCTGTTCGGCGCGGGCCGGGTGATCGTGATCGACCACCTGGATTACCGCCTGGATTTCGCGCGCCGGTACTGCCCGGCCGAGGTCTATAACTTCAAGTCCATCGACGACATGGCGGTGTTCATCAAGAAGCAGACGGATTCGCTGGGCGCGGATGTCTGCATCGATGCCGTGGGCGGCGACGCCTCGGGCAGTCCCTTGCGCACGGTCCTGGGCAAGAAGATGAAGATCGAAGCGGGTTCGGCCATCGTCCTTCACTGGGCGATCAACTCCGTCAAGAAGGGTGGCGTGGTGTCCATCGTCGGCGTCTATGGACCGACCGGCAACATGGTTCCCATGGGCAATGTCCTGAACAAGGGCATCACGATCCGGGCCAACCAGGCCTCGGTCAAGCGGCTGCTGCCCCGGCTGATCGAACATGTGCGCGAAGGCCGGATCGACCCCAAGGCCATGATCACCCACCGGGTGCCGCTGGAGGATCTGCCCGACGCCTATCATCTTTTTTCCTCCAAGCTCGATGAATGCATCAAGCCCGTTCTCTATCCCAATGGCGGACGCTGAAAGGACGCACAGGATGAAGCAGAATTCCAGCCAGACGATCGACCCTGCCACCGTGAACGGCTGGGGGGTCGATGCCGACCCCCGGAACGATCCGACCTATCCGATGCGCGACCGATCCGCCGATACCGAAACGCACATGGCCTGGAAGCGCCCGCCCTTGCAGCGCCCCGAGGTCGAGTTGCTGCAATCCATGGAACATAACCGCCGCCCCGCGGTCTTCGGCACATCCTCGCCCCCGTCGGGGATCAGCGGCATGGTCCGCCGGGCGGCCTTCGGCTTCAGCGAATCGGATTGGCGGCATTGGCTGATGCTGCTGGGTGCCGACCGCATCAACATGATCGAGGGCTTGGCCCAGGATCTTGGCCGGGGCCGTGTCCCCAACGTTCCCGCCGAAATGGGCCTGGGGGCCGAATGGCAGTACAACAGGGGCGGTCTTGCCCGAAAGGTCGCCATCGGCGCGGCCGTCGCCGTGGTCGCGGTGGCGCTGCTGGGCCGGAACGACCGCCGCAGCCATGCGCGGCCCTCGCGCCGCATCCGATAAGAAGGGCTGCGGGCCAAAGGCGTGCCGCATGGCCTGCGGCTGGCGAACCGCTTTGGAACAAGGCAACGGCCCGGCAGGATCGGGCCGTTTCTGCCGCTTGCGGGCATAAGACACTTGCGTGAAGGCCCAACATCCTTCAAATGCGCGTTATCCGCCGGGCGGATGCAGACTGGGTGACCGGGTCCCTCTGGCGGATGTGGCGGCACATTCGTGATGTCGGCACTGATCCTGAACCAGCCGCCTGGACCTTTTCTCATGGAAAACGGACTCCCTTCCTCTGGCCTCGGCGCAGATACGCGGCCGACCCTTCACTATTTCACCTGGGCCTTCATCGTCACTGCCCTGGGCCTGATCCTGGGCGCCTTTCTGGGCTGGCAGATGACCGGCACGGTTGGCGGAATGCTGACCATCTTCTTCATCTGCGCGGTGCTGGCCGTCCTGGAAATCTCGTTGTCCTTCGACAACGCGATCGTAAACGCGAACAAGTTGAAGGAAATGACGCCGGAATGGCAGCGGCGTTTCCTGACCTGGGGCATCCTGATCGCCGTCTTCGGGATGCGGATCGTCTTTCCGCTGCTGATCGTGGTGATCGCCGCCAAGATCGGGCCGTGGGATGCCATGGTGCTGGCCGCCGCGCGGCCCGAGGAATACGCCAGGATCATGCACGACGCCCACCTGCCCATCGCGGCCTTCGGGGGCACCTTCCTGATGATGGTGGGTCTGTCCTTCTTCTTCGACCATGAAAAGGACGTCCACTGGGTCCGCTGGCTGGAAGCCAAGATGCAGAAATACGCCACGATCCGCGGGATCGAGGTTGCGGTGGTGCTGTCGCTGATCCTGATCTTCTCGCGCTTCCTGGATCCGGTCGAATCGCAGATCTTCTTCAGGGCCGCGATCTGGGGCCTTCTGACCTTTCTTCTGGTCGAGGTTCTGGGCGGCCTGCTGGACAGCAGCCAGGAAGCCCTGGCGGCCGGGGCCAAGGGCGGCCTGGGGGCGTTCCTTTACCTCGAGGTTCTGGACGCGTCCTTCAGCTTCGACGGCGTGATCGGGGCCTTCGCGCTGACCCAGAACCTGTTCATCATCGCCATCGGCCTGGGGATCGGCGCCATGTATGTGCGCTCCATGACCATCATGCTGGTCGAAAAGGGCACGCTGGCGCAGTACCGCTATCTGGAACATGGCGCCTTCTATGCGATCATCGCCCTGTCGGTGATCATGTTCCTGCAATCCTTCGTCCACATCCCCGAGGTCATCACCGGCCTGGGCGGCGCCGCGCTGATCGGCGTGTCGCTGTGGTCCTCGATCCGCTGGAACCGCAACACGCGGGCCGCGGGGGAATGATGATCGGCCGGCCGCAGCACCATCTGCGGCCGGTCATGTCCCGGGGTCGCGCCGGGCATGAAGATGGCAGCGCATTTCCTTCCTGCCAGGCACTTTGCAACCAACTGTCTTTTCATTGTTTAAAAATTAAGCTGCTTTTGGCGCGTTGATAAACGTAACGGCAGCTATGGTTCCCTATGTTCAAGAAAACCGCTTCTTGTCAGGGTAACGACGTGTCCGACCTTCCGCATCCCTCGGCCGGCTTCCAGACGGGGAACAAGGCCCCTGAACGGCCGACGCTTGCCAGCCTTTGGCCAGCCGCGGCCGTGGCCCTTCTGGGGCTTCCGGTCCTGGTGCTGCTTGCCCTGACCTTGGGCGAGGGCAGGGGGCAATATGTGGTGATCGCCGCCCCCTGGACGGACAGGGCGGGCGTCGCGGATGGGATTCACCGCGCCGGGGCCGGGCTGGTCGCGTCGGGCTTCCTGCCCAACATCGCCGTCGCCTGGTCCGAGGATGTGGATTTCCCCGTCGCTGCGCGGGCGCAGGGCGCCTGGCTTGTGCTGCCGACCGCGGGCTTTGCGGGCTGCGGGTCGGCGGGCGGGGGGCGCGGGCGATGACCGACCAGTTGAACCACCTGCGGCAGCGTTTCGGCCAACTGCTGGTGCTGGTCTTCTGGTGCCATGTTCCGCTTCTGGGCATCGTCGCGTTGCTGACCGGGGCCATGCCGGTGGCGGGTGCCATGCTGATCGGCGCGTTCATGGCGGCGATCTATCAGGTGACATGGTATCGCACCGGCACCGCGCCCATGACGCGCTATGTCGCCGCCGTGCTGCTGATCGGGCAGCCGTCTCTGCTTTTGCTGCTTCTGCAAGGTCACATGTGGCAGATGGACATGCACATGTATTTCTTTGCAATGATCGCGCTGAACATAGCCTGGTTCGACCGCACGGCCCTGGTCGTCGCGGCGACGGTTACGGCGCTGCATCACCTGGTGCTTCTGTATTTCCTGCCGATTGCCGTCTTCTCGTCCGAGGGCGATCTTCTGCGCGTCGCCCTGCACGCGGTGATCGTGCTGTTCCAGACGGTCGTGCTGATCTGGGTCAGCGACAAGGTCGTCGAATCCTTCCGCCGCATCGAACGGATGGGCACAAGGCTTGTGGCGCAAAGCGAGACGCTGAAGCTGCGCAGCCACGAGGCCGAGCAGGCCAGCCGCGCAAAGGGCATGTTCCTTGCCAACATGAGCCACGAGATCCGCACCCCGATCAACGCGATCATCGGCTTTTGCCACCTGATCCAGCGCACGCCGCTGGATGCGCGGCAGCGCGATCAGATCGGCAAGATCAGCAGCGCCGGGACCACGTTGCTGCGGCTGGTGAACGACATCCTGGATCTGTCGAAAGGCGAGGCCGGGCATCTGACACTGGAGGACGAGGTTTTCGACCCCCGTGCCGAGCTGTCGCGCCAGGTCCAGTTTCTGTCCGAGCCGCTGCACAGGAAGAACCTCGACATCAAGATCGACATCGATCCGCGCATCCCTTCGCTGCTGTCGGGCGACATCACGCGGTTGAACCAGGTTCTGACCAATCTGCTTGGCAATGCCATCAAGTTCACAAGCGAGGGGACGATCACCATCGCGGCGCGGCTGGTCGAACGGAAAGGCGACATCGCGGTGATCGAATCGTCGATCAGCGACAATGGCATCGGCATGACGGCCGAACAGCTGTCCCGGATGTTCACGCCCTTCATGCAGGCCGACAGCTCGACCACGCGCCGCTTCGGCGGCACCGGCCTGGGTCTGGCGATCTGTCGCCAGATCGTCGAACAGATGGGCGGCTGGATCCGGGCGGAAAGCGAACCGGGCCGCGGCAGCACCTTCACGGTCATGACGCCCTTGCGGATCCCCGAACAGCAGGTGCTGCCCGATGCCCTGCCTTCGGAAGCGATAAGGCGGCTGCATGTCCTGCTGGTGGACGACAATCCCATCACCTGCCGGATCATCCAGGAAATCTTCCTGCAATGGGGCATGACCATCGACATTGCCGATGGCGGCAGCGTCGCCTTGGCGATGGCCAGGCGCGAACTTCAGGCCGGCCGGCGCCATGATCTTGTGATCATGGACTGGAAGATGCCCGGCATGGACGGGCTTCAGACCCTTCATGCCATGCGGGCGGTGATGGGCACGGATTTTGCCCCCTTCGTGCTGATGATGACCTCCTACGACATCGACGAGGTGCGGCAGGATGCCAGCGGCAAGGGCGTCGATCTGTTCCTTGCCAAGCCGATCGATGCAGCAAGCCTGCTGCAGGCGCTGAACCAGTTGTCCCTGATGCGCGCGGATCAGCCCATCCGGAACGCCCCCGCACACGGACCCGGCCTGTCGCCTGCCCTGCGAGGGCTGCGTGTCCTGCTGGTCGAGGATAACGAGATCAACCGCGAAATCGCCGCCCAGATCCTGTCCGATGCCGGGCTGGTGGTCGATTGCGCCGCCGACGGCAGCATCGCCTGCCGCATGGTGGATCAGGCGGGCGGGGCCTATTGCGCCGTCCTGATGGACATCCAGATGCCAGAAATGGACGGCATGGCCGCCACCCGGCAGATCCGCAAGACCTGGTCGTCGGCACAGCTTCCCATCATCGCCATGACCGCCCATGCCTTTGCCGAGGAACGGCAGGGCTGCCTGGCCGCAGGGATGGACGATCACCTGACAAAGCCCGTCGATCCCGCGCATCTGATCGCCACGCTGCAACGCTGGCTGGTCCTGGGCCGCCAGGCGGTTCCCGCCATGCCCAGCCTGCCCGACGACTTGCCGCCCTTCGGCATTCCCGCAGCCCTGGCGCGGGTCAACGGAAACCGCGACCTTTTGCTGCGGCTGATCCTGTCCTTCGCCGACAGCCATGCCCGCACCTGCGACGACCTGTCCGCCTTGCTGGACGGGGGCAGGGCCGAGGATGCGCATCGGCTGGCCCATACCCTCAGGGGCGTGGCCGCCTCGCTGGAACTGCCCTTGGTCGCTGCTGCGGCGGGACGGTTGGAACAGGCCCTGTCACCCGGTGGACAAGGGGATGTCGCGGCCCTGCTGGCCCTGTTGGGACCGCCCTTGGCCGATGCGATTGCCGCTGCGGCGCAGTTGCGGCCGGCGGGCCCTGCTGCGATCCCGATCCGCCCTGCCTCCATCCAACCCGCTGCCGATCCGATCATGCTGGCCGAAGCCCTGGACACCCTGCGCGATCAGATCCGGCGCCGCAGCCTGTCCGCCCGCCAGGGCTTTGGACGGCTGGCCGATCTATTGCGGCTGGATGACGCGGCCCGGCAGGCCCACCCGCTGCACATGGCCCTGCAAAGGCTGGACTATGCCGCAGCCTCGGCCCTGATCGAGGCCGAATTCGCCGTCCCCGCGCGGGGGATCGCCGTATGACCGCCAAGCCCGTTGTCCTGATCGTCGATGACGAGATCCTCAACATCGAGATCGCAAGCGCCGCGCTTGAGGACGGATACGAAATCAGCTTTGCCCTGTCAGGCCACCAGGCGCTGGAGGTGGCCCAGGCCGCCGGACCGGACCTGATCCTGCTGGATGTCATGATGCCGGGCCTGAACGGCTATGATCTGTGCAGGCTGCTCAAGCAGGATCCGGCCCTTTCGGATGTTCCGGTCATCTTCACCACCAGTCTCCAGACCCCCGAGGCCGAGTTGCTGGGCCTGTCCGCCGGGGCCATCGACTATGTGACCAAGCCCTTTCAGCCCGGCGCCCTGCGGCAGCGCGTGGGTAACCATGTCCAGATGAAGCGGATGCGCGACCAGCTTGCCGGATTGGCGATGCAGGACCATCTGACGGGTCTCGGCAACCGCCGCCTGCTGGAACAGCGCCTGCAACAGGAATTGCGCCAGACGGGCCGGGATGGCGGCAATCTGGCGCTGATCCTGCTGGATATCGACCATTTCAAGCAGTTCAACGATCTTTACGGCCATCCCGAGGGCGACCGTTGCCTCCAGCGCGTCGCCGATGTGCTTGACCGGCACATGCGCCGCGGACGCGATCTTGCCGCCCGCTATGGCGGCGAGGAATTCGCCTGCATCCTGAACGGCCCGGATCTGGCCGGGGGCATGGCCGTGGCGGAATCAATTCGCGCCGGCGTTGAAGCCCTGGCGATCCCCCATGCAGGATCGCGTGTCGCGGGATCGGTGACGATCAGCCTGGGCGTCGCGGCCGGTCGTCCGGCGCGGGGTGCCTTGTCCGAACGCTGGCTCCGGGACGCCGACCTGATGCTTTACCGCAGCAAGAATGCCGGTCGGAACCGCGTCACGGGAAGTTCTTCTGCCCTGTGATGGCAGGACCGTCCTTGCAGGAAGGATCGGCGGTTGGTCGGGGGCCTGGGATGTCAGTGCCTGAACCTTGACGAGATGATCAGGATCTTGCGGTCGTCCCCGTCGGCTTCCGGCGTGGCGCCGGTGCCATCGACCCGGGAGAGGCGCCGTTCCTCGACCTGCGGGCGGCTTGCTTGCAGGACATCCAGCATGTCGGGAAAGCCGCTGGCGATGTCCGGCATCCCGGCCACCGCATAGGCGGCTTGCCCCAGGCCGGCATAGTGGACGATGGTTCCCCCTTGCCGCACCAGCCGGGCCGAAAAGAAGGCACAGGAAATCAGGCATTCGTCGCCGATCTGGCGCGATTGACCCTGTCGGGCGCGGCGGCTGGCGGCGTCCATCAGCCTGACTGTCAGCCGGTCGGGCGCAAGGGGGCGATGCATGTAGCGTGCCAGGGTCGAGGCGAGGTGGTATTCGAGATCCGCAGAAAGCGCGACCCGGCTTTCGCGCATCCCCTCGACCACCAGATCCCGCGCTGCGGAAAGATAGGTATCCATCACGACATCCCCTGGTATCCAGACCACCAAACGTCCATCGCACAGGAAAATCTTGCCTCAGTCCTGCTGCAGGTCAAGCCCCGTGATGATGGATGAAGTTGAAATCACGGGATTTTGGCAGGGCCTTTCAAGAACTGCCTTTTGCGGCCGATCCTGCCCGATCCTTGCGGTCGCCGCCTTGTTTCCCTGCCGGCCCACAAGTCTGGCCGGCAGCGTGAACCCACGGGGACGATCGACATCCTGGCAGGCCTCTGAGCGGTTCATGGCCGGATGCGCCTTCGACAAGCGCATCCGACCATGTTTCGGCAGGCGGGGATCGGGGGCGCGGCTACCAGAAATCGACTCTCGTCTGCAAAAGTTGGGCCAGCGTGTCGGGATCCTGGTTCAGGAAGATGGCGCCATTTCCCTTCCCAAGGTCAAGCAGGGTCGCATCGCCAAGATCCAGCATCCGGTCCGCAAGGGATGCAAGGTCGATTGTCTGGCCATTGATGCTGCTGGTCAGGACAAGGCGGTCGTCCAGGCCGAAATCGGCGATAATGTCGGTTCCGTGGCTGCTGCGGAACTGGAACACATCCGCCCCGCTGCCGCCTGTCAGGAAGTCGTCGCCCGCCCCGCCGTTCAGCACGTCGTCCCCGGTGCCGCCATCCAGCATGTCATTGCCGCGGCCACCGTGCAGCGTGTCGTTGCCTGCCCGGCCCAGCAGCACATCGTCGCCGCGGCCGAAATCCTCCACGGCGGCGACGAAGTCGTTCCCGTCGCCCAGGTCCACGATGTCGTCGCCCCCGCCGGTGTCCACCCAGTCGTTGCCGCTTCCGCCCTGGATGCTGTCGTCGCCAAAGCCGCCATGGATGGTGTCGTTCCCCGTGCCGCCGTCCATGGTGTCGTTGCCGTTGCCGCCGTTCAGGCGGTCGTTTCCGTCCCCGCCCGACATCAGGTCGTTGCCCAGCCCGCCGTCCAGCGTGTCGCGGCCGTCGCCGCCCGACAGGACATCACGCCCCGCATCCCCTTCCAGAAGGTCGTTGCCCGCCCCCCCGAACAGGATGTCGTCCCCGTCCTGACCGTCAAGCGTGTCGTTCCCGGTCCCGCCATGCATCAGGTCCGATCCGAAGGAACCGAACAGCGCGTCGTTTCCTGCCCCGCCGAACAGCCAGTCCGACGAGACGCGCTTGGCCGCCGACCAGTCGGCATAGGACAGTCCCCCGCGTGCCGGATCGCTGGCCCAGCGGACATCCAGCACATCGTCGCCCGCGCCGCCGATGAGCAGGTTCCATCCCGCGCCGCCATGAAGGGAATCATTGCCCGCAAAGCCGGCAAGGATGTGGTTGCCGATGCCGGTTTTGATCGCATCGTCGCCAGCCCCGCCCAGCCACAGGCCCGAGGCCAGGCTTTCGGCGAAGATGGCGATGGCGGCTTCCAGGAGATCCTGCCGTGCGGCCAAGGCCTCTGCCAGGTTCGCGGTGATCGGCGGCACTTGCGCCGGGCCATCGGTCAGAAGGGGGGGACTGGGGTCTGAATAGGTCGTCATGGGTGCTTTTCCAGTTTGAAATAACCCGATGCCTTCTGCCCGGAACCGGCCCATGCCGGGCCATCGGCTGCATGTTATCCAGCGGCCGTCTTCCTGCGACCCCCGAAATGGATGCAATTTTAAGTAATTAGCGGTCGGCCGTTAACGGGCTTTCGCATAGGTTGTGCGCCATAAGATCAACAGCAAGGAAGTGTTCATCATGGCCACGATACCAGGGGGCGCATTCAGCGATTTCCTGTTCGGGACGTCGCTCTCGGACTTCATCACGGCGGGCGGCGGCAATGACACCGTCATGGCCAATTCAGGCGACGACATCGTCTATGGCGGCACGGGCAACGATCTTCTGAACGGCGGCTCGGGCGACGACCGCCTGCTGGGAGAGGCGGGGGCGGATCAACTGCTGGGCGGATCGGGCGATGATACGCTCGACGGCGGCGAGGGGAACGACACCCTGTCCGGCGGCGCGGGCGACGATCTGATGTTGGGCGGTTCGGGCGACGACCTTCTGTCCGGCGGCGCGGGCGACGACACGTTGTCGGGCGGCTCGGGCGACGATGCCCTGACCGGCGATGCAGGCGACGATCTGCTGCTGGGCGGCGCGGGCGACGACACCCTGTCGGGCGGCGCCGGTCGCGACACGATGGAAGGCGGCGCCGGGGATGACCGGCTTTATGGTGCCGCAGGGGACGACCTGCTGCTGGGCGGTGCGGGCGACGATTTCCTGCAAGGCGACAGCGGCGAAGACACGCTGGATGGCGGCGCGGGCGACGACAACCTTTATGGCGGCGCCGGGGACGACCTGTTCATCTTTTCGGGGGGCGGGGATGTCATCATGGATTTCACCGATGGCGACATCCTGCAGATTTCCTCGCGCCTGGAAGGCGTCAGCCTGGCATCGGCCGAGGAAGTGGCCGACTTCGCCATCGATCTTGGCGATGCCGGCACGCTGATCGACTTTGGCCAGGGCGACAGCGTCCTGCTGCACGGCGTGGCCTTTGACGAAGTGACCTCGGATCCGGGCCGGTTCTTCACCGTCGTCTGATTCTGATGATCCGGGCGCCCTGGCGCGCCCGGACCGTATCGAGACCTTCCTGTCATCCTGCCCCAGGTTCCAAACGGCATGAACATCCCCGTCGATCGAAAGCTTTGCCGTCCCGGCCCGCATCCCCTTGCTGCCCCGCCTGTCGAGGCGACGGTGATCTCCATGGGCCCCATACTCAGCGCGGTCTTCTTCGATCGCCCCGCGGGCGCACGGACCCGGATGCAGGCGGAACAGGACGGTCTGCCCATTCCGCGCCCGCTGATCGGGGCCCAGCTTGCCCTTCGGACCGGCGGCACGCGGCATGTCCTGCTTGTTCCCCAAGGGATCGAGGCCTTGCAGGCGCGCCATCTTGTGGTGCGGCTGGACGGCATCGCGGTGGCCGAATCGGACCCAAGATGGCTGCAGCCGCCCGAGGGGGAGTTGCCGGCCCTGACCGCGCAACTCTCGGCCCCCGGTCTGTGCAAGCTTCTGCGGGCAATGATGACGGGGGCGTCGCTGTTTGCCGCGCCAGCCCAAGCGGGCCTTGCCGACGCGATCGCCTGTCTGTTGGACGTCTGCGCCATCCCGTCCTGCATGCCGGTGGCGGAAACCCGAATCGCGGGGCGGCTGCTTGTCAGCTATGCCGTGCCCGGCCTTCCCGGCATGGGCCATCCGGCCGAAGCTGCCGCGTTCCTGGACGGGCGGCTGGTCCGCCTGAAGGATTTCGACTGCCTTGCCGAAGGGGAACTGCTGCATGTGCTGCTGCCCGCCGGTATGGGCCGTTCGCAGATCCTGGCATTGTCCGATACGCCGCTGCGGCTGGCGGTGGGGGATGCCCTGCTGCGCCGCCTGCCTGTCGCGACCTGGATGCGCGCCCGCAGCCAGGCTTGCAGGGACTGGTTGTCCGGCCTTGCCGGAACGATCGCCGATGCTGCGCCTGCCCCTTCTGCAAGGATGGAGAAGCCGAATATCGCGATCAGGCATCTTTCCTCGACTGCCGAGGGCATCCTTTATGCCCTGACGCTGACGGACCCCTCGCGCATGGCGGGCAAGATCGTTCTGGAATGGCAGGGTCGGCAAGCGGAACTTCAGACGCTTCACAGGGCGGACGGAACCGCGATCCTGGTGGGGCTGGCCGACCTGCCCCCAGATGCGGGGGGTGGCGACACGTGCCGGATCCGCATCGTCGATCGTTCCGGCCAGTCGCACCTGTTGGCCGAACCGGCGGTCCCGGCCTATGACGGTGGCATTCCCGAGGGCTTCCGGGATGCCTGGATGGCGGGGAACGATGCCCGGCGGTCCCTGGCACGGGCCCGCGCGGGCTTTCGGCGGATGATGCCGCCCTGCACCGTGCAGCATTTCGGACCTTCGCAGAAGCCGCGGCTCAGGATCGTCACTGCGGTGGGTGATTCGGCGGACATGATCCGGGCGCGTGCCGCCATGATCCTGGCTGAAGGCCAGGGTGTCCCGGTCGAGGTGGTCTGCACCATGACGGAGGGGCCGCTGGCCATCGGCGCGCGCCAGGCCCTGGCCCAGACTGCCGCGATCTATGGCGTCCCGCATCGCCTGGTGCTGTTGCCTGCTTTTGCCACCCCTGCCGAACGGATGCACGCTGCCCTTTCGGATGCGAAGGATGCCCCCGCCCTGCTGCTGGGCGGTGATGTCCTGCCTGAGATGCCGGGCTGGATCAGGTTCTGGCAGCAACGGCTGCGCAGGCCTGCGGCCTTGGCTCCGGTGCTGCTGGCGCAGGATGGATCCATCGCTGCGACGCGGGAAGGCTTCGATCCCTGCCGGGGATTGCCTGCCGAACATCTGCCCCAGACGGGGCAGGGGATCGGCCGGCCATTGCCCACATGCCTGGCGCTTGCCCCGCAAGGAATCGCGCGTCTTCTGGACAGCGTGCCGCATCCCGATCCGGCGATCTGGATCGCCCGGGCCCTGCAAGGCTGCGCCCGGTCCGAGACGCGCCACCCGTTCCGCCGCTTTGGCCCCGCACCCGTGTCGGACGGTTTCGCGGCCGCCCTGTCCGAAGCCGAGTTTTCCCTGATCGAAAAGGTTCGCGAATGACCCTTCAGGTCTTGCAGATTGCCCACGACCACCCCGCCCATACCAGCGGCGGGACCGAGCTTCTGGCCCATGACCTGACTGCGGCATTGAACGCCGCAGGCGGGGTCCGCGCCAGGTTCCTGGCCGCCACGACGTCGCTGCAACGCCCCGACGACGCGCCGGGATCGCTGGGCATCGAGGGTGGGGACCACCTGCTGCGCACCGGACGCTATGACCGGTTCTCGATGCTGCGGCAGGACGGCACCGACTGGGTCGCCTCGATGGGGCGGCTTCTGGACAGCTTCCGCCCCGACGTCGTGCATCTGCATGGTCTGGACCGCATCGGGGCCGAGGTTCTGGCGGTCATCCGCCGCCTGGCCCCAAGGGCGCGGATGGTCCTGACGCTGCATGACTACCAGATCCTGTGCCCCAATGACGGGCTGATGCTGACGGTGCCGGACGGGGCGCGGTGCCGGACGGCCGGGCCCGACCGCTGCCGGGGTTGCTATCCGGCGATGCCGGCGGCGGCGCATCTGTTGCGCAAGGCCCATCTGGCGGCACTTCTGTCGCTGGTCGATGCCTTTGTTGCGCCTTCGCGCTTCCTTGCCGAACGATTCATCGAATGGGGCCTTGAGGCGGACCGGATCACGGTTCTGCCCAATCAGGTTCAGGCCGTCGCGCAGCCGCCGCGCGGGTCGCGCCCGCGCCCGAACCGCCTTGCCTTCTTCGGCAACATCGCCCCGCACAAGGGCGTCCTGCCGTTGCTGGCGGCGGCGCGTCTCGCAGGGGAAAGGGTGACGCTGGACCTGCACGGCGGGCTGGGCCATGCCGAGGACGGGTTCCGCCGCGCCTTTGCCGATGCGCTGGCGGCCGCGCCCAATGCCCATCATCACGGACCCTATGCACGCGCGGATCTGCCTGCGCTGATGGCGCGTGCCGACTGGGTCGTCATGCCGTCGATCTGGTGGGAAAACGCCCCCCTTGTCCTGCTCGAGGCAAGGGCGGCAGGCCTGCCGGTGATCTGTTCAGGGATCGGCGGCATGGCCGAGATGGTGGAACACGGCGTCACCGGCCTGCATGTTCCCCCCGGCGATCCCCGTGCCTTGGCGGAAACGATGCGCGCAGCCGCCGGCGATCGCGCCGGGCAGGCACGCATGGCCGCCGCGCAGCGCGCCCGGCATGGACAGGACGCCTATCGCAGCTTTGTCCACAGTCATCTGGACCTTTATCGAACCCTGACGGGAAGGATCAGCGCATGAGTCCCGCCGACGGCGCATTCTTCGGACTTGCCGCGGAAGCCCCTGCGGCCCTGGTGCCGGATCTGGCGATCATCCTGCCCTGTGGGCGGACGCTGCTGGCGATTTCCGGCCTGGCCGATGCCTTGCCCCCGCAGGGCTCATGCGGCGATGCGCCCTGGGAGGCGGTCTGCTGGCCCGTCCAGAACGGCCGCGCCGGCCTGGCCCTGGTCCGGGCGCCACTGGTCGGCACCTACTGGTTGCGCGCGCCCAATGGCGAGGAACGCGAGATCGCCGCCCCGCGCGCCCTGGACGTCGCCCCCGCGCCACTGGCCGAATTCGTCAGGCGTCATGGCCTGAACAGCCGCGAGGTCTTTGATTTCCTTGCCGCCACCCTGGCCGACGATGCCCCGTCGGGGACCCCGTCCGGCGACGGCGACTTCGCGGCCCGCTTCCTGTCGCTTGCGGCCGAGGCGGGCGGCTTTGTCGAAATCCTTGCCTGCCCCGGCACCAAAGGGCTTTTCGCGCAAGGCTGGGCGATGTCGCTTGGCGCGGGCCGTCACCGCCTGATGCGGCTGGACGGCACGCTGACCCAGTGCGACGCCGATGTGGCATTGTTCGCGCGTGACGACATCCCGCCACCCGGTATGGGCTTCTGCCTGTTCAGCCTGGACTGGGAAACCGATCTCAGGGGCCTCGATTGCCTGTTCTACGAACAGGACGGCACCCTCAAGCGGCTCGAGGTCGTGCGGGGCAGCGTCCTGCGGCTGTCGGGCGAGGCGGCCATCGACCATGTTCGTCACATGCTGCCCCGACTGGCTGGCGACGAAGGGGGCATCGGCATCTATCGCCGCATCTGCCGCCCCCGGTATCAGGGAATGGATACGCTTTCCCTGACCGCCCTGCCCATCGCCGCCGCCTTCGATTCGGTGTTCCAGGCGCCCTCGGGCGGGCTTCTGGCGACGGGATGGCTGCTCGATCCGCTGCGGCAGGTAGAGCGCGTGATCGTCAAGAGCACGGCCGGGCTTTACGCGCCCCTGCAGGATTGCTGGACCCCCCTGCCGCGTGGGGACCTGAACCAGGGGTTTGGGGGCGATCCGCGCTTTGCCCGGCTGCTGGATCCGGCCGATACCTTGCATGGCTTTGTGGCCTTCGCCGACGGCACCCCCCGCCGAGGGGATGAGGAATTCTATCTGGAACTGGTGCTTGCCGATAAAAGCTGCCTGTTCCACCCCTTGCAGATCACCGCTGTCGACGGCCGCGAGATGCTGCCCCAGATCCTCTCCGCCCTGCCGTTGCACGATCCCTCCCTGGACCGGATCGTTGATGAGATGGTGGCGCCGTTCCTGGCGCAACTGCCCGCCTCGGCACGGAAAACCCGCGGGACGCAGCGGCCCGTTCCGCTTTCCGGAACTGCCGGGGACATGACCGCCGTGGTCCCCCTCGACCGGCTGGACCATCTTCAGCCCATGATGGCGCTGCTGTCCGGCACGCCCGAGGCGGAACGGCTTGATCTGGCGATCGTCATGACGCGGGCCGCGGCGGGCGAGGCTGCAAGGCGTCTGCGGGACCTGTTCCCCTTCTATGGCATCCGGGGTCGGCTGCTGGTTGTCGATCACGCTGACCTCTGCGCCCGGATCGAGTCGGGGCTTGCCTTGGCCACGGGGGAACGGGCGCTGATCTGGCAGCCCTCTGCCCTTCCCATGGCCCCTGGATGGCTGGACCTGCTGGAGGCGGAGCTTGATGGCCTTGGCAGGCCGGGTCTGATCTCTCCCACGCTGGTCTATGAAGACGGGTCGGTCTTCTATGGCGGCGATGGGGTTGTCGGGGACAGCGCTCCGATGCTGGGCTATCCGCGCGGATGGCTGACCGGCGGGGCGCCGCGTGCCATGGCCGCCGGCGCGGCACAGCTTGCGCTGATCGACCGTCAGGCGATGGCCCAGGCGGGGGGATTTGCGGGCCGCCTTTATTCCGACGGATTGGTGCACAGGGATCTGGCCCGCCGCCTGAATGAACAGGGTTTCGGAACCTGGTCGTCGCGCAGCGTGGATTTCTGGATGCTCGAGGATGTGCCGCGCGCCACCGATGCCATGGCGGCGCTGCTGGAAAGGATTGATTCAGCATTGATCGGTAAGACTGCGGGTCTATTCAGCACAGGCCGATTCTCATGAAAGCCCTTGTTCTCAGCCATGCCCATCCCGCCTTTTCCATCGGCGGGGCACAGGTCGCCTCATACAACCTGTTCCAGGGCTTGAAGCAGCAGCAGGGCTGGACCGCGCATTACATGGCGGGTGTCGGGCCCCCGGTTGCGCGCCATGCCGCAACCCCGCTGATGTCGCTGGGCCAGGCACCGGATGAAACCCTGTTCTGGACCAACGACTATGACTGGTTTCACCTGGGGCTGAACGACACCGATGCCCTTGTGGGGCATTTCGAACGCTTCCTTGCCGACCTGCGGCCCGATGTCGTGAACTTCCATCACGTCATGGGCTTCGGCATCCAGGCGATCCGCGCGGCAAGGCGCGCCCTGGGCGATGTGCCGATCGTCTATACCCTTCACGAATACCTGCCGATCTGCGCCCATCACGGCCAGATGATCAAGGCCAAGTCCGGCGCGCTGTGCATGAAGGCCTCGGCATCCGATTGCGGGATGTGCTTTCCCGATATCGGCGCCGCGAACATGCTGCGGCGCGAACTGTTCATAAAGTCCTTCTTCGACCAGGTGGATGCCTTCGTCTCGCCCTCGCGCTTCCTGCTGCGGCGGTTCCAGGACTGGGGCCTGCCGCGCGAGAAGCTGGTGATGATCGAAAACGGCCTCGACGGCGGTCCTGTCGCGCCGATCCGCCCTTTGCCTGGGGGTGGACGTCGCAACCGCTTTGCCTATTTCGGCCAGTTGAACCCCTTCAAGGGAATCAAGGTCCTGGTCGAGGCCGTGACGCGCATCCCGGAAAAGACCTGGGGCGACGGGATCCTTTATGTCTTCGGCGGCAACCTGGAACACCAGCCAGAGGATTTCCAGGCCCAGGTCAAGGAACTGTTCCGCCTGTCGGGCCGAAGGCTGCGCTTCATGGGATCCTACAAAAGCGCCGACCTGCCCCATCTGATGCGAGAGGTGGACTGGACCATCGTCCCCTCGACCTGGTGGGAAAACGCCCCTGTTGTCATCCAGGAAGCCTTCCACCACCGCCGCCCGATCATCGCATCCGACATTGGCGGAATGGCGGAAAAGGTGCGCGATGGCATCGACGGGCTGCATTTCCGGGTCTCGAACCCCGAAAGCCTGGCCGAGGCGATGACGCGTGCGATGGATCCCGCCCTTTGGGACCGCCTGAACGCCGGCATCCGGCCGCCCACCACGGCAGCGGAATCCGCCCGCCTGCATTCCGACCTGTTCGACAAGCTTCTGGCCCGGAAATCGGCGCCTGCCCTGGCGCTTCGCCATGGCTGACGCCGCGGTCGATCATACGCCTTGGCGCGCCGCCTTTGCCGACCTGGCAAAGGGGGTGGCGGCGGCAGCCTTTATCGGCTTCTTCGTCAACCTTCTTTACCTGTCGCTTCCCCTGTACCAGGCGCAGATCTTCGACCGGGTGATTTCGTCCGGAAACTTCGATACACTGGCCGCCCTGACCCTGATCGTGGGCCTGATTTTCGTGTTCCAGGCCGCACTGGACTTCCTGCGCTCGCGGCTGCTTCTGGTCATTGCGGCGCGCCTTTCGATGGCGCTTGGCGGGCCGGTCTTCGAAGCCGCGGTCGAAACCGCGCTGCGATCCGGCGCGGCTTCTGCGGCCACGGCAATGCGCGACCTGAACGGGTTCCGCAGCTTTGTCGCCGGGGGCGCGATCACCCTGCCGATGGACATGGCCTTCACGCCCATCCTGCTGGTCGTGCTGACCCTGCTGCATCCATATTATGGGGTGGCCGGGCTGTGCGGCGCGGCCCTGCTGACGATGATCGCCGTGACGACCGAAGTTCTGGCACGGCGCCCGGCCGCCGATGCCATTCGCAAGAACGTCCTGCTGCAGGCCGATACCGCCAATGCCATCCGCAATTCCGAAGTGATCGCGGCCATGGGCATGCTGCCAGAACTGTCGCGGCGATGGCGGCGCGGCCAGGCCATGTCCCTGGACAGCATCGAGGCGGGGGGGACCACGGCCAAGTTCCTGGCATCCTTCGCGCGTGCCTCGCGGGTCGGGCTTCAGATCGCGGTGATCTGCCTGGGTGCTGCCCTGGTCATCCGGCAAGAGGCAAGCCCCGGCACCATCCTTGCGGCAGCGGTGATCACCTCGCGGATGCTGGCACCTTTCGAGCATCTGATCGACGGGTGGCGTCAATGGGTCAACGCCTTCGCCATCGCGCGGCGGCTGCGCGATCTGTTGCGCGACGGGGCACGCATCCGGTCGGCTGCCGGGGTGCCCGTCGGACAGGCCATGATCGTGGTGGACAGGCTCAGCTATGTGCCGCCGGGCCAGGACGCGCCGCTTCTGCGCAATGTCAGCTTTTCGATTGCCCCTGGCGAGATGGTGGGCGTGATCGGCCCTTCAGGCGCCGGGAAATCGACCCTGGCACGGTTGGTGGTGGGGCTTTGGGCGCCGACGGCGGGCGGGATTTTCCTGGATGGGCAATCCACCTTCCAGCATGAAAGGGCCAGCTTCGGCGAGGCTGTCGGCTATCTTCCACAGGAACCGCTGCTTCTGGACGGGACGGTTCGGGAAAACATCGCCCGCTTCCGCGACGCCCCTATTGAAGATGTCGTCGCCGCCGCGCGTCAGGCAGGGGTTCACGACATGATCGGCCGTCTGCCCAAGGGTTATGAAACCCCCTTGGTCGATGGCGGCGCACGCCTGTCCGGCGGGCAGCGGCAGCGGATCGCCCTGGCGCGCGCGGTCTTCGGGATGCCGAAGCTTCTGGTCCTGGACGAACCCAATTCCTCGCTGGACGCCGATGGCGAGGCGGCGCTGATCGAGGCGGTGGAAACCGCCCGTGCTTCCGGCGCGGCGGTTCTGATCGTGGCCCAGCGCATGTCGATTCTGAACAAGGCCGACCGCCTGCTTTTGCTGCGCGACGGGGCGCCCGCCCAATATGGCGACAAGGCCGAGGTCCTGTCGGCGCTTGGGCCTCGGCGGCGCAAGGCCGCGATTGCAGAAAAGGCGTACCTGTCATGACGATGACGATTGCCGACGAAGCCTTGCCTGCCTATCGGCCTGTCTTTCTGACCGCCGTCGCGATGATCCTGTTCATGACCTGCACCCTGGGTGGATGGGGGATCTATGCCCGGCTGGACGGCGCGGTGGTGACGCAGGGCGTCGTCCTTGCGGAAAGCAAGCGCAAGACGGTCGAGAATCTGGAGGGTGGGATCCTGTCCGATCTTCTGGTGGCGCCGGGGGACCGTGTTCGGGCGGGCCAGCCGGTCGCACAACTGGACATCACCCAGGACCGGGCGCGTCTGGCGCAGATGCAGGCCGAACGCCGCGCACTGGTCCTGGACATATGGCGGCTTGGGGCTGAGGCGCGGGGGCTTCCGCTGGACATGGCGCAGGCCCCCCAGGACGATCCCGTGCTGACCGCGGCACAGGCCGAACTCTATGAGGCGCGCCTTGCCCTGCATCAGGGTCAGATCGCATCGATGATGCGTCAGGCGGATCACCTTGCTGCGCAGGCCGTGGCCAATCATGCCCAGGCCCGCGCCTCGCAGCGCCAGATCGAAAGCTGGACGCAGGAACTGGACAATACCGAAGCCCTGGTCGAACGTGGGGCGGCGACCCGGCAGAAGGTGCGTGAAATCAGCCGCAACCTGTCTGTGCTGGAAGGCGAGCGTGACGAATATGCCGCCCTGGCCCGGGCGAACGAACAGGATGGCGCGCGCATCGCCGCCGATATCGTCACCCTTCGGCGGCAGCGCGTGGCCGAGGCGAACGAGCTGCTGGCCCAGGCCCGGCGCAGCCTTCCCGCGCTCGAGGCGCAGATCAGCGCGGCCGAGGATGTCCTTGACCGCCGCACGCTGCGCGCGCCGCAGGACGGCCTTGTTGTCGATATTCCCGTCGTGACGCCCGGTGCCGTGATCGGCTCGGGCGCCGTCGTGATGGAGATCCTGCCCGATGCCGATGCCTTGGTGATCCAGGCTCGCCTTCCGCCCGAGGCCATCGACACGGTTCATGTGGGCCGCAAGGCACGGGTCAGGCTGACCGCCTATCGTCGCGCCACGGCCCCGACCATCGACGGCGAAGTGACCTATGTCTCCGCCGACCTGCTGGAGGAGCCGCGCGATGGCAGCCGTTACTTCGAAGTCCGCGCGAGGCTGAACGCGACCGAACTGGAGATGCACCCGGAGGTGGCCCTGACGGCGGGGATGCCCGTGGAACTGGCGATCCAGACCGGGGAACGCCGCGCCGGCGACTATCTGCTGGAGCCGATCTTGCGGCATCTGCGCAAGGCGATGCGGGATGAGTGAAATATTAATCCTTTCGCGCAAGACTGCCGGGGGAAACAGGGTGGATCAGAAATGAGCAATGGACAGTTCACGTTGAAACATGCCGACCTTCCGGCGCTTGACCGCACGGGGCTGCGCCTGCCGGGCCTTGTCCAGACGGGCAGGCTGGCCGCCGGGTCGCGGATTGAGGCGCCGACCTCGATCATCTGCACGGTCACGCCGGGGGCGTTCCTGGAAATCGGCGCGTTCTGCAACCTCAGCGGCGGCACGGTGAACAATGTCCGCTTCGGGCGATACTGTTCATTGGCGGCAGGTGCGGTCATCGGGATGCACGAACATCCCACCGACTGGCTGACGACCTCTCGCACCGCCTATTTCCCCCAGGTCAACGGTTGGAGAGAGCTTGTCGCACCGGATCGGAAGGACGAGATCCGCCGCGGTCTGCGCCCGTTCAGGGACAGTTGTCCGATCACCGAAATCGGCGACGATGTCTGGATTGGACAGGGGGCCTTCATCAAGTCGGGCGTCAGGATCGGCACCGGGTCGATCATCGGTGCGCGCGCGATCGTGCTGCGCGATGTTCCGCCCTATTCCATTGTCGTCGGAACGCCCGGACGGGTCGTGCGGTCGCGTTTCTCCGACAAGGCGGTGGAACGGCTTCTTGCGCTGCAATGGTGGCGGTATTCGATCTTTGACCTGTTCTCGGCGCCCATGGACGACATCGAGGCGGCCTTGGACCGGATCGAGGAGATGGTCGGGTCCGGCATGGTTTCCCCCTATGAGGGTCCGGTCGTAACGGCCGAAGACCTTCGGGATCCGCAGGCTCTGGCCGCGCGGCTTGCAGCCCACTTCACGCCGCCGATGGCCCAGGCCAGTTGATCGGACAGTTCAAGGCAGGCTCCGGGCCTTGGGTGCCGTCATGCCGGCAGGATGGTTGCAACAGGCCGGACCTGCATTTTCGGCCTCGGAGTTCCGCAGGCAGGCGGCGGCACCTGGTTGGCCCATGTCTGCCTTTGGGAGGCAGCTTTCGGCAGGTCAGGGTGATTGGGCTCATTCCACGATGACCGGCTGCGGAGCCATGGCGCAGGTCAGCCAGTTCCGGCTTGGATCGCCCAGCATCAAGGGTGGGTGGCAGCATGGAAATCATGTGCGTGGCCTAGGATCCCAAGGCCATTATCGGGCACCGGTCGGTCCGTGGCGGTTCGTGACGGCCTGCCCAACGGCGTTGCGGCCGCAGGGGAAAGGTGGCCGACACGGCACCGCGGGCATGTGCAGCATCGCCTTGACCGGAGCATCACCCCTTGTTGCCGCCGAAGCATTTCATCGGTCCGATGCCGATCTGGGACTGTTGCTGCATCCGCCAATCCGGCACGTCGCAAGGCGCAGGTGGTCGGGACAGGCTGCATCCCTCCTGATGTCCTGCATGCCCCCGCCACTTGGGTGAAGGGCCTGTCACGGCGGATCCTTGACGCAGGCTGCGAAGAGCCGTGCAGGCGGACATGGTCCAGGCGGACAGCTGCCTTTGCCGCAAGGTCGTCCGGCAGACCGATATGGCAGGCCGTGACCCGACGGGGGCGGCGTGCTTGCAGCCGCCTTGCTCAAGCCAGGCTGCGGCGTTCCGCAGGCAGGACCAGGGGTTCTGGTCCCGCTTGCCAGATGAGGGAGGTTTCGGCATCCAGCAGGTGGGGGCCGGCGCATTCAGGGGGTAACGGAAAGCCTGTCGGCGAACAGTCGGGCGTGGATAGGATCGTTCCTCTCGCGCGGCCATGGGGCTGCCATTCCTGCCATCGGCAGGCGAGACCCGTCGTGCCGGTCATTCCCTTGCCATCGGCCGGTACTTCATTGCCCCGACAGTTCGGCAGCCTCCCGGATCTGCGAAAGCGAACGGTTCGCCGTCAAGGCCTCTGGATCGACCTTCACGTGGATCAGCGCCATCCGGCCGCTTGCCTCGGCGCGCTGGAAGGCGAGCGCGAAATCCGTGGTTCGGTCCACGAATTCGACATGCGCGCCGCAGGCCGTGCCGATCAGGCAGAAATCCGGGTTGACCAGGTCCGTGGCAGAAACGCGCGCCGGATAGCGGGTTTCCTGGTGCATTCGGATCGTTCCCAGCATTCCGTTGTCAACGACCACGAAGATCGGTGTCGCGCCATATTGCGCCGCCGTCGCCATTTCCTGGATGGTCATCATGAAGTCGCCATCCCCTGCGATGCAGACGACCCGCCTGCCGGGATGGCGCATTGACGCGGCCACCGCGGCAGGCACGCCATAGCCCATCGACCCCGAGGTCGGCGCAAGCTGGGTGCCCAGTTCCCGGTGGCGGTGAAAGCGGTGCAGCCAGGCCGCGAAATTGCCCGCGCCGTTGGTCAGGACGGCGTCTTGGGGCAGGTGATCGCGCAGCCACAGGATGATCTCGGACATGTTCACATGGCCGGGGGCCGGGCGGGGTTGTTGCCAGTTCTCATAGGACGCACGGGCGGCGCGGGTGCGTTCGGCCCAGGCGGGAACGGCGGGAACAGCGACATCGTCCAGCAGGGCGGCGAAATCCCCCGGCGTGGCATTGATCGCCAGGTCGGGCTGGTAAAGGCGGCCCAGTTCCTGCGGATCGGCATGGATGTGGATCAGCGACTGCCGGGGACAGGGGATCTCTAGGGTCTCATAGCCGTCCGAGGCGATGTCGCCCATCCGGGTGCCCAGCAGGATCACCAGATCGGCATCGCCGATCATCGCCCGCAAGGCCGGATTGGCTCCAAGGCCCAGTTCGCCCACATAGCAGGGATGGTCGTTGTCGAAGCGGTCCTGGCGACGGAAGACGGCTGCCACGGGAAGATGGGTGCGGCCGGCGAAGCGTTCGACCGCCGTTTTCGCACCCCTGTCCCAGCGGCTGCCGCCGAGGATCAGGACGGGGCGTTCCGCAGCCGCAAGCCGCCGGGCGAAATCCTGCATGGCGCCCGCAGCCGGGCCAGTGCCGACCGGTTCGACCCGGCGGGGCAGGGCGGCGGCGGCTTCCTCGACCAGCATGTCCTCGGGCAGGGCCAGCACCACCGGGCCGGGCCGCCCGGCCATGGCGACCGAAAAGGCGCGGGACAGGAATTCGGGAACCCGCGCCGGATCGTCGATCTGGGCCACCCATTTCGCCACCTGTCCGAACATCCGGCGATAGTCGATTTCCTGGAATGCCTCGCGCTCGGCCGCGTCGCGGGCGATCTGGCCGATGAACAGGATCATCGGCGTCGAATCCTGGAAGGCCACATGCAGCCCGGCGCTGGCATTGGTGGCGCCGGGGCCGCGCGTGACCATGCAGATGCCCGGCCGCCCGGTCATCTTGCCGTCGGCCTCGGCCATCATGGCGGCGGCGCCTTCGTGGCGGCAGGTCACCGTCTGCACCCGGTCCGACACGTCCGCCAGCGCGTCAAGCACCGCCAGATAGCTTTCGCCCGGCACGCACCAGACCCGGTCCACCCCCTGCGCCACAAGGCCATCGACCAGATGCCCGGCCCCGGTCCTGAAAGAAGTGCTGGTGGTCATGATCCTGTCCTTTCCGGGGCGGTGCTGATTGTCGGCGCCATGCGTGGCGGCGGGATGGTGCCGGGCGCCGCGCCGATGCGCAAGACCGCAAGGCCGGGCAGCCGGGCGGGCATGTCGCGCGCGGCCTGCGGCAATCGGGATGCGTGCCGGGGCTTGTATCGGGCCTGCGCGCGGTGCAAATCCGGGGATGTCCCCGTCGAGGATGTCGCATCAGGTGCGGGACAGGGCGCCCATGACCGGCCATTCCGGGCCTTGGGCGTGAAATGATCACGGCAGGCCGGGGATGTGCCGCGGCCGCCTTTTGGTGCAGGAGCAGCGGATGCCCGATGACAAGCCCGGCCCGGTCGAGCGCAACTGGTCCGACGCGATCTCTCCCATCGAGGAGATCATCAACGAGGCCCGCAACGGCCGCATGTTCATCCTGGTCGATCACGAGGATCGGGAAAACGAAGGCGATCTGGTCATCCCCGCGCAGATGGCCACGCCCGAGGTCATCAACTTCATGGCCACCCACGGCCGGGGCCTGATCTGCCTGTCGATGACCGGTGCGCGCATCGACGCGCTGGGCCTGCCCCTGCTGAGCGCCAAGAACTCCAGCCGCCACGAGACCGCCTTCACCATGTCGATCGAGGCGCGCGAGGGCGTGACCACCGGGATTTCCGCCCAAGACCGCGCGCTGACCGTCGCCGTCGCCATCGATCCCACCAAGGGACCGGCAGACATCGCCACCCCCGGCCACATCTTTCCGCTGCGCGCCCGCGAGGGCGGCGTGCTGGTCCGCGCCGGCCATACCGAGGCCGCGGTCGATGTCGCGCGGCTGGCGGGGCTGAACCCCTCGGGCGTGATCTGCGAGATCATGAACGACGACGGCACCATGGCCCGGCTGCCCGACCTGGTGGCCTTCGCCCAGAAACACGGGCTGAAGATCGGCACCATCAGCCAGCTGATCGCCTATCGCCGCCGCCACGACAACCTGATCGCCGAACGCGGGCAGATGGCCGTGCATTCCGAACACGGCGGCGACTGGATGATGCGGGTCTTTGCCGACGACACCTCGGGCGCGGAACATATCGTGCTGACCAAGGGCGACCTGACGGCGCCCGGCCCGGTTATGGTGCGGATGCATGTGCTGGACCCGCTGCACGACGTGCTGGGCATCGGGCGCAAGAACGCGGGCACGCTGGGCCAGGCGATGCGGATGATCGCGGACGAGGGCAGAGGCGTCGTGGTGCTGTTCCGCGACATCGAGCCGCGCCTGCCGCGCCAGGACGAGGTGTCGTCCCATGTCATCCGCCATTACGGGCTGGGGGCGCAGATCCTGTCCGCGCTGGGCTTGTCGGAACTGGTGCTGCTGACGAATTCGGCGCCGGTCCGGGTGATCGGTCTCGACGCCTATGGCCTGTCCATCCACTCGACCCGTCCGATCAGGGAATGACGCCATGGCCGCCAGCATCGAACATCACCAACTGCCGCTGCCCCGCATCGAAGGCGCCCGCCTGCTGATCGTGGTCGCGCCCTATTACCGCCAGATCGCCGAGGGACTGGTCGCCGGGGCGCAGGCCGTGGCGGCACAGGCCGGTGCCAGCGTCGAACTGGTCGAGGTGCCGGGTGCCCTGGAAATCCCCACCGCCATCGCGCTTGCCGCCGGCAGCGGTCTTTACGACGGCTATGTGGCGCTTGGCTGCGTGGTCCGGGGCGAGACGACGCATTACGACACGGTCTGCAACGACAGTTCCCGCGGGCTGACCCTGCTGGGCCTGCAGGGCCATTGCATCGGCAACGGCATCCTGACGGTGGAAAACATCCACCAGGCCGAGGTCCGCGCCGATCCGCAGGGCCAGAACAAGGGCGGCGGCGCGGCGGCGGCGGCGCTGCACCTGATCGCGCTGAAGCGCCGCTGGAATCCTGCCTGACCGTGCGGCGGGGTGCGACCTCCCGTCGAACGTGACGGCTCGCCGCCCCTGCCACCCTGCCCACTGGTCGCGATGATGCCACGGCCTGCGCCCTGCTGCCCTTGGCCGCGGGCCTTGCCGGCACGGAATAACCGACCTTCCGGTCCCGCAGATCGGCAATGTCCTGGACCAGCCGTCCGCCAGAGCCGTCAGGCAGTTCAGCGGCGTCGCGACCGGCGTGGCGATGCGCATCAAGGGCAGCCCCTCGTGAACCTGAAGATGCAGTTGGTGCCGGCAGCAGTTTCATGTCAGTCTCCGGTGGCGATCAGGGCAATCTCGCCCGGCCAGTCGCGGCGCAGGCGTTCGGCGGCCGCCCAGGCCCGAAGTCCGGAACGGCAGGCAAGGACGACCCGCCGCCCGTCCTGGGGGCGCGGCAGGTCGGGGCCGCGCAGGGCATGGGGCACGAAGGGCAGGGGGGCCTCGTCCATCCCGCGCAGGTCCACCGCGACATCGTCCGGCCGCATCTGGCCGGGGGCGATGAAGCGATGACCCGTCGGGGGGTCGGGGGCGTCGTCGAAGCGGAGGCTGGCCGGGCGCAATCCGTCGAAACGGATCATCTGGCCCAGGGGCGACGGCGTCATCCCCAGCAGAACGGTCAGCGCCATCTGCGCCTGGATGGCGCCGATCAGGCCTGCCATCGGCCCCATCACGCCCGTTGTCGCGCAATTGCCCGCCTGCGCCGGAAGATCCGGGAATACTGCCCTGACCGAAGGCGCGCCCGCGCAGAAGCCCCCTGCAAAGCCCTGGCTGCCCAGGACGGAACCGGCGATCAGCGGGCGCCCCGCGGCAAGGCAGGCATCGGACAGCGTATAGGTGACCGCGAAGCTGTCGGCGCAATCCAGCACCAGATCCGCGCGCGTCACCAGATCGGGCGCGTTGGCGGGATCCAGCCGCGTCACCAGGGGGCTTATGCGACAATCGGGGTTCAGCGCGGCCATTTCAACGGCGGCGGCTTCGGCCTTGGGTTTGCCGATATGGCGGCCAAAGATGGGCTGGCGGTGCAGGTTCGAAACCTCGGCCCGGTCGGGATCGACCAGGGTGATCCGGCCGATCCCGGCCCCGGCCAGGTATTGCAGGACGGGAACGCCCAAGCCCCCCGCGCCGACGACCAGAAGCTGCGCCTCGGCAAGGCGGGCCTGGCCCGCCGCGCCAAAGCCGGGCAGGATGGACTGGCGCGCATATCTCATGGCGCGACCTCCAGCCATTCGCGGATGCGCCGGTCGGGATCGGCGGCCAGGGTGATGTCGGTGACGGCCGCCACCATGTCGGCGCCCGCAGCCATGGCAAGCCGGGCGCGTTCCGGGGTCAGACCGCCGATGGCGCAAAGCGGGATATCCCCTATCTGCGCCTTCCATTCGGCCAGCCTGTCCGTACCCTGCGGCGCCCAGGGCATCGCCTTCAGGATCGTGGGCCAGACCGGGCCAAGCGCCACATAGTCGGGGTCGCAGGCCAGGGCGCGGTCCAGTTCGGCCCCGTCATGGGTGGAAATGCCCAGGCACAGGCCCGCCCTGCGGATCGCCGCCAGGTCGGCCCCGTCCAGGTCTTCCTGGCCCAGATGCACCGCCCCGCAGCCTTCCTCGATCGCCAGTTGCCAGTGGTCGTTGACGACAAGGATGGCGCCGTGGCGGCGGCACAGGTCGCGGGCGCGGGTGACCTGTCCGCGCAGTTCGGCGGGGGGACGGTCCTTGATGCGCAACTGCACCAGACGCACCCCCAGCGGCAGGACGCGCGCGATCCAGTCGGCACTGTCCAGGATCGGATAAAAGCGTGGCCAGATCACAGGAACGCCTTTCCCAGAACCGGGGTCGAGGGCACGGCCATGTCCGTCCGTTCCATCGGGTCGGCCAGATAGGCGGCGCGTCCGGCCCGGACCGCATCCGCCATCGCCCCGGCCATCTGGGCCGGGTCGCCCGCGCGGGCCACGGCGCTGTTCAGCAGAACCGCGTCATAGCCCATTTCCATCGCGGCGACTGCATGGCTGGGCAGGCCGATGCCCGCATCCACGATCAGCGGCACATCGGGAAAGGCCGCCCGCAACGCCCGCAGGCCGTGGGGGTTGTTCAGCCCCAGCCCCGACCCGATGGGCGCGCCCCAGGGCATCAGCACCTGGCAGCCCGTGTCCAGCAGGCGTTCGCAGACGGTCAGATCCTCGGTGCAATAGGGAAAGACCTTGAACCCCTCGGCCGCCAGGATGCGCGCCGCCTGGACCAGTTCGAAGGCATCGGGTTGCAGCGTGTCGGCGTGGCCGATCACCTCCAGCTTGATCCAGTCGGTGGCGAAGACCTCGCGCGCCATATGGGCGGTGGTGACGGCTTCCCGCGCGCTGTGGCAACCGGCGGTGTTGGGCAGCAGGCGCGCGCCCAGGGACTGGACCAAGGCCCAGAAATCCTGCCCGCCACCGGTTTCCCGCCGCAGGGACACGGTGGCGATGCCCGCGCCCGACCGGGCAAAGGCATCCGCCAGGATCCGGGGCGAGGGATAGCCGGCGGTGCCCAGCATCAGGGCGCTTTCGACATGGGTGCCGTAAAGGACCGGCATCTCAGCCCCCCTGCATGGGTGCCAGGGCCTCGATCCGGTCGCCGTCGCGGATCGGGGTCTGGTCGCGCAGCGCGGCGGGGACGAAGCTGCCGTTCAGGGCGGTGGCGATATGGCCCGTGACGCCTGCCTGGGCCAGGGCATCGGCCAGGGTGGCGGCATTGGTGTGGCAGGGACTGCCGTTAAGAATGATCTGCATCCATGAACTCCGGTCTGGTTCCGTGTTGAAGGTGATCGGCGACCATGCGGGCGACGGCGGGGGCCAGCAGGAAGCCGTGGCGGTAAAGCCCGTTCGCATGAAGCGTGCCGCCGATCCGGCGGATGCGGGGCAGGTTGTCGGGGAATGCTGGGCGGGCATCCGCGCCCAGTTCCAGAACCTCGGCCTCGGCCAAGGCGGGATGCAGCGCGAAGGCCGCGCCCAGCAGTTCCAGGACCGCGCGCACGGTCGGCGGGCCGCGCCGGTCGCTTTCCAGCATCGTCGCGCCCAGCATGAAGACCCCGTCCCCGCGCGGTACGAGGTAAAGCGGAATGCGCGGATGCAGCAGCCGCACGGGACGCGACAGCGTGACTTCGCGGCAGCGGATCACCACCATCTCTCCGCGCACGCCGCGCAGGTCTGGCAAGACGTCGCGGGCGGCAAGGCCCCGGCAGTCGATGATCCTGCCCGACAGGACCTCGGTCCGGGGCAGGCGGGCCGACAGGATGGACAGCGCCTGCCGGGGATCCAGATGCGCCTCGTCCGCGAAGAACAGGGCGCGCCCGAACCGCCCGGCCAGATCCGGCTCCAGGGCGGCCAGGCCCTGGGCGTCCAGCATCCGGTGCCCAGTGCTGCGCCGCGCGAAGCGGTCCAGCGACGCCGCGTCCCGTGCGGCGCTGACGACCAAGGTGCCGTTCCGGGACACCGGCACGCCCTGGCCCTGCCACCAGTCGGCCGAGGCAAGGCCGTGCCGGGTCACCGCTTCCTCGGCGCTTTCGCCTTCACAATGGGGGGCCAGCATCCCGCCTGCCCACCAGGAACAGGCCTGCGGGCCGGGGGCGCCGTCGCGGACAGCCGCCGGGATGCCGCGCCGGGTCAGTTCCGTGGCGACGCACAGGCCCATCACGCCCCCGCCGATCACGGTCACGCTCACAGGGCGGCCTCGACGGGTTGCGGCCACAGCGCGTGGAAGTGATGCACCGGCCCATGCCCACCGCCGATGGACAGATCGTCCGCCGCCTGGATCGCGCGGTGCAGCCAGTCATGCGCCCGGCCCGCCGCATCCGCGACCGAAAGCCCCTGCGCCAGTCCCGCCGCGATGGCCGAGGCCAGCGAACATCCCGTGCCATGCGTGTGCCGGGTGTCGATCCGCGCCGATGCGAAGCGCGCCACCTCGTCCGGCCCGACCAGAAGATCGGTGCAGTGGCTTCCCCCTGCATGACCGCCCTTCATCAGCACATGGCGCGGGCCAAGCGCGCAAAGCGCACGGCCCTGCGCGATCGCCTGGGCGTCGGAACCGGCAGGGGCCTGGCCCAGCAGGCGCGCGGCCTCGGGCAGGTTGGGGGTCAGCACATGGGCGAGGGGCAGCAAATCGTGGATCAGCGCGGCCACGGCGTCGTCCGATGCCAGGACATCGCCCGACTTCGCGATCATCACCGGGTCCAGCACGACGGGGATGGCGCAATCGCGCAACGATGCCGCGACCGCGGCGACTGCCTCCGGCGACCCGATCATGCCGATCTTGATGGCATGAACGGCGATATCGTCCAGGACCGCGTCGATCTGGGCACGGATCAAGGCCGGGGGGACGGGATGGATCGCCGTCACGCGCCGGGTGTTCTGGGCGGTCACGGCCGTGACCACGCTGGCGGAATAAACGCCAAGCGCCGACAGGGTCTTGATATCCGCCTGCAATCCCGCGCCGCCGCCGCTGTCGGATCCGGCAATGGTCAGAACGGTCCTGGTCATGTCCCTTCCCCTTTTCTGTCGCATCCGGGACATGCGAGGGGGGAGGGGGCGGCAGACAGGCGGATCGGTCCGGCGGACGACGCATGTCTGCCTATCCGTTCCCTCCGCCGGCATGACCCGGATCAGGTTCGATGGGTCGGTGCGCATTGCACCTCTCAGCCCCGCGACGGGACGCCCCAACGGATAGTGTCGGGGGAACCCTAGCGGCGTCGGGGGCGAGCGTCCAGCGGGAAAACCCCGCGGCTTGCGCCATTCGCCCCAGGGGCGCACAGTGGGTCATCGAAACACAGGGAGGCGGGTATGAAACAATCGGCAGTTGCGGTCGCGCTGTTCCTGGGCGGGTCCGCCATGGCCTTTGCCCAGCAGGCCACCGACGCGGTGGCGCCCGAGGGGGCGTCGGGTTCCGACGTCCAGGCCGACGGTTTCGGCCCGCTGACCCAGGCCTCGCGCGATGCGCTTGACGCCAAGGCGCGGGGCGAATCCGTTGCCGGGCAGGACTGGATGATCAGCGCGGCCCATCCCCTGGCGTCCCAGGCGGGGGCCAAGGTCCTGGCCGCCGGCGGCAGCGCGGCCGACGCCATGGTCGCGGTGCAGGTGGTGCTGGGCCTAGTCGAGCCGCAAAGCTCGGGCCTGGGGGGCGGTGCCTTTCTGGTCTGGCACGACGCCGAAACGGGCGAGCTGACCACGCTGGACGGCCGCGAGACCGCCCCCATGGCGGCCACGCCCAGGCTGTTTCTGGACGGGGAAGGCCAGCCGCTGGACTTCATGGAGGCGGTGGTGGGCGGCCTGTCGGTCGGCACCCCCGGCACGCCCGCCCTGCTGGAGGCCGCGCATCGCAAATGGGGCCGCGCGAATTGGGCGGGCCTGTTCGACGACGGCATAGGCCTGGCCGAGGAAGGCTTCACCGTCTCTCCGCGCCTGGCGACGCTGGTGGCCGAGGAAGGCGAGGCGTTGCAGGGCGATCCCGCGACGACGGCCTATTTCTTTCCAGATGGCCAGCCGGTCGCGGCGGGGGCAAGGCTGACCAACCCGGCCTATGCCGAAACCCTGCGCCGCCTGGCATCCGAGGGCGCGGCGGGCTTTTACCAAGGCGGCATCGCGGAAGGCATCGTCGCGGCCGTGCGCGATGCCGACAATCCCGGCCTGCTGTCCATGCAGGATCTGGCGGGTTACCGGGTGGTCGAACGTCCGGCCGTCTGCGTCGAATATCGCAGCCATGATGTCTGCGGCATGGGGCCGCCGTCATCGGGCGGGCTGACCGTGGGGCAGATCCTGGGGATGCTGGGCGGATACGACCTGGCCGCGCTGGGGGCGGAAAGCCCCGAAAGCTGGCGGCTGATCGGCGATGCGTCTCGCCTGGCCTTTGCCGACCGTGGCCGGTTCATGGCCGACAGCGACCATGTGCCGATGCCCACGCAGGGCCTGATCGACCCGGCCTATCTGGCGGAACGGGGCAAGCTGCTGGCGGGCGACGACAGCCTGCCCGAGGTCAGCGCAGGCCAGCCCGGCTGGTCCCATGCCATGCTGTGGGGACAGGACGCATCGCCGGAACTGCCCTCGACCACGCATATCTCGATCGTGGACAGCTATGGCAACGCCTTGTCGATGACCACCACGATCGAGAACGGCTTCGGATCCCGCGTCATGACCGGGGGCTTCCTTCTGAACAACGAATTGACCGATTTCAGCTTCGAGACTTATGACGCGGATGGCTGGCCCATCGCCAATGCGGTGGCGCCGGGCAAGCGGCCCCGGTCCTCGATGGCGCCCACCATCGTGCTGAAGGAGGGGTCGCCGGTCATGGTGATCGGATCGCCGGGCGGCAGCCGGATCATCGGCTATGTCGCCCGCGCCATCATCGCCCATCTGGACTGGGGCATGGACATCCAAGCCGCCCTGGCCGCGCCCAACATCGTGAACCGCTTCGGCCCCATGGATGTCGAGGCCGGGCTGCCTGCGGCCCTGACGCAGGGCCTGGCGGAAATGGGGTTCGAGTTGAACGAAACGGACCTGACATCGGGCCTGCAGGGCATCGTGATCGGGCCTGACGGGCTGACGGGCGGCGCCGACCCGCGGCGGGAAGGGATCGCCCTGGGCGGCTGACACGAAAAAGGGCGCGCTGTCGCGCGCCCCTTGCCGGAACGGGATCGGGTCTTATTCGTCCATCCATTCGAATTCCGGCGCGTTTTCCAACGCTTCCTGGTTGGCGGTGAAGACGATGAAGTATTCGTCTTCCGAATCCCCGTCGCGGATGACCTGCAACTGGTCCATCGACACGGCCACGGTCCGTTCGCCCAGGCCCAGGAAGCCGCCGATATCGGTCAGCACCGCCTTGACCTGGCCGTCCTGGCTCAGCACCAGGTCGCTGATTTCGCCGATGTCGTCCCAGTTCTCGTCCGCCTCGTTGATGGTGGCGTTGGTGTCCACATCGGCTTCCGACGCATAAAGACGCTTGCCGATGAAGGTTTCGGCCGACATGTCGCCCGCCATCGCGGTATAGCCAAAGCCCATCTCGCCCGCGGCGCCGCCGGCCGGCATCGTGGTGGTCGCGGTTGCGTCGGCAGGTGCGGCGGCGGTGTCCTCGGTCGTCATCGGCGCATCCGTCGTGGCGGGCGCGGTGGTGGCATCGGTCGCGGGTGCGGTCGTGGCATCGGTTGCCGTTTGCGCCATGGCGGGTGCGGCAAGCATGGCGACAAGGGCGGTCGAGGCAAGCAGCTTGGTCATGGTCAATCTCCGGTTCTTGTTTGCATTTTCGGTGTCCGGCATGGGCCGGCTGTTCAGACAACAGGCGGGGCGGGCCAAGGTTCCCACACGATCCGGGCAACGGCGTCCACGCGGCGGATCGCAAATGCGTGGCCTCTTTGCGTTCGATCAACGACGTCGTGCCCAGGGTGCAGGATGCTGTCCGTCACGGTTTCGGGGGTCCGACATGCTGGGCAAGGCGCTTTCACGATGGACATTGGCCTGGTTCGCCTCGGGCCTGGCGTTTCTGCTGGCGGCCCTGGCGATGGCTGCGTTCGGTCTTGCCGGACCGGGCCGCTGGTCCGGGGGTTGGGCCCTGGCGGCGGTCCATCTGTTCGCCCTGGGCTGGCTGTGCCATATGATGCTGGGATCGCTGATCCAGTTCGTTCCGGTCCTGACCGCCCGGCCCCTGATCCTGCCCCGGCTGGCGCTGCCCGCGCTGGTTCTGTGCGGCGCGGGCACGCTGTCGCTGGCAGGGGGCTTTCTGGCGCTGAATGGCTGGCCCACGGGCGCGCTGCTGGCGATGGGGCCGGTGCTGCTGGGGCTGGCCTTCGGGCTGGCGATGCTGATGCTGGGGGGCACGCTGATCGCCGCGCGGGCCTGGCGCACGGGGGACGGATCCACGGTGCTGCTTGCGCTTCTGGCGCTGCCGCTGCTGTGGGCGACGGGTGCGGGCATGGGCTGGGCCTTCGGCGGCATTGCCTGGGGCGCGGCCCTGCTGCCCGACGGGCTGTCCCTGCATGTGCTGCTGGGCGCGGGCTTATGGCTGACGCTGGCGGGTATGGGGGTCAGCTATCGCCTGTTTCCGATGTTCCTGATCGCCCCGGACAGAAGCGGTCCCCTGCGCCGCGCGGCGCTGATTGCGGCCGTTCTTGCCCTGGTGCTGTTGCTTGGCGCGCTTGGCGTGCTGCTGGCGGGCGGCGATCCCTTGCCTTTGACCGCGGGTTGCGGCCTGGCCTGCACGCTTGCGACGGGGCTGTATCTGGCCGAAATCCGCCGCATCTGGCAAAGCCGCCGCGTCCCCGCGCCCGAGACGAACATGCAATGGAGCCGGGCGGCCCTGGGCTTCCTGGCCCTGGCCGCCCTGCTGACCGCCCCCGGGCTGATCCTGGGCGGGCCTTGGGCCGAGGCGGCGATCTTCTTGGCCCTTGCGGGGTGGCTGTCCACGCTGACGCTGGCCCAGATGGTCAAGATCACCAGCTTCCTGACCTGGATCCAGGTCTTCGCCCCCATGATCGGGCGCGCGAAGGTGCCGATGGTCCATGACCTGACCGACCCCCGCGCCGCCGGGCGCAGCCTGGCGCTGTGGGTCGCGGGCGTCCTTGCCGGCACGCTGGCCCTGGCCCTGCAGGTTCCGGCGCTGTTCGACATGGCGGCCCTTGCGCTTTTGCTTGCGGCGCTGCTGCATGGGCGCGAACTGATCGCTATCCGCCGCCTGCGTCACCTTTCCGAAACGGCGCGTCCCGCAGGATTGCCGCCGATGATCCTTCCCCCGTCCGACCGGAGATCCCACCATGACATCCCCCGCCCCGCATCGGCTTGACGTGCGCCCCTCGCTGGCCCAGGGCCAGGATCCCTTTGCGCTGATCATGCAGGCCGTGGACGGCCTTCAGCCGGGCCAGCCCCTGCTGCTGATCGCGCCCTTCCGGCCGGTGCCCTTGTTCAACGTGATGGCCAACCGGGGCTTTTCGGCGCGCGACCGGCAATTGCCCGATGGCGGCTGGCAGGTGGAATTCACCCCCGTCGCGGGCGAGACGGTCGAGGAAGGTCTGGCCCCCGGATCGGCGCCGGGCGCGGCGCTGTGGCCCGATCCGGCCCGGACGCTGGACCTGTCGGGCCTGATGCCGCCCGAGCCGATGGTGCGCATCCTGGAAACCATCGACCGCATGGCGCCGGGCGAGGTGCTGTTCGCCACGCTTGACCGCGAACCGATGTTCCTGTTCCCGGAACTGGCGATGCGCCACCACGAATGGGCGGGAAACTTCGCGACGGACGGCGCGACCTATCGGCTGCTGGTGCGGCGCGGGATCTGAAAGGGGGGACGGACATGGCCGACTTGCATGATCGTGTCCGCGACAGGCTGCGGACCGTGCTGGACCCGGAAACCGGCCGCGATCTGGTGGCCATGGGAATGATCTATGCCATCGACGCGGATGAGGGCCATGTCCGGGTGCAGATGACGACCACCACGCGCGGCTGCCCCCTGGCGGATTTCCTGCGCCTGGGGGTCGAGACGGCGTTGCAATCGCTGGAAGGCGTGGCATCCGTGGATGTGCGGCTGGTCTGGGAACCGGCCTGGACGCCGGACCGGATGGAGCCGGTCCGGGCAGGGGCCTGAGGCCCCGTCAGGCCCGCGCCGCCTGCAACCGTCCGGCCTGGCGGCGTTGCAGGACCAGCATCGCGCCATGTTCCGCGACGAACAGCCCGAAGGACAGGATCCACAACAGGCCCGCAGCCTCCATCAGCCCGGCCGATCCGGTCAGGTCGGCCAGGGGGCGGGCCAAGGCGGCCGCGAACAGGCACAGATAGGACAGCGTGGTCACGCGCGAGGCGGTCAGGTCGCGCCCGGTATGCCCGCGCGTGGCGCGCGTCATCACCGCCAGCATCATCGTGCCGATCACCCCCACCGTCAGCACATGCAGCGCCGATGCCGCTTGCACGGTCCCCAGGGCCGCCGCCGTGACGGCCAGGAAGCCCAGCGGCACGAAGCCATAGGACAGGTGCAGCACCCACAGCAGCGGCTCCGGGCGGGTGGCAAGCCCCCGCCACCGGGCCAGCCGGGCGGCGTTCAGCCCGGCGGCCAGGGCGCAGCCCAGGGCAGCGGGCGAGGATTCGGGGGCAACCGTCCAGGTGCCAAGCGCCAGGGCGGATGCGATGATCACCCCCATGTCGAAGCGGTCATGGGGCACGGGCATCGCCTTGGCCCCCTGCCGGTTCAGCCAGTTGCGGGTGAAGCTGGGGATGATGCGTCCGCCGATGATCAGCACCAGCATCACATATCCCGCCACCGCCGCGCGCATCCACAGCGCCGGATCGCCGCCCAGAAGCGCCGCCGCGTGAAAGCCCAGGTTGCCCGCCATGATCGCCGCGACACCGCCCAGGACCTTGAGGTCGTTCCACTTGCGGCCCGCGACGATCTCTCGGGCGGCGATGGCCAGCAGCAGGGGCAGGAAGGCGGCGTCGATCAGCGCCGCGACCCAAGTCCCGGTCAGCGCCGCCGCAGCCATCGCCACGCGGCCCGCCGCCCAGACCGAGAACAGCCCGATCAGCGCCCGGCCCGACACCGGCAGGCTGCCGGTCCAGTTCGGGATCGCGGTCAGCAGGAAGCCCGCCAGCACCGCGGGGGCAAAGCCGAAGACCATCTCATGCGCGTGCCACAGGGGGGCGCCGTAATCCCCGCCCAGGGGCAAGCCGTGGATCAGGGCCGCGATCCACAGCACCATGGCGACGACCGCCCAGACGGCGCCGCCCAGGAAGAAGGGCCGGAACCCGTATGACCACAGCGCGGCGCCGTCGGGCCGCAGGCCGCGGGGGATTCGGGGACGTTTAGCATCGGTCATGGCGCATTCCTTTCGTCGCTCTCACCTGACCGATAGGCCGGAAAAACGCCCGATCTTTGCGTTGCCGCAAGCATCGGGACGAATGGGCGGCACTTGGTTGATCCAGCACAACGTTTGGCGGGACGTGGCGTGGCAATCTTCACTCAACCGGGATGAACCGGGTTCGATCAGTCATCGAGTACAAGGGAAACCAGCCATGACCAACCTGTCCGTCAGCCGCCGCACGATCCTTGCAGGCGCCGCCATCGCTGGCGCGCTGAGCCAGGTGCGCGTCGCCGCCGCCGAAACCGCCGAGGCCGCCAAGGTGCTGACCCCCGCCACCGCCCTGGACGTGGACAGCCTGCCGCGCGTCAAGGTGGACCTGGTCGATCCGCCCTTTGTCCACGCCCATGACCAGGTCGCGACCGGCGGCCCGAAGGTGGTCGAGTTCACGATGAACATCATCGAGAAGAAGATCGCCCTGGACGACAATGGCGCCGAATACTGGGCATCCACCTTCAACGGTACCGTTCCCGGCCCGCTGATGGTGGTCCACGAAGGCGATTATGTCGAACTGACCCTGATCAACCCGCCCTCGAACGAGCTGATGCACAACATCGACTTCCACAGCGCGACCGGCGCCCTGGGCGGGGGCGCGCTGACCCAGGTGAACCCCGGCGAACGCTGCGTGCTGCGCTTCAAGGCCACCAAGCCGGGCGTCTTCGTCTATCACTGCGCTCCTCCGGGCATGGTGGCCTGGCACGTCGTGTCGGGCATGAACGGCGCCATCATGGTGCTGCCGCGCGACGGGCTGAAGGACCGCGACGGCAAGCTGGTCAGCTATGACAAGGTCTATTACATCGGCGAGCAGGACTTCTATGTGCCGCGCGACGAGGCGGGCAACTGGAAGACCTATGACAGCCCCGGCGAAAGCTACGAGGATGTCGTGACCGTCATGAAGACCCTGACGCCGACCCATGTGGTCTTCAACGGCGGCGTGGGCGCGCTGACCGGCGACAATGCGATGACAGCGAATGTCGGGGAAACGGTGGCCTTCGTCCACAGCCAGGCCAATCGCGACACCCGGCCCCACCTGATCGGCGGGCATGGCGACTACGTCTGGGCCACCGGCAAGTTCAACAACCCGCCCGAAACCGGCCTTGAAACCTGGTTCATCCCGGGCGGCACGGCGGGCCTGATGGTCTATACCTTCGAACAGCCGGGCGTTTACGCCTATGTGAACCACAACCTGATCGAGGCCTTCGAGCTTGGCGCGGCCGCCCATGTGGTCGTCAAAGGCGACTGGAACGACGACCTGATGAAGCAGGTCGTGGCCCCCACCGCCGCCGGCGCCTGACCGCGACACCGCCGCCCGCGCATCCCGCGCAGGCGGCACCTTTTCCTGACGCAGGGCGAAGACCATGCACGCGACCGCCTTCATGCTGGCCGGGGCCGTTGCCGGCGCCTTGGGCCTGACCCTGTGGCCGCAGGACCGTCGCGACCTGCCCGACCTGCCCCGGGTGGTGCGCCTTGATCCCCAGCCTTTCGAACACCGCCTGGACGGCGACTGGCGGCGGGCGGGCCGTTCCACCGACGCCCCCGTCCAAACCACGCAGCTTCCCGCCCCTGTCGAGATCATGGAAACCCCCGTCAGCACCGGGCAGTGGCTGGATTGCGTTGCGGCAGGCGCCTGCCTGCCCCCCGGCGGTCCCACCGGTCGGCCCGACCTGCCGGTGACGGGGATCAGCTGGCTGGACGCGGTGGCCTTTGCCGGATGGCTGTCTGAACGGACCGGGCAGACCTGGCGGCTGCCTTCCGACGCCGAATGGGCCTTTGCCGCGGCCGAGATGTTTCGCGACGACGCGCTTGGCGTGGAAGCCGATCCCGACAACCCGGCCGTCCTGTGGCTGGCGGAATATGCCGCCGACGCGGCCCGCAGCCGCGACCTGGATGGCGAAATCCGTCAGGTGGGCAGCCTGAACGTCAATTCGCGCGGCATCCGCGACATCGGGGGCGCGGTCTGGGAATGGACCTCGACCTGCCTGCGCCGGGTCGATCTGGACGCCGAAGGCCGGATCCAGCGGCAGGACGAGACCTGCGGCATCTTCATCGTCGAGGGGCTGCACCGCGCCGCCGTGGCCGATTTCGTCCGCGATCCGAAATCGGGCGGCTGTTCCGTGGGCGTGCCGCCCGCCAACCTGGGCTTCCGCCTTGTCCGAGAGGTGGCAGGCTGACCGATATTCCCGAAAGCTTTGCGTCCCTTGTCGTTTTGCGGCACACACGGAGAAACCCATGGTGAAGGCGCAAGACGTGGCCGTTGACATATCCCAGGTCCGCAACCTGCCCTTGTTCCGGCAGATGGAGCCCGCCGCCCTGTCGCGGCTGATGGCCCGCGCCACGCCGCGCCGGGTTCTGCCGGGCGGCCTTGTCTTCGAACAGGGCGCGCAGGCGGTGGCCTTCTATCTGCTGCTGCACGGGCGACTGAAGGTGACGCAGGTCACGCCCGACGGCCAGCAGGTCATGGTCCGCGTCGTCCATCCGGGCGACCTGTTCGGCTTTGCCCGCGCCCTGGCCCGGCCCGACTATCCGGGCACCGCGCGCGCCGCCGTCGAATCCATCGTGGTCGGCTGGCCCATGGCCGACTGGGACGCGGTGGTGGAAAACAACCCCCGCCTGGCCATCAACGCCATGCAGACCATCGGGCAGCGCCTGGACGAGGCCCATACCCGCCTGCGCGAGATGTCCACCCAGGAGGTCGAGCGCCGCGTGGCGCATGCCGTCCTGCGCCTGGCCGAAAAGGCCGGCCGGATCGAGGCCGCGGGCACCCGCATCGACTTTCCCATCACCCGTCAGGACATCGCCGAGATGACGGGCACAACGCTGCACACCGTGTCGCGCCTGCTGTCCTCATGGGAGGCGCAGGGCCTGGTGGAGGGGGGGCGACAGAAGCTGACCGTCGTCGATGCCGAGGGTTTGGCGCGCATCGCCGATCCTTCGGATTAAACGCCCTGCTCTTTGCGTTATGTCAAAGTAGAAAGGGGGCCGGGGGGCTAATTCCTGACCAGCGGGTTCAACAATCGATCCGCAGACTCAGGAGATAACAGATGAAACGCGCATTCTTCCTTGCAGCCCCCGCCCTTGTCCTGACCCTCGCAGGCACCGCCTTCGCGGCCGAACACGAGGTCCACATGCTGAACAAGGGCGAGGCCGGAATGATGGTGTTCGAACCCGCCTATGTGAAGGCCGAGCCGGGCGACGTGATCCGCTTCGTGCCCACCGACAAGAGCCACAACGTCGAAGCGATCAAGGAGATCCTGCCCGAGGGCGTCGAGACCTTCAAAAGCAAGATCAACGAGGAATATGCGCTGACCGTGACCGAGCCCGGCCTTTACGGCGTCAAATGCACCCCGCATTACGCGATGGGCATGGTGGGACTGATCCAGGTGGGCGATGCGCCCGCGAACCTGGACGCCGCCAAGACCGCCAAGATGTCGAAAAAGGCGCGCGAGCGCATGGACGCGGAAATCGCCCAGGTCCAGTGACCGTTTATCCCGATGGGGCGGCGCTTGTCGCCCCATGGCCGATCCGGGGCGGCGGCTGCCACCGCACCCCGGTTTCCCTTTTTCAGGAAGGACCGTTCCGATGAGCCTGAAACTGTCCGCCGCACAGCGCCAGATCGCCTGCCAGTCGCGGCTTTTCGCAACCCTGCCGCCGGAACTGCGCGACGGGCTGCTGGACGCGGCCCATCTGGTGCAGTTGCGGCGCGGGCAGGTCCTGTTCCAGCATGGCGACGATGCCCAGGCGATCCATATCGTCGCGGATGGCTGGATGAAGCTTTACCGCATCGCCCCCAATGGTGCCGAGGCGGTGGTGGGCGTGATGACGCGCGGGCAAAGCTTTGGCGAGCCGATCGCACTGCGCCGCGCCGCCTATCCGGTATCGGCCGAGGCGACGACGGCCTGCGACCTGGTCGCGGTGCCTGCGCGGGCCTTCCTCGACATGCTGCAGACCCGCCCCGAGGCGGCGATTTCCATCCTGTCGGCGACCTTCATGCACCTGCAGGGTCTGGTCGAGCAGATCGAGCAGCTGAAGGCCCGGTCCGGCGCGCAGCGGGTGGCGGAATTCCTGCTGGAACTCTGCCCCGAGGGCGCGGAAAGCGCCACGGTGGTCCTGCCCTATGACAAGGCGCTGATCGCGGGCCGCCTGGGCATGAAGCCCGAAAGCCTGTCCCGCGCCTTTGCCAAGCTGCGCGAACTGGGTGTCAAGGTGAACCAGTCGAGCGCGGCGATCTCGTCCGTGTCGCGCCTTCAGGACTTGGCCCAGGCCGACGCGTTCGGGGCCATGAGCAAGGTCATCTGACCGCAGCCAGCGCCCAGATCAGGCACAGCCACAATCCCAGCGGCACCAGGAAGGCCGACAGCCATCCCGGCACGCGGTCCAGGTGCAGGAACCCGCCCAGGATCGCGCGCGACTTGGCCCAAGCCAAGACCAGCAGCCCGGCTGCGGCGATGCGCCCGTCAAGGGCCGCAAGCCCGGTGGTCGCCAGGATCAGCGCGATCAGCACCAGCCAGTTGCGGGTCAGCCGGTCCATCATCGTCACCCCAGCAGATAGATGGGCGGCAGGATCAGCACCCAGACCAGATCGACCATGTGCCAGAACATCGCGCCCGCCTGCACCGCATCGGGCCTGGCGCGGATGGCGACCATCGCCAGCAAGACCACGCCCGCCGCTACATGGGCCGCGTGAAAGCCCGTCAGCAGGAAATAGAAGGTGAAGAAGGGATGGGTGTCGATGCCGATCCCTGCCGACAGGTCATGGGCGTATTCCGCGCCCTTCACGGCCAGAAAGACCGCACCGCCAAGCGCCGCCAGCATCAGCCCCCGACGCGCCCCGCGCCCGTCGCCCCCTGCCGCCGCGCGTTCGGCGCGGGCGGCGAACAGCCCGGACGTGACCAGCACGACCGTGTTCAGCGCCGCCATCCGCCCGTCCAGCATGGCCTGCGCATCCGCAAAGCCCGCCGGATCGGTCAGGCGCATGGCCGCCATCGCTGTGATGCCCGCCGCGAAGACCAGGATCTCGGATCCGATCAGGATCCACATGATCAGCTCGCCCGGCAGGTCCTCCAGGTCCATCACATCACCAGTTGGCGATAGATCTGGGGCAGGGTGCCGATCAGCCGGTCGGGGTCGCGGATCACGGAAAAGCCGCCCTGGCCGAAGATGCGCGGGAACCAGCTTTGCGCGCCCTTGTCGATGGTGATGCCGAAGACCGAATGGCCCGCCCGCCGCGCCTCGCGCACGGCCATGGCGCTGTCCTCGATCCCGTGGCGGCCTTCGTAATGGTCCAGGTCGTTGGGCTTGCCGTCGGTGATGACGATCATCAGCCGCCGCGACCGGCCTTCCCTGGCAAGACCTGCCGAGGCATGGCGGATCGCCGCGCCCAGCCTTGTATAGAAGCCGGGGCGCAGGGCATGGATGCGCGCCTCGATCCGCTGGGCCATGGGCTCGTCAAAGGACTTGCAGTCGTGGATCCAGACCCGGTCGCGCTTGAGCGAGGAGAACCCCTGGATCGCGAAGCGGTCGCCGCAGGCGTCCAGGCCCCAGGCAAGCGCGGTCAGCGCCTCTCGTTCGATGTCGATGACGGGACGGCCGGTCACGGCGCTTTCGGTCGAACGCGACACGTCCAGCAGGATCGACACGGCGAGGTCGCGGTTTTCCGGCCGGGCCTGGCGCCAGATGCGGTCGCTGCCGCGACCCGATGCGCGCAGGTCGGTGACCGACCGCAGCGTGGCGTCCAGATCCAGGTCGTCGCCGTCGGGCTGGGCATGACGGATCAGCCGGGCCGGGCGCAGGGCCTGGAACTGGCGGCGCACCGCCTCGATCCGGCGGCGGGCGGCGGCGTCGGCGATGCCCGCGTAATCGGGCGCGGGTTCGACGGGGGCTGCCAGCACGCGGCAATGATCGGGCATCCAGACGCCCGCCCGCGCGTCCCATTCGGGATAGGTGAAGCGGCCCGCCACGCGTTCGCGGTCCACATCCTCGGGCGCAAGATCCAGGTGCAGCTTCAGCTTGGTTGCAGGCGCCTTGCTGATCTGGCCCAGCACGATCTCCTCGTGGTCGTCGGCGGCCTTCTTGGCATTGTCCAGGTCGTCGTCTTCCACCCGGCGGTTGATGTTCAGCATCTCGGCCCAGGTCAGCATGGCCTCGAACTTGTAAAGGATCAGGCTGTCCTTGCGTTCGGCCTGGTCGGCCTTGATCCGCCGCGTCTTGCGGGCGGTGCCGTCGCCGGATTCCTCGGGCGTGCCGTCGGTGGGCAGGCTTGCCACGTCGGAGGCGATGCCGCTGGTCAACCCGCGCAGGTCGGGCCACATCGGCATGGGCAGCATGGGCCGGTATCCGCGCGGGGCGCGCCAATGGACGGGGGGGCTGTCCAGGCCCGCCAGCAGCTCGGCATGGACCCGGGTCGGATCGCCCAGCAGGTGCCGGATCAAGGATTCCACGCCGGCCTCGGCCCCCGACAGGTTCGGGCGGATGCGATCGGCCAGATGGGCTGCGCAAAGCCGCGCCCATGTGGCGCGCAGGCCGGGGGCGGATTGCAGCGTGGCGCGGGTCATGGCCCGGCCCGCGCGGATCGCGGCCAAGTCGGCCAGGAAGGGATCGTTCTGGGCCACGAAATCCGGCGCATGGGCCGATGCGGCGGCCAGCCACAGGAACAGCGCCTCGTTGTCGGCCTTGGCGGGAAAGACCGCCAGTTCCACCGGCAGGCGCAGCGATCCGCCGTCGAAGCTGGCGCGGGCCAGGTGTTCGGTCTCGAACGCCAGCTTGCGGCGCAGGGATATGCGGTGCCGGCTGGCCTGGTCGGCCACCGGCTTCAGTTCCACATCGGCCGCCCCGCCAAGCCCGCGGAACAGCACGGCGATGCGGCCGCGCATGTCGTCGAAGCGCACCGCCGCATCGGGATAGCGGCGCGGCGGATCCATGCGCGAGGCCAGGAAGTGCCAGATCTTGCCGACGCTTTCCTCGGGCTCCCAGGGGGCGATCTCGATATGGCCCATGGCGTCAGCCCATCACCGCGACAACCAGGTCCATCAATCCCGCGCGGATGTCGGCATCGTCGGTCAGGGGTTCGATCATGGCGGCGCGGATGGCGCGGTCCATCGACATGCCGCCCGCGATCAGGGTGGCGGCATAGACGACCAGGCGGGTGGACACGCCTTCCTCCAGATCCTGGCCCTTCAGCCCGCGCAGCTTGTTCGCCAGCCGCACCAGCAGGGACACGCGGTCGGCATCCAGCCCGCTTTCGCGCACCACCACCGGGATTTCGTGTTCGGGCTTGGGAAAGGTGAATTCGACCGACAGGAAGCGCTGCCGGGTCGAGGGTTTCAGCGTCTTCATGATGTTCTGGTAGCCGGGGTTGTAGGATGCCACCAGCATGAAGCCGGGGGCCGCCTGCAACTCCTCTCCGGTGCGGTCGATGGGCAGGATGCGGCGGTCGTCGGTCAGGGGGTGCAGGACTACGGCCACGTCCTTGCGGGCCTCGACCACCTCGTCCAGATAGCAGATCGCGCCTTCGCGCACGGCCCGCGTCAGGGGGCCGTCCACCCAGACGGTTTCGCCCCCCTTCAGCAGGTATCGCCCGATCAGGTCGGCCGCCGACAGGTCGTCATGGCAGGCCACCGTGTAGAGCGGCCGCCCCAGACGCGCCGCCATATGGGCCACGAAGCGGGTCTTGCCGCAGCCCGTGGGGCCTTTCAGCAGCAGGGGCAGGTTCTTCGCAAAGGCCGCCGCGAAGATGTCGCATTCGTCGGCCTGGGGCAGGTAGAAGGGGGCATCAAGCCCCCCGATGTTGAAGGTTCCATCCATCGTCGTCACTCCGCAGCGATGTAGTCGGGGTTGTTGGCCAGGCGCTCACGCTCGACCGGGCCGGGGCGGACCACTTCCCGGCGCGGGAAGGACAGGGCATAGATGAACAGGATCGCACCCAGCACCACGGCGACGCCCGACCCGAAGCGCATCCAGTAGAACAGTGCCATCTGGTCCTGCACCTCCATGTAGCCCATGCCCAGGACGCGCTGCAGATGGGTCTGCACCGTGCCCGCGAAGGTCAGGGCGAAGGTCATGAACAGCATGCCCCCCGACATCAGCCAGAAGGACGCCATGTTCAGCACCTGGTTATAGGGGTCGCGCCTGCGCAGGATCGGCATGGCATAGGAGAACAGCGCCAGGTTAAGGCAGACATAAGCGCCATAGAAGGCCAGGTGCCCGTGGGCGGCGGTGACCTGCGTGCCGTGGGTGTAATAGTTCACCCCGTGCAGCGTATGCAGGAAGCCCCAGATCCCCGCGCCGAAGAAGGCCAGCACGGCGCAGCCCAGCGACCACAGCAGGGCGGCCTTGTTGGGGTGGTCGCGCCGGCCCTTCCAGACCATCACAAAGGCGAAGGCCATCATCGCGAAGAACGGCACCACCTCGAAGGAGGAGAAGATCGAGCCGATCCACTGCCAGTATGCGGGCATCCCGATCCAGAAGTAATGGTGCCCGGTCCCCAGGATGCCCGAAAACAGCGCGGTGGCGACGATGACATAAAGCCATTTCTCGACGACCTCGCGGTCCACGCCGGTCAGCTTCAGCATCAGGAAGCCCAGGATCGAGGCCATGATCAGTTCCCAGACGCCTTCGACCCACAGGTGGATCACATACCACCAGTATTGCTTGTCCAGGCCCAGGTTGGCGGGGTTGTAGAAGGCGAACAGGAACAGCAGCGCCAGTCCCCACAGCCCGATCAGAAGGATGGTGCTGATCGTGGTCTTGCGGCCCTTCAGCACCGTCATCGACACGTTGTACAGAAAGATCAGCGCGGCCACGACGATGCCGACCTTGACCCAGGTGGGCTGTTCCAGGAACTCGCGCCCCTGCGTGCCCACGAAGTAATTGCCCGCCCAGGGATTCCACAGATAGGTCAGCACCGCCCCCGCCGTGCCCACCACCAGGATGAACAGCTGCAGATAGGCCAAAAAGGGCGAATGGATCTCGCGTTCCGCTTCCTCGGGGATCAGGAAATAGGCGGCGCCGAAGAATCCGCACAGCAGCCAGACCACCAGGGCGTTGGTATGGACCATCCGGCCCACGCTGAAGGGCAGGATCTCGGACAGGAAATTCGGCTGGACATAGATATAGCCGATGATCAGCCCCATCGTCACCTGCGTGGCGAACAGGGCCAGGGCCACGGCGATATAGGCCAGGGCGATCTTTTGTGATTGATATTTCATGGTGTTTTCCAATCAACCGGCGTCGTTAGGGGGCCAGTCCTGGGTGCGGATCTTGTTGGTCCACAGCAGGAAGTCGGTGACTTCGCGGATTTCGTCGTCGGACAGGTTGAACTGCGGCATCTGGCGCCGCCCCTCGATCCCGGAAGGCTGCGCCTCCATCCAGGCCTTCATGACCTCGAAGGCGGCCTCGGGGTCGTCCTGGACGCCCCAGCGGGTCATCACGTTGCCCAGTTCGGGCGCGAAATAAGCGCCTTCGCCCAGGATCGAGTGGCAGTTGACGCAGGCGTGCTTTTCCCAGACGTGCTTGCCGCTTGCCACGCTGGCGGTCAGCGGGGCGTCATTCGTGGACACGTTCACGATATACCAGTGGCTGTGCACCGACAGGCCGATGAAGATGAGGATAAAGAACAGCGACCCGCCATAGAAGATGTTCCGGGCCATGCTCTTTGTCAGGACTTCGCGCATGGCGAGGATCTCCCGATACAGTTGCGATGGGTTGCACCATCGCCGGACGGCCGGGGGCGATCCTTGTCCAAAGTCAAAGAAGCCGCATTAAATTCGTGCAGAATGCAGGGATGGGGCAGAAAAGGGGAAAGCTCATGGACGATCGCTGGCCGGTCTGGAAACTGGCGCTGATGCTTTATGTCTTCGCGGCAGGGGCGGTGGCGATCAACCTGTTCATGCTGGGGCTGCTGGGCCAGGCCGTCGGGCTGCCCGCGCTGTCGCCGGTGACGACGGTGCTGGTGTCGATCCCCCTGGGCATTCCCGCCGCCTGGGCATCGGGGCTGTGGGCGCGGCACCTGATGGACCAGGCCGCGTCCTGAGCCGGCGGTTCCAACCGGCGGATCTTGCGCGGATGGCGGTCGGCATCATTCCGGCCTTCATGAAGCGCCAGTTGCTGGTGGGGGCATCGGCCCCCGTCCATGTCAGGGCCGGTCGGGCGACCGGGGCAGATAGCGGCTGTGGGCGGGCAGCCCGCGACTGTCGAAATCCCGGCCAAGCCGATCAAGCGCGGCCAGGAAATCCGGTCCCGCCACGGCAGGGCCGTGGCCCGGGATCATCCGTTCGGGACGCAGCGCCGCAAGCCTGCGCAGGGACTTTCCGGCGGCGTCCCAGTCAGGCGTGAAATAGGCGGGCGGACCTTGCAGATGCGGGATCTGCAACACCGCGCTGCCAAGCGATTCCTGGCGCGTGGCGCTGATAGCGTCGCCTGCGATCAGGTCGCCCGTGGCCGCGTTCCAGAAGGACACATGCCCCGGCGCATGGCCCGGCGTATGGATCCATTGCCAACCGTCCAGGCCCGGGATCGTGCCGTCGCGGGGCAGGTCCTGCAACCGGTCGGACACATCGATCGGCCCGCGCGAGAACAGCGGGGACAGTTCGGCCATGGAACCGCCGCCGACCTCGGGGGCGGGGGGTGGATAGGACCGCGTGCCGTCCAGATAGGGACGTTCCACAGGGTGGGCCAGGATCGGCGCGTCCCAGTCGCGCGCCAGTTCGGCCAAGGCGCCGACATGATCGAAATGCCCGTGGGTCATGAGGATCGCGGCGGGCCGGGCATCGCCGAACCGCCCCCGCGCCGCCGCGCGAATGGCGGGGCCGGACCCGGCCAGACCGGCATCGACCAGGAACCAACCCCGGTCCCCCGCATCCGGCCTGCCGATGAAGGCCACGTTGACGATGCCGCAGCGCAGCCGGAGCAGATCCGGGCCAATCTCGTCCCCGATCACTGCTTCCCGGGGAAGCGGCACCCCGTCCGGCCCCGGCGGCTGGGTCAGGGCGGCGGCGGCCAGGGAAAAAACGCCGTAGCCTGTCAGAAGGGCGCGCGGTCCGGGCGCGCGTTCGCCCAGGCCCGCCGCCAGGCAGGCCGCCCCTTGGGCCGCGTCCAGCATCCGGTGCTGGTCCAGGCCGATCCCGCCGCCCGGGCCGTCGCGATACCGGGTGGCCAGGGAATAGGCCGCGACCCCCAGCCCGGCCAGGGCCAGCGGGCGCGTCAGGCGGCCGGGCCATCCCAAGGCGCGGGGCACCAACAGCAGCGCGGCGGCGGATGCGGCGTCAAGCCGGGCGTGAAGACGGATCGGAATCATCGGACACATTCTCCAAGGGGGCGGGTGCCGGTGCAGCGGGGGGCAAGGACGCGCGAAGGTCGCCAAGCGCCCGGGCCGTCAGGGCCGCGCCCAGTTCGACCCGCCGCGCCAGGTTGGATCTGCCGAAATCGAAGGCCTTGCCCACGAAGACATCGTCGGGATCGGTCAGCACGACATGATGGAAATCGCGCCCCTTCAGGTCGGCGCATTGGATGATGCGGGCCGATTGCCCGGCAAAGAACAGTTCCTGCGCGCGGGTGCCGATGCCGTCCATGGTTTCCAGCATCGTTCCCTGCTGCGTGAACAGGTCAAGCGCGATGATCGCCGCATCGCCCGGCCGGTCCAGCAGGGGGCGCAGGGGCAGGTTCTCGCACAGGCCCGGATCCAGGAAGGCGCGGCCGTCGATATGGACGGGCCGGAACAGGATGGGCAGGGCGGTGCTGGCCATCAGGTGGTCCACCGTCAGGGTCGTGCCGCGATTGCGGAAATCCACGATCTGGCCGGTTTCGGCATCCAGCGCGGTGATCGTGACCTCGATATCGGAATCGTTCAGGCGGTCGAAGTCGATGCTGCGTTCCAGAAGCCGCCGCATCGGCCCGCGCCGGAATTGGGAACGATCGGCGGGCATTCCCGGCACGATCTCCCACAGGCCCGGCCAGGATGGCACGAACAGTGGCGGATGGCCGCGCAGCAGCATGGCGGTGATGGATGCCCGGCGTCCGCTGACCGAACGATGCTGCGCGACCTTGTCCAGGAATGCGTGCAGCGCCTCGGTCCGCCGGTCGGGCGGATTGCCTGCGATCACCGCAGCCACCACCGCCCCGATCGAGGCGCCCGACGCGCGCGTGACGCGCAGGCCGGATGCCTCGACCGCCTGCCAGGCGCCGACATGGAACGCGCCAAGCGCGTTCCCGCCGGCAAAGCAAAGCCAGGCCTCCATGCGTCAGCCCAGACGGTTGCTGATCGCCCGCAGCATGGACATGTGGGTATCGATGCTGGGGACACCGACAATGGACGCGCCGCGCGCCATCGGGTTTTCGCCATTCTCGGCATAGGCCGCGTGCAGCACGCGCAGCTGCTCGTGCCCCTGCATCTGCGCCGTCAGATACTGCCGGTCGAATTCCGCGCCTGCCTCCATGGCGTTCATCTGTTCCAGCATGGACGCATGTTCGGGCGCGACCTGGTCGGACGGGGCGGCGCCAAAGGCGCGGGCCACGGCCTCCTGCTCGGATATTTCCAGCGCGGCGAAGGCCTGGACGGCGGGGTCGGTCGCCTTCTCGGCGGCAAGCCGGCTGCTGAGCAACGCGAAATTGCCGCCCAGCAGGATTTCCTGCATGCGCGCATCGGGGGCGGCGGCCTGGGCAAAGGCCATCCGGGCGACCGGCATGACGGCGGCTGCGGCGCCTGCGGCGAAAAGGGTTCTGCGTTTCATCGTGGTTCTCCTGTCGGTGGGAAGGTGGCCCGGCGTGCCGGACTGGTGGTTCGCCGGGCCTGTCGGCCGGGCGGGAAAAATCATTCGCCCTTGGGCTTGGCCATCTGCCGGTGCATCTTGGCCACCACGCCCGCGGGCAGGATTTCGGCAGCCGTGGCCTGGATCTTGTTCTTCAACCCCGGCGTCATCTGCGTCTGGCCCGCCAGCATCGCGTCATAGCCGGCGCGGGCGACCATGGCGGGGTCGTCCTTCTTCATCTGGCCCAGGTTCGTGTCCAAAAGCCCCGCGCGTTCGAAGAAGGCCGTCTCGGTGATCCCCGGCATTAGGCAGGTCACGGTCAGGCCGGTGTCCTTCAGTTCCTCGTTCCAGCCCAGGGCGAAGTTGTTCAGAAACGCCTTCGAGGCGTTGTAGATCGCCTGGAACGTTCCCGGCATGAAGCCCGCGATGGACCCGGTGATCAGGATCCGCCCTTCGCCCCTGTCGCGCATGCGCCGTCCCAGGGGATGGGCCAGCCGCAGCACGCCCAGCACGTTCGTCATCACCACATGGTCGATCCCGGCAGGGTCCTGATCCAGGAAGGCATGTCCCATCCCCGTGCCCGCATTCAGCATCAGAAGATCCACATCGCGCCCGGCCACCGTGTTCAGAACGGCGACAATCCCGTCGGGCGTGGCCAGGTCGGCTTCCACCGCCTCGCCGCCCAAGGCGGCGGCCGCTTCGTGGATGGCGGGTTCGTTCGCGATCATGATGGTCTGGTGGCCGTCGGCGCGGGCGATCCGGGCCAGTTCTAGCCCGATCCCGGTCGAGGCGCCGGTGACGATGGCAAGGGTCATGGTCTTCTCCTGTTCGGGCCGCATCACACGCGCGCCCAGTTGAAACATCCGGCGGGCACCCCTGTTCCGCTGACCAGCAGCGCGCCCGACAGGTAAAGCCGCCAGGGGTCGCCGCCTTCCAGCCGCGCGACCGTGACCTGGGACAGGGGGTCGGACCAGATCACGTCGCCTTCCCCGAAACCCGCGCGCGACAGGGCGGTTCCTGGATCGACGCCCGGCGCGAAGACGATGGTGGAAAAGGGCTGATCCGCCGGAGGCAGCGCCGCCCAGGTCCCCGCCCCCAGGCTGACGGCCGCCAGGACGGACACCGTCAGGCCGGGCGGAGGGCCGCCGCGGTCGGTGGGCCTGCGCGTGATGGCACGCCCCAGCAGGATGGGCAGCACACCCAGCCCCAGGAACCATCCCAGATCCCAGGCCAGCGGAAAGGCGCTGTCCAGCTTGATGCGGTGGATGCCCAGCAGCCAATGCGACAGGATCCCGTCCAGAACATGCCAGGCCCCGAAACCCACCAGCAGAGCCCCCAGCGTGCCGTTCAACCCCGCGGCGGCGCCCCGCGCCCGCCAAAGCCCGATCAGGGACAAGGCTGCCAGCCCGTACATCAGGGCATGGAACCAGCCATCCCACAGGATTTGCAGCCGCAGATCCTCCATCCCCGGCACCAGGCTCAGCAGGTGATGCCATTGCAGGATCTGGTGCAGCAGGATGCCGTCGAAAAAGCCGCCCAGGGCGAAACCCAGCGCGATCGTCCAGCGGATCCAGGGCCTTGGGGTCATGATCGTTCCATCCACAATGAAAAGCCCGCCGGCACCGGCCGGCGGGCTGCGGGATCACCCGATCTGTTCGGCCTGCGCGCCGCTGCCCGGCCGGGCCATGCCCAGGTCGGGCTTCTGGTCGGACGGGTGCAGCTTGCCGGTGGTGAAGGTGCCCTTGCCGTCGATGGACGGCCCTTCGCCCCAGCGGCCCGGAACCGGTGCGCTGCCATCGGCCTGGAATCCCAGATAGGTATAGCTGAACTCGGTCTTTTCCTGGGACTGCGGGAAGCTGTTGGGGATCGGGAAGGCGCCGGTCATGCCGCCCAGTTCCTCGAGCGCGGCAAGCCACTGGTTCTGGTGCATCGTGTCGCGCGCGATCAGATAGGACAGCATGTCCTTCATGCCGGTGTCGTCGGTCATGTTGTAAAGCCGGACGGCCAGCGTGCGGCCGGTCGTTTCGGCGGCGACATTGGCGGTCATGTCGGCGGCGATGTTGCCGCTGGCATAGATGTGGGACATGTCGAAGGGCACGCCGTCGCTGTCCACCGGCATGGCCGACAGCCCCGAGGACAGCAGGTTCTTGAGGTTCATGCCCCCCATGATCGCGCCCACGGCGCGATCGGTGGAAGCCATTTCCTCTTTCATCGACAAGGGCGCGCCTTCAAGGTTCATGGCGACGGCCGTGGCCAGCATCTCGATATGGCCCAGTTCCTCGGCGGCGGTGTTCATCAGAAGGTCGCGGAACTTGGGATTGCCACGCGCGCCGCAGGCCTGGAAGAAGTACTGCATGGCCACGCGGATCTCGCCCTCGACCCCGCCGATGGCCTGCTGGAGGGCGCGGGCGAAGACGGGGTTTGGGGAATCGACGCGAACGGGGTATTGCAGCTTGTTGTCGGTGTAGAACATCGGAGAGCCTTGGCTGATCGTGGATTGAAGGTCCGCATTCGGACCGCGAATCACACGCCCGCACTGGGCGGACGACCGACCACCAACAGATCGACCGTCCAGATGTTCCCCGGTGATTGTGCCGTTAATACTTTATCAACTCGCCTGAGCCTGGCGCGCATCCTTCTCGATGACGCCCATGACCTCGGGGGCGGCGACGAAGCGCCAGTTCCGGCGCGGACCCGCCATGACGTTGAGGTAGTAAAGCTCGAACCCGTGCGGCGCCGCGCAGGGATGGTGGCCACGGGGGACCAGGACCACATCGCCGTCGCGCACCGCCATGCATTCGTCCAGGCCGCCGTCGTCCGTATAGACCCGCTGAACGGCCCAGCCGTCCCTGGGGTTCAGACGGTGGTAATAGGTTTCCTCGAGATAGGTGATCCGGGGAAAGTCGTCCTCGTCATGGCGGTGGCTGGGATAGGATGACCAGTGGCCTGCGGGGGTGAAGACCTCGGTGACCAGCAGGCTGTCGCAGAAATCCTGGTCCTCCATGGCGATGTTGTTGATCCAGCGGGTGTTGGTGCCCTGGCCGCGCCGGGTCAGCGTGATCCCGTCCGGGCCGATGCGGCGGGCAGGATGGTTGCCCTGGCCCGGCGCCGTGCAAACGGCCAGCGTGCAATCGGTCGTGGCCTGCGCCTGCCAGTCCTGGCCGGGTGGCACATACAGGCAATGGGGCGGGGTTTTTTCGAAGACATCCATGCGATCGCCCAGAACACCCCAGTCTTGGCCCGCCGCGCGGAACTGGGCCTTACCCTCGACCAGGACCAGGATCGCCTCGGTTGTGCCGGTGGCTTCCGTCACGCTTTCGCCCGCGCGCAGGCGGTGCAGCGAAAATCCCACATAGCGCCAGCCGGCCGACTGGGGCGTGATGCGATGCACTTCGCCATGGGTGCCGAAGGGTCTGCGAAGAAGGGTGCTCATGACGGGCCTTGTCTTCTGTGTGGAAATATCCTCGGGGGTGTGGGGGCAGACAGCCCCCACCGCGCTCACGCCGCCGCCGCGCGGTCCAGTCCCGCCTCGGCTGCCGCCGCCTTCAGCGACTTCAGCCCCAGGGACTGATACTCCAGCGGATTGCGCTTTTCCGGGTCCTGCTCGGCCTCGATCACCAGCCAGCCGTCATAGCCCGCCTCGGCCAGGATGCGCAGCAGCGGCACGAAGTCGATCGCCCCCTCGGGGTCGCCCGGCACGGTGAAGGCCCCGGCCAGCACGCCCTGGATGAAGGGCAGGTTTTCCGCCCGCACCCGCTGGGTCACGTCCCGGCGGATGTTCTTGGCGTGGAAATGGGCCACGCGGGGGGCGTGCTTGCGCAGCACCGCCTGGGGGTCGCCGCCGCCGAAGGTGCAATGGCCCGCGTCGAACAGCAGGTGCGTGGCGGGTCCGGTCGCGGCCATGAAGGCGTCGATCTCCTCGGGCGATTCGACCACCGTGCCCATGTGGTGGTGATAGGCCAGCGTGATCCCCTGCGATGCCAGATAGGCGGCGAATTCCTCGATCTTGCGGCCGAAATCGGTCATCTCGGCGGCCGTCAGGCGGGGCCGGTCGTTCACCGCGACGCGGGGATTGCCATGCACGGTGTTGGAACATTCGCAGACGATGCAGACGCGGCAGTCGTTCGCCTTCAGCTTGGCCAGATGCGGCTGGACCGCCGCGATCTCGTCCTCGACCGAGTTCACCAGCAGGTTGGTCGAATACCAGCCCGAGATGAACTTCAACCCATGACGCCCCAGCAGATCCTTCAGCGCCTGCGGATCGTCCGGCCAGCGGTGGCCGTTCTCGATCCCGTCGAAGCCGATGATACGGCCTGCCTCGTTCAGGATCTGCTCGGTCGGGATATGGGCGCCGATGGTCTGGTCGTCGTCATTGGCCCAGGCGATGGGATTGGTGCCATAGCGGATCATGGGTGCTTTCCTCAGTTCACCAGCCGCGCGCGGGCGGCATTTTCCAGATAGGTTTGATAGGCGTCGCGCAGCCTGTCCGTCGCGCCCACTTCGGGAACGGCCACGTCCCACCAGTGACCGGCATCAACCGTCAGGCCCTGGGCGGGGCCATCCTTGGCGGTGGTGTCGATCACGATCACGGTGGGGATGTCGCGCCCCCGCGCGGCGGCGATCTGCGCTTCCAGCTCGGCGATGCCGCCGGCCTTGACCGCATGCGCGCCCATGGACCCGGCATGGGCGACATAGTCGATGCGGGGCTGGTCCTCGACGTTGCAGTCCACATACATGTTGTTGAACGGAACGCCGCCCGAGACCTGTTGCAACCGGTTGATGCAGCCGTATCCCCGGTTGTCGGTCAGCACGACCGTGAAGGGCACCCGCCGCATCACCGCCGTGGCCAGTTCGCTGTTGGCCATCATGTAGCTGCCGTCGCCCACGAAGCAGATCACCTCTCGGTCAGGCTGCGCCAGCTTGATGCCCATCGCGCCCGCGATCTCGTAGCCCATGCAGGAATAGCCGTATTCCATGTGGTATCCGCCCTGCGCGGGCTGCCACAAAAGCTTCAGCGCGCCGGGCATGGTGCCGGCGGCGCACATGGCGATGGCGTCGGGCGCGGCGCGTTGGACCGCACCAATCACCTGCGCGTCGGTGGGCAGGTCGTTGCCGGGCGCGGGGGCCGCGCAATGGGCATCGACGGCGGCCAGCCAGTCGGTGCGCGCGCTGCCGTCGAAGGCGGCGCGATGATCGCCCAGGGCCGCCGTCAGCCTTTCCAAAGCAACGCGCGCGTCGGCCACCAGCGGCACCGCTCCGTGCTTGGCGGCGTCGTAGCCGTGGACATTGATCGACACCAGCGTCGCATCCGGCGCGAACATGGTCCGCGATCCGGTCGTGAAATCCTGCAACCGCGTGCCGACGCCGATCACCAGATCCGCGTCCCGCAGCACCGCGTTGGCTGCGGCCGATCCGTCCACGCCCGCCGCGCCGAAGTTCATCGGATCCGCTTGGGCAAGGGCCGACTTGCCCGCCTGCGTTTCCGCCACAGGGATGCCGTGGCGGGCGGCAAAATCCGACAGCGCCGCTTCGGCCCCGGAATAGATCACGCCCCCGCCCGCGACGATGGCGGGGCGTTTCGCGGCGCGGATCAGGCTCGCCACCTCCTCCAGTTCCTGCCTGTCGGGTTCCGGGCGGCGGATGCGCCAGACGCGGGGTTCGAAGAAGGCCTCGGGCCAGTCATGGGCTTCCGCCTGTGTGTCCTGGCAGAAGGCCAGGCAGACCGGGCCGCAATTGGCCGGATCGGTCATCACCCGCAGCGCGCGGGGCAGGGCGGTCAGCAACTGCTCGGGCCGTTGGATGCGGTCGAAGTATCGCACCACCGGACGGAAGCAGTCATTGGCCGATACGGTGCCGTCGTCGAAATCCTCGACCTGCTGCAGCACCGGGTCGGGGCGCCGGCTGGCGAAGACATCCCCCGCGATCAGCAGGACCGGCAGGCGGTTCACATGCGCAAGCGCGGCGGCCGTGACCATGTTGGTGGCCCCCGGACCGATGGAACTGGTCACCGCATGGGCGCGCCGGCGCGCCTTGGCCTTGGCATAGGCGATGGCGGCATGGGCCATGGTCTGTTCGTTCTGGCCGCGCCAGGTGGGGAAGGCATCGCCGATGCCCTGCAGCGCCTCTCCGATGCCCGCGACATTGCCATGGCCGAAGATCGCCCAGCAGCCTTCGACGAAGCGTTCGCCGTCTTCGGTCATCTGCACCGACAGCCAGCGGACCATGGCCTGCGCGGCCGTCAGCCTGATCGTTCCGCTCATCTTGGCTCCTCTTGCGTGATCTGCCGGGACAGGCCGTCCGTCCCCCTTGTCCAGATGCCGGTTCATGCCGCCACCTTCGCGCTTGCCCGCGCCTTGTCCCAGATGCCGCAAAGCCGACTGTATCGCCGGGCCATCTCCTCGACCGCCTCGCCGTCGGTCAGGTCGCCGTCCAGCCAGGCCCGCGCCACCGCGCCGAAGATCGTGCGTCCCACCGCGAAGCCCTTGACCAACGGGAAGCTTGCGGCGACGGCAAAGCTGTCGGCCAGTGCCGCCTCGGGCGCGTCGAGACCAAGGACCACGATGCCGCGGGTGTTGGAGTCGTTATCCTCGATCGCGGCGATGGCCTTGCGCCAGGCCACCCCTTCTGTCATCGGCTCCAGCTTCCACCAGTCGGGATAGACGCCCGCCGCATAGAATTGCCGGATCAGCGTTGCCGTCGTTTCGTTGTCCATGGGTCCGACCTTGGACGGGATGATCTCCAGCAGGAATTCCAGGTCGTTGCGGCGCGCGGCCTGGAACAGGCGCCTGACGGTTTCCTCTTGCGCGGCGCGGGTCGCGGGATCGTCCTTGGGATGGCAGAAGCACAGGACCTTGACCACGTTCTCGCGCGCCCAAGCCTCCAGCCCGCCGCAGTCGAGGCCCAGGTCGGGTTCCAGTTCCAGCGGGCGCGATCCCGGCCATTCGGTGGGCCGCCCGATCCACAGGCCCGTGCCCGACGCGGCGTGCAGCGCGTCGCGCCCGATGCGGTTGTCGCACAGGATCCCGTATCCCGGCTTGCCGCCCTGGACCTGCAACGCGGCCCGCAGGCACAGTTCCTTGAAGGCGCCGCCCTTTTCGGGCGTGTATCCGGGCATCTGTTCCAGCTGCATCCGGTGGTCGAAGGCAAAGACCCGCATGGTGGACCAATCGCCCCCCGTGCGCCGGTGGCGGTTGGTGGCCCAGTGGACCTGTTCCAGTTCGGGGTCGTTGCGCAGGTCGGGCCGGATCACGCCGCGTTTCAGGAAGAACTCCAACTCGGCCAGCGATGGATAGGCGGGCGTGCAGCCGTGCCGGCTGACCGCAAGCGCGCCGCAGGCATTGGCGTATTCCAGGGCCTTGGGCCAAGGCTCGCCATCCAGCCAGCCCTTCATCAGCCCGGAAAAGAAGCCGTCGCCCGCGCCCAGCACATTGAAGACCTCGATCGGGAAGCCCGGACCGGCTTCGCCCTGATCCAGGCTGTCGGGGATGGCGCCGGTAAAGGCCACCGCGCCCGCAGCCCCGCGCTTGCAGACCAGGGTCGCATCGGTGACGCCGCGCACCGCCCGCAGCGCGGCCACCGTGTCGGTGGTGCCGCCAGCGATATGAAACTCCTCCTCGGTGCCCACGATCAGGTCGAACAGGGGCAGCGTGGCTTGAAGCCGGGCCGTCACCGCCGCGCTTTCCACGAAGCGGCTTTCGCCCGCGTCGTGCCCCGCCAAGCCCCAGAGGTTCGGGCGATAGTCGATGTCCAGTGCCGTCCGCGCCCCATGCTTGCGGGCCAGCCGCAGCGCCTTGACGACGGCGGCTTCCGTGCGCGGATGCGACAGATGCGTGCCGGTCGCCAGCACCGCGCGGGCGTCCGCGATCAGGGCTTCGTCGATATCGTCCTCGCACAGCGCCATGTCGGCGCAGTCGCTGCGATAGAAGATCAGCGGAAACTGTTCCTGGTCGCGGATCCCCAGGATCACCAGGGCCGTCAGCCGGTCGGGATCGGTCCTGACGCCCCGCACGTCCACGCCCTCGCGCACAAGCTGTTCGCGGATGAAGCGGCCCATATGTTCGTCGCCCACCCGCGTGATGAGACCGGACCGCAGCCCCAGCCGCGCCGTGCCGCAGGCGATGTTGGTGGGGCTGCCGCCGATATACTTGCGGAACGACCCCATGTCCTCCAGCCGCCCGCCGACCTGCGCGCCGTAAAGATCGACGCCCGCGCGGCCGATGGTGATCAGGTCAAGGGATTTGGTCATGGGATCGGTCCTTTTTGGTCAAAGCTGCGCGGAAACAAAGGCCATGCTGGCCTTCACCGCGCCCTTGGGATCGGCGGCCCCATGCACTTCGGGGGCAAAGGGTTCGAAGCTGAAGGCCCCGTCATAGCCCGCGTCCAGCAGCGCGCGGATCTGGGGCAGGTTTTCCAGCCGGTCCCCGCCGTCCACCAGCACCCGGTGCGCGTCCAGCATGTCGGCCACCGACACCGCCGGATCGGTCACGCCCGAGATGTGGACAAGGCCGGTCCAATCCGGGAAGAACTCGGTTTCCCCCGCCAGGTGGTGGTGGAAGGTGTCGTGCATCAGCTTGTAGGTGCCTTCGCCTCCGGCTGCCTGGATGGCGCGGATCGCCTCGGCCTTGGTGCGCAGGGACGAGACCGGGAAGCCCAGCGGTTCGACAAGCCCGGTCAGCCCGCGCGTATCCAGGATCGTCTTCATCGCCGTCAGCGCGCCCACAAGGCTGTCGAAATCGACGGGCGTGCCGTCCTTCAGCGGGCACATCACCAGGGCCTTGGCCCCGCAGGCGGCGGCGTAATCGGCCATCGCTTCGGCCCGCGCGGGCAGGTCGCCCGCCCAGATGTTGAAGGGATAAAGCGCGTTAATGGAGACGATGGCGACGCCTGCCTTTTCGGCCTCGGCCTTCACGTCCTCGGGGCGCCATTGGGACAGGACGTCGGGCAGGTCGTTGCGGATTTCCACCTCGGTCACGCCAAGGTCGCGCGCCGTGGCGAAGAAGTCGGGCAAGGGCAGGTTCGGCGCGGCGATGTGGTTCAGGGCAAAGCGCATGGGGTCAGCCTTGGGCGTAAAGGGCGGGACGGTCGGGATAGGTGATGGCGATCATGGCGCCCTCGGCTTCCTGTGCCTCGACGCAGGCGTCCGAGGTGACGGCGGCCATGTAGCCGTCCCAGGATGTCGGGCCCGATGCCGTGCCCTGCGCCGCGGCCTTCAGGAAGTCCTGCAACTCCACGTCATAGGAGGCGACGAAGCGGTCCTTCCAGTCGGTCAGGATCGGGTTTTGCAACGTCGCGTTCAGGCGCGTCTGGATCGCCATCGGTTCGGGCAGCCGGGCAACGCCATCCTCGCCCACGACCTCGCACTGGATGTCGTAACCGTAATGGCAGTTCACGAAGATCTCGGTGTCGATGACCGTGCCCTTGGCCGTCACCAGCGTCACGATCTGCGGGTCGCGCAGCTTGGCGTGGGAACGTGCGGAGGACCGGGGAAAGGTCACGCGGGCGGACACATAGTCGTCGTCCAGAAGCCAGCGGAACACGTCGATCTCGTGGATCAGCGTATCGTGGATCGCCATGGGCGTCGTATAGGCCTCGGGCACGAAGGGGTTGCGGTGCGCGGCATGGACCATGATCGGAGCGCCGATCTGGCCGTCCACGACCTTCTTCAGCGCAGCGTAGCCTTCGTCATAGCGGCGCATGAAGCCCACCTGCACCAGACGCTTGCCATGCGCCACCTCGGCATCGACGATGCGCTTGGCGCCCTCGGCGGTCGTCGCCAGCGGCTTTTCGCAGAAGCAGGGTTTGCCGGCGGCGATGGCGGCCAGGACATATTGTTCATGCGTCGCGCCCCAGGAGGTGACCAGCACCGCGTCCACATCGGTGCTGGCGATCAGATCCTCGCCCCTGTCGAAGACGGTGGCATCCGGGGCGATGTCGGCCTTCACGGCTTCGGCGGATGCGCGGTTGACGTCCGACAGCGCGGTGATGGTGCCGCCCGACAGCACCTGGTTGATGCGCCGCGCGTGGTCGCGGCCGATGGCTCCGGTGCCGATGACACCAATCCTGACGGTCATGTTGGATCTCACTTCCAGTATTTTTCGACGTATCGTTTGGTTTCGGACAGCATGAACCTTGCGCTGTCCTCGGCCCGGTCTTCCCAGGCGAAGACGCAGTTCGACAACACGCCGTCGAACTTCATGTCGGCCAGGGTGGCGAAGAAGGTGTCCCAGTCGATCTCGCCCTGGCCGAAGTCGGTGTGCTGGTGGACGCGCACCTTCGATCCCGGCGGGTTGACGATGTAACGCAGCGCCGAGGACTTGTTGTGGTCATAGGTGTCGGCAAGCCGCACATGTTCCAGCAGTCCTTCGGTCGCGCGCAGGTTCGCCACCATGTCGGGACCGTAGAAGAAGGTATGCGGCGCGATGAAGGATGCGCGCACCATGGGCGAGTTGATGGTCTTGATGATGTCCACCGCCGGGGCGATCTCCTCCAGCCAATCCTCGGGATGGGCCTCCAGCGACAGCTTGATGCCCTCGCGTTCCAGGATCGGGACCAGCACGTCCATAGCGCGCAAGAACTGGTTTTCGCAGGTCTCGGGACGGTGGAGGCCCGAACGGTCGTTCAGGCTTCGGTCGGGGCTGCCGCCGCGGCCGAATTCGCTGACGAACAAGGGACATTCCAGTTCGACTGCCCATTCGATCGCGCGCTTCCAGTTGTCGATCGCCACGTCCCATTCATCAGGGTATGGGCTGGCCCAGCGATACATCGGCTGGATCGAGGCGAGGCCCACGCCCGTATCGCGCAGTGCCTGCTTGAAGCTGCGGATCCGTTCCGGGTAAAGCTTCGGGCGCGTCCACCAGGAAAAGAAGTCGGGGCGGGGCGACATTTCTACATGGTCATAGCCCAGTTCGGCCACCTTGCGGACGGTATCCTCCAGCGACAGGTGGCGGATCATGTGCGGGTCAAGCGTGTGTTTCATCGGGCGTCTCGGACAGGGGTCAGGGGCCGGGCAGGGCGGGGAGGAGGAGACGCCCCGCCCGGCAAAGGCCGGTTACTTCTGGTAATCGGCCATGTTCTGGGGCGTGACCGGCTCGAACGGGATCCAGTGTTCGGGCTCGATCTTTTCGCCCGCCGCGGCGGCGACGGCGGCGCGGACCGCCTGTTCGCCCTGGCCGGTGGCGTTCTGATAGACGGTCACGTCCATCTGCCCCGCCTCCATCGCGGCCAGGCCGTCGGCGGTGGCGTCGATGCCCGCGATGACGATTTCGCCCTTGCCCGTGGTCGCGGCCAGGGCCTGGGCCGCGCCGATCGCCATTTCGTCGTTGTTGGCGACGATGGCGTCGAATTCCAGGCCCGCCGTCAGCCAGGAGGTCACCAGATCCTGCGCCTGGACGCGGTTCCAGTTGGCGACCTGCTTTTCGATGATCTCGACTTGGCAATCGGGCTGGGCGAAGGCTTCCTCGACCATTTGCGTGCGCACATGGGCGGCGTGGTTTTCCAGCGGTCCCATCAGGATCACCGCCTTGGCATCCTCGCGCCCTTCAAGCGCCGCGCAGACGGCGGCGGCTTCCAGGCGGCCCGCGTCGGTTTCCTGCGACCCGACATAGGCGGTGCCCTGGGGCATCCCGGTTTCCAGTTCGGCGGGCGGATGGTTCACATAGATCAGCGGGATGCCCGCCCCGGTCGCCGTGGCGGTGATGGCCGCCGTGCTGTCGCCATCGACCGCGTTCACGATGATCGCATCTACGCCGTTGGCCACGAAGTTCTGGACCTGGTTCAGCTGCTTGGCGACGTCCAGCTGCGCATCCTCGACCGACAGGGTGACGCCTTCGGTCCGTTCCGCCTCGGCGCGGATGCCGTTCAGCAGGATCGTCAGGAAGGGGTTGTCAAAGGACGTCATGGTGACGCCGATCCGGGTTTCCGCCACGGCGGGCGCGGCCAGCGACAGGCAAAGGGCGGTGGTGGCGATGAGTCTGGTCATGGGGGTGCATTCCCGTCGGTTGGGTGTGAAAGAAGAGCGCGGGCCTAGCTTGTCTTTCGGCGCTTGCGCTGGCGGTGGACGTCGGCCACCACGGCGGCCACGACGATCGCGCCCTTGATCATTTCCTGGTAGTAGGCGTCGAGCCTGAGGAACGTGAAGCCCGAGATGATGACCCCGAAGATGATCATCCCGATGGCCGTGCCCAGGATCGACCCCCGCCCGCCGTTCAGCGACACGCCCCCGATCACCGCCATGGCGATGGCGTCCAGTTCATAGGCCAGGCCCATGCCCGCCTGCGCCGTCTGGCCGCGTGCGGCGACCACCATCCCGGCAAGCGCGGCCAGCATCGCGGCGATCACATAGACCTTGACCAGATGGCGTTCCACGTCGATGCCGGACACGCGGGCGGCCTGGGCATTGGCGCCGATGGCATAGGTGAACTTGCCATAGCGGGTGTATTTCATCGCCACGTGGAAGATCAGCGCCACCAGGATGAAGATCACCACCGGCATCATGCCGCTGCCGATCCAGGCGAAACCCTCGGTCGGGAAGCTGATCGGCTGGCCCTTGGTGTACCACTTGGCAAAGCCGCGCACCGTGACCATCGTGCCCAGCGTGGCGATGAAGGGCGGGATCTTGGTATAGGCGATCAGCCAGCCGTTGATGAGGCCGACGACGGCCCCGCAGCCAAGCCCGATCAGCAGGGGCACGATCATCGGCAGGTCGGTCAGCGCCGGATAGACCGCGCGGGCATAGGTCGAGACCTGGGCAAAGGACATCGCCACCATGGCGACCGCGCCCACCACGGACCCCGAGGACAGGTCGATCCCGCCCGAGATGATGACCTGCGTCACGCCCACGGCGATGATGCCGATCACGGACACCTGCAGGATCATGATCTTCAGCCGGTTCCAGGAAAACAGGAAGGACTGTCCCTGGAAGATCCAGCCCAGGATCTCGAAGACCAGGGCGATGCCGATCAGGACCAGGAGGATGTTCACTTCCGCAGGCCATTTGCGCTGCGTGCGCGGCGCGGCGCGGGCGGTGATGTCTTGGCTGCTCATGCGAATGGTTCCCTTACTTCGCCGCAAGCGACATGATCTTGACCTGATCCGCTTCCGCGCGGTCCAGGAAGCCGGACACATGGCCTTCGTGCATGACCATGATGCGGTCGGACATGCCCAGCACCTCGGGCAGTTCGGACGAGATCATCAGCACCGCCACGCCCTGCGCGGCCAGTTCGGTGATCAGGCGGTGGATTTCGGATTTCGCGCCCACGTCGATGCCGCGGGTCGGTTCGTCCAGGATCAGGATGCGGGGCTTGGTCAGAAGCCAGCGGGCGATCAGCAGCTTTTGCTGGTTGCCGCCCGACAGGTTTTCCACCGTTTCCTGAAGGTTCGGGGTCTTGACGCGCAGGGTGCGGGCCATGTCCTCGGCCAGGCGGTTCACCTCGGCCTGCTGGACGAAGCCGTTCTTGACATGGCTGCGGGTGATCAGCGCGGACTGGATGTTTTCCAGGCAGTCGAGCGTCAGGAAGCAGCCGGTTTCCTTGCGATCCTCGGTCAGGAAGGCCATGCCATGCGCCATGGCCTGCGCGGGATTGGCGATGGTCACGGGCTTGCCGTCGATCAGGATCTCGCCGCTGTCCGCCGGGTGGACGCCGAACAGCGCCTCGGCCACGTTGGACCGCTTGGACCCGACCAGACCGGCCAGGCCCAGGATCTCGCCCCGGCGCAGGGTGAATGACACGTCGTGGAAGACGCCGGCCAGCGTCAGGTCGCGCACCTCGAGGATCGTGTCGCCGATGGGGCAATCGACCTTGGGGAACATGTTGGTGATCTCGCGTCCCACCATCATGCGGATGATGTCGTCGCGGGTCACGTCGGAGGCGTTGTGGGTGCCCACATACTTGCCGTCGCGGAAGACCGTGAATTCGTCCGCGATCTCGAACAGCTCGTTCATCTTGTGGGTGATATAGACGATGCCGATGCCGCGGGTGCGCAGGTCGCCGATGATGGCGAACAGGTGATCCACCTCGCGTTCCGTCAGCGCAGATGTCGGCTCGTCCATGATGAGAACGTCGGAATTGTGGGAAACCGCCTTGGCGATCTCGACCATCTGCTTTTGGGCCACCGTCAGTTCGCTGACCTGCGCGCGGGGGTCGAGGTTGATGTTCAGCCGCGCGAACAGATCGGCCGTCATCCGCGTCATCTCGGCATGGTCGATCAGGCCGAAGCGGTTCTTGGGTTCGCGGCGGATCCAGATGTTTTCCGCCACCGTCATCCAGTTCATCAGCGCCAGTTCCTGGTGGATCATCGAGATCCCTTGTTCCAGCGCGTCCAGCGGCGATTTCAGCGCCACCACCTGGCCCCGCAGCCGGATTTCCCCGGCATCGGGCTGATAGACGCCGGCGATGATCTTCATCAGCGTGGACTTGCCCGCGCCGTTTTCCCCCATCAGGGCGTGGACCGTGCCGGGGCGGATGCGCAACTGCACGTCATCCAGCGCCAGCACGCCCGGAAATTCCTTGCGGATGCCGCTGATCGACAAGACGCCGTCGCGTTGGGTGGCCGCGTGAACGCGGTCGATGGCGGCGGCCGTCCTTGGGCTGACCATGAAACTGTCCTCCGGTGGGAAAGGGTGCCGGGCGTGGACCGCCCGGCGTCAAGGCTCAGTTCCGGGCCTGGTATTCGGCCAGGTTCGCGGGCGTCACGAGTTCGAAGGGCACATAGACCTTGTTCTCGACCTCCTCGCCGCGCGCCAGCTTCAGCGCCGCGTCCACCGCGCCCTGGCCCTGGCCCGCCGCATTCTGGAACACGGTCACGTCCAGGTCGCCCGCCTCCATCGCGGCCAGGGCGTCCTGCGTCGCGTCAACGCCGCCGACGATCACGTCGTCCATCGACATGCCCGCCGACTTCATGGCCTGGATCGCGCCGATGGCCATTTCGTCGTTGTTGGAAATCACCGCGTCGAATTCCAGCCCCGAGGTGATCCAGTTCGTCATCAGGTCGGCGGCCTGGGTGCGCGACCAGTTCGCGGTCTGCTCCTCGACGATCTGGATGAAGCTGCATTCGGGCGTGGCGATCACGTCCTTGATGTCCTGGGTGCGCATCCGCGCGGCCTGGTTCGACAATTCGCCCATCAGGACGACGGCCTTGGCCTCGGTCTTGCCGGCTTCCTTCAGCAGGCGGCAGATTTCCTGGGTTTCCAGCGTGCCGGATTCCTTTTCGTCGGACGCCACGAAAGCCTGGTTTTCCGGCAGGTCATCGACGTTCACAGGCTCGCGGTTGACATAGACCAGCGGGATGCCCGCGTCGGCTGCGGCCTGCGACATGGCGACGGTGGCGTCGGTATCGACCGGATTCACGATGATCGCGTCCACGCCCGAGGCCACGAAGTTCTGGATCTGGTTCAGCTGCTTGCCCACGTCGTTCTGCGCGTCTTCGATCTGCAGGGTCACGCCGTCCAGGCTGGCCGCATGTTCCTGCATCCCGTTGCGCAGGACGGTCAGGAAGTTGTCGTCGAACAGCGCCATGGATACCCCGATGTTCTCGGCCTGGGCAGCCGTTCCCAGCAGCCCGCAGATCGCGGTCGCCGTCAGCAGTCGCTTCATGGTCTTCCCTCCACTGATGGTGCGCTTGGGCACCTTGTTCGTTGCTTTGTGCCAGACGGCGGGCCGCACGGGGCCACCCCTGCGGATGCAGGGTTTGCGCGGCGTCGGTCTTTGGCAGGCGGCGACGATTCTCCTCAGGTCGTCGCAAGGGGAAGATCACGGAAGGCCGTCCATGGGTCAATCATGCTGTGACGGTGAAAACCATCATTCGTGATGTAAAATGATGCCTTCTGTGATGGTTTCCCATCACGCAGCCTACAGGCTTTCCGGCGTCCAGATCTGGAAGGGAAGAAACCGCTGGCCGGGATTGTCGGTCAGGCCATGGTCGCGCGCCTGGATCATCAGGGCCAGGGTTTCCTCGCAAACCTGGCGCAGGGGCGTGCTGATGACGGCGGACAGGGTGCGGTCCTGCAAGGCTTCGCGCGAATCCGGGGTCAGTTCATTGACGATCAGCACCACGTCGCCGGGCTTGCGCAATTCGCGCAGGGCGGCGATGGCGCCCTCCATCCCGCCGCCCGCGCAATAGATGCCGACGATGTCGTTGTGCCGTTCCAGAAGCTCGGTCACCGCCTCATAGGTCAGTTGCCGTGTTTCCAGGTTCACCTGGGGGTTCAGCAATTCGAAGTCCGGGGCGTATTCCCGGAAATAGCTGCGAAATCCGGTTTCGCGCAGTTCGTGGCCGTGAAACCGGTGCCCGCCGATGAAGACCGCGACCTTGCCGGGCCTGCGCGCGATCCTGGAGATCAGCCAGCCGACCGTTCGGCCGACCTTGATGTTGTTGGTCCCGACATAGCTTTCCCGCACGCCTTGGGCGAAATCCGACAGCAGCGAAAAGGTGGGGATGCCGCGTGTCCGCAAATCGCTGACCGCCGCCGTGACCTTGTGATGATCCAGCCCCGTGGCCGCCACCGCATCGACCTTGCCCGCCATCGACGCCAGCAACTGTTCCAGTTCCCCCGGCAGGGTCGATTGCGCAAACCGCACCGTCACCCGCACCCGGTGCGAGGTGATCTGCGCGGCCTGATCCTGAAATTCCCGTGCGAAGTCCTGGTAAAAAGGGTGCCGTTCCTTTTGCAGGATCAGCGCGGCATGCAGTTCAGGCAGTTCCGCCATCAGCCGCGCCCGGATCGCGTTCGCCCCGTGATAGCCGATGCGCTGCGCGGCGTCCTGCACGCGCCGCGCGGTTTCCTCGCGCACCTTCAGGCGGCCGTTCAGAACCCGGTCGGCCGTGGCAAGGCTGACGCCCGCCTCGCGCGCAAGGTCGGCAATGGTCGGGCGGCGCATCGGCTGTCTTTCCGGCTGATGATGGGATCCGTCAGGACGTTGACGGTTTCACATCATCGCCCCACCCGTCAAGGCCGCCAGCCGTCCCGCAGATCGACCGGCTGGCCCGTCGCGATCGAGGCGACCGCGGCCTCGGCCAGGCGCTGCGCCTCGAATCCGTCGCGGATCCCGGCAAGGGGCGCGGGACCGCCCTGCAGCCATGCGGCAAAGGCCTCCATCTCGGCGCGATAGGCGGCCTCGAACCGGGCGATGAAGTAATCCATCGGCGGCGCGGTCATCTGCCCCGATGGACTTGCGATACGGAGATCCGTTTGCGGGCGGTTGTCGATGAACAGCACCTCGGCCGCGCAATGCGCCTCGAGCCGCTGGTCATAGCCCAGGGGGCCGCGGCGGTTGTTGGTCATCGTGACCATGCGCCCGGATCGGGTCAGCATCGTCACCGCCAGCGTGTCGATATCGCCCGCCTCGCCGATCGCGGGATCGACCTGGCAATTGCCAAGGGCATAGACGGTCGCGATCTCCTCGCCGCAGATGTATCGCGCCTGGTCGAAATCATGGATCGCCTGGTCGCGCAGCATCCCGCCGGATCGGCGCACATAGTCGATGGGCGGCGGGCCGGGATCGCGGGTGTGCATCACCAGTTGTTCCAGCCGCCCGGATCGGCCCGATGCGATGCGATCCCGCACCGCGCAGAAGTTCGGATCATAGCGGCGCTGAAAGCCCAGCATGCAGCGGATGCCCGATGCCTCGACAGCGTCCGTCACGCGCACGACCGTCGGCCAGTCGAGCGAGATCGGCTTTTCGCAGAACACCGCCAGCCCGCGTTCGGCCGCCGCCAGCAGCAATTCCGCATGGCTGTCGGTGGACGAACAGATGACGATGCCGTCCAGATCGTCGGACAGCGCGTCATGGGCATCCGACCGGCGCGCCCCGATCCGCGCGGCAAGTGCGTCGCAATCGGCGACCGGATCGACCAGATGCACCACGGCGACACCGGGAATGGCGGCGGCGTTCATCGCATGGACGGCGCCGATGCGGCCCGCTCCGAAAACGGCAAGGCGCGTCATGCCCAGGCCTCTGATTCGATGGCCTTGACGTCGATCCAGCCGCCCTGGTCGCAGGATGCCAGCACCGCATCGACCACGGCGGCGGTATGGACGGCTGCCGCAAAGTCCGGCCAGGCCGGGGTGCCTTCCGTGATGGCGCGGATGAATTCGGCCATTTCGGCCACGATCATGTCGTTATAGCCGAAGCCGTGGCCCGCGCCGATGCAGAAGCGGCCATAATCGCCGTGACCGGGCGCGGCCAGGATCGTGCGGAATCCCTGCCGCCCCTTGCGATCGGCGGCGTCATAGAATTGCAGTTCCGCCATCCGTTCCTGGTCGAACCGCACCGTGCCCCTGGTGCCCACGATTTCATAGGTCAGGCCCATCTTGCGCCCCGCATGGATGCGGCTGGCCGCGATGCTGCCCGGAACGCCTGATGCAAAACGCATCAGGAACTGCGCCTGGTCGTCGTTTTCCACCGCAGCCATGCCGTCCCGCGCCGGGCGCTGCGCATGGACCGTCTGGCGCATTCCCACCACCTCGGCCACCGGGCCGACAAGGAAATGCGCCAGGTTGATCGCATGGCTGGCGATATCGCCAAGCGCGCCGGCCCGCCCGACATGGGCCGCGACCTGCCGCCAGTCATGGGGCAGCGCCGGATCCATCAGGTAATCCTCGACATGGGTGGCGCTGAAATGGATCACCTCGCCGATCTCTCCGCCCGCGATGATCTGATGCGCAAGCTGGGTCGCAGGATTCTTGACATAGTTGAAGCCGGTCATGGTGACGCGTCCGCTGGCCTGCGCGGCCTTGGCCATCTGCGCGGCTTCGCGCGCGGTGCGGCCCAAGGGCTTTTCGCAGATCACATGCTTGCCCGCCTGCAGGGCCGCGACCGCCATGTCGGCGTGCAGGAAGGTGGGCGAGGCGATGGCGACCGCCTGCACGTCATCCGCCGCCAGCAGATCGCGCCAGTCGCCCGTGCCGCGTTCAAAGCCGAAATCCCGCGCGCGATCCCTTGCCCCAGCCGCGTCCGATGTCGCGATGACGCGTTTCACCGCGCGATGCGGCATTTCATAGACCGTCGAGACCTGCGACAGCGCGATGGCATAGGCCTTGCCCATATAGCCCGCGCCGATGACCCCAAAGCCGATGTCCGCCATGTTCCCTCCATCCTTGCCGCCACGCTAGACCCGTCGGAACAGCGGACAAGCGCGGGGTTGAGGGGAAACCCTCAGACGCTTTCGGGCATGAGGATCTGGATCTCGGTCGCGATGGACCCGGCCGCGCCCTCAAGCCGGCCGATCAGCCGGGCCATGGTTTCGGCGGCCAGCCGAGCCTCCAGCACGGGTCGCTGGTCGATGATCGCCTGCACCTTGCGGGCCTTCAGCATCAGGCGGTGTTCAGGGGTTTGTTCGTGGGTGACGATGGCGATGGAGCGGGTCTGGCGGATGGGGGCCAAGGCCGCGACCAGTTCCGAACAGCCGGTGGTGCACAGATAGATGCCGCGCAGGTCGGGGTTCATGCGCGCCGCGCGCAGCGCCATGGCGGCTGCGGTCGCCTTGTCCTCGTGCGTTTCCAGGACGTCCGCGACGCGCAGGGCGGGGTGGCGTTCCGCCAGCACGTCGATGAAGCCGCCGCTGCGCGCCCCGTGGCCGGGCATGTCGAAGCGGCCGATCAGCACCAGCGTGTCGCCGCCGCCCTGGCCGACCAGAAATCCCATTAGATCGCCCGCCACGCGGCCCGACTGGCGGTCGTCGGGACCGACAAAGGCTGCGCGGCCACGGGCGGGCACATCGTCGGCCATGGTCACGACCGGGATGCGCGGGGGTAGCGCCTCCAGCGCCGCGACGATCTGGGGCGCGGCGGGAACGGTCAGGATCATCCCGTCCGCCCACGCAGCGGCGCGGGCGATCTGGGCGGCGATGCGGTCGGGCTGCGCCGGGTCGATCCGTTCGATCTGGAACAACAGGTTCAGGTCGCGGTGGATGGCGCGGGCCTGTTCGATGCCTTGGCGCAACTGGGCATGGAACGGGTTGGAGGGCGGCTGGATCAGCACCGCGATGCGCTTGGCGGCCGTGGGCGTGACCCGCAGGATGCGGTCCAGGCCCAGGCGGCGGGCGGCCGCCAGGATCGCCGCTTCCTTGTCTGCGGACACCCCGCCCCGCCGGTTTACCACCCGGTCCACGGTGGCCAGCGACACCCCCGCCGCCCGTGCCACGTCCTCCAGCGTCACCTTTGCCATGGTTTCCCCCTTTGGCGCGGACAGTGGTTGATTGAGGGGAATCCCTCAAGGCCGTTCTTCGCCTTGCATGCCTTGCCGGTTAATCCTGCCCGGACCGGAGGATACCCATGACCATCACCATCACGACGGCGCCTTGTTGCTGGGGCGTGGACGATGTCTCGAACCCGAACCTGCCCGACTGGCGGCTGGTGCTGAAGGAGGCTGCGGCGGCGGGTTACGGCGGGCTGGAACTGGGGCCATACGGATACATGCCGCTGGACGCGATGACGGTATCGGAGGCCTTGCGCTGGCATGGGCTTTACGTCGTGGCGGGCACCATCTTCGACAACCTGGTGGACCCGGCCGGCCGCGAGGAACTGGAACGCCAGGTCCGCCGGATCTGCGCGGTGATCACGGCGCTGCCGAAGCCGCCCTTGGCGCCGGGCCAGCGTTTCGCCGCGCCCTATCTGACGGTGATGGACTGGGGGCACGAGGCGCGCGATTATGCCGCAGGCCATTCCGACCGCGCGCTGCGGCTGGACGATGCCGCCTGGGCGGGCATGGTCGCCAATATCCGCGCCATCGCCCGGATCGCGCGGGACGAATACGGCGTCCGCGCCGTGATCCACCCCCATGCGGGCGGCCATGTCGAATTCGCGGACGAGATCGACCGCATCGCCCGCGACATCCCCGCGTCCGAGGCCGGGCTGTGCCTGGACACCGGCCACACCGCCTATGCCGGGATGGATCCCGTGGCGGTGCTGGACCGGTACTGGGACCGGCTGGATTACATCCACTTCAAGGATATCGACGCCGCGACATTCGCGGATGTGATGACCCGCCGCATCCGTTTCTTCGACGCCTGCGCCGAAGGCGTGATGTGTCCCATCGGCGACGGCTGCATCGACTATCCCGCGATCCTGTTGCTGCTGGAACGGCGCGGCTATGCCGGTTTCATCACCGTCGAACAGGAACGCGATCCCCGCAATGTCGGGGGATCGCTGGCCGATGTCGCGAAATCGCGCCGCTATCTGGAAACCGTGGGCTTTGCCCGAAGGAAGGAGACGACCCGATGATCGACGGCACCCGCCTGACGAAGACCGCGATCCGCTGGGGCATGGTGGGCGGCGGCAGGGGCAGCCAGATCGGCTATGTCCATCGATCGGCCGCGATGCGCGACGGCTACTTCGACCTCAAGGCCGGGGCCTTCGACCTGAATCCCGAACGGGGCCGGGCCTTCGGCGTTGACCTGGGGCTGGACCCGGATCGCTGCTATCCCGATTACCAGGCGATGTTCGCGGCCGAATCCGCGCGCCCCGACGGCATCCGCTGCGTGACCATCGCCACGCCGAACAACACGCATTACCCGATCACCAGGGCGGCGCTGCTGGCGGGCATCCATGTCATCTGCGAAAAGCCCCTGACCTTCACCACCGCCGAGGCGCTTGACCTGCAGGCCATCGCCACCGAACGCGGCTTGGTCGTCGGGGTTACCTATGGCTATTCCGGCCACCAGATGATCGAGGAAGCGGCGCGTCTGGTCGCGGACGGCACCCTGGGCGAAATCCGCATCGTCACGATGCAGTTCGCCCATGGTTTCCACAGCGCGCCGGTGGAACTGGACAGCCCCGCGACCCGCTGGCGCGTCGATCCGGCCTTTGCCGGTCCCAGCTATGTCCTGGGGGATCTGGCCACCCATCCGCTGTATCTCGCGCAGGTGATCTGCCCCGACCTGCGTGTCCGACGGCTTCTCTGCACCCGGCAAAGCTTCGTCGCATCCCGCGCGCCGCTGGAGGACAACGCGACGGTGCTGATGGAATATGACGGGGGCGCGGTGGGGACGCTGTGGACATCCGCCGTCAATGCGGGCTCGATGCACGGCCAGAAGGTGCGGGTGACCGGATCCAGGGGGTCGGTCGAATGGTGGGACGAACACCCCAACCAGTTGCGGCTGGAAATCCAGGGCGAAGCCGCGCGCCTTCTGGACCGGGGGATGCCCTATCTTCACGCGCAATCCCTGGGGGACGACCGCATCGGCGCGGGCCACCCCGAAGGCCTGTTCGAGGCCTGGGCGAACCTGCATTCGCGCTTTGCCCAGGCGATCGAGGCGCATGAGGAAGGCGATCCCGCCCGCGCGGCCCACCTGCGCTATCCCGGCGTCGAGGCCGGGGTCGAGGGCGTGCGCTGGGTGGAACATTGCGTCCGGTCCGCCGACGCGGGCGGCGTCTGGGTCGATTACGCCTGACGGCCGGGGTTGCGCCCGGCCGACAGGTGCGTGGTTCAGGCCATCGTGGCGATGTCCATGACGAAGCGGTACTTCACGTCGCCCTTCAGCATCCGTTCATAGGCATCCTCGATCTGGTCGGCGCGGATCATCTCGATCTCGGCGGTGATGCCGTGCCGGGCGCAGAAATCCAGCATCTCCTGGGTTTCGGGAATGCCGCCGATCAGCGATCCGGCCAGGCTGCGGCGGCGCATGATCAGGTTGAAGACATTGGGCGATGGATGCGGGGTGGCGGGCGCGCCCACCAGCGTCATGGTCCCGTCGCGCTTCAGCAGCGCCAGGAAGGCGTCAAGGTCATGCGGGGCGGCGACGGTGTTCAGGATGAAGTCGAAGCTTTGGGCATGGGCCGCCATCTCCTCGGCGTTGCGGGACACGACGACCTCATGGGCGCCAAGCGCCCTGGCAGCCTCCACCTTGTCGGGAGAGGTGGTGAAGGCCACCACATGCGCGCCCATGGCATGGGCCAGCTTCACCCCCATGTGACCCAGGCCGCCGATGCCCACGATGCCGACCTTCTTGCCCGGACCCGCACCCCAGTGGCGCAACGGCGAATAGGTGGTGATGCCCGCGCACAGCAGCGGCGCGACGGCGGCCAACTGATCCTCGGGGTGGGTGATGCGCAGGACAAAGCGTTCGTGGACCACGATCGCCTGGGAATAGCCGCCCAGCGTATGGCCCGGCGCGTCCGCGGTCGGGCCGTTATAGGTGCCCACCATGCCGTCGCAATAATTCTCCAGCCCTTCCTCGCAGTCGGGGCAATGCTGGCAGCTGTCCACGATGCAGCCGACGCCCACCAGATCGCCCGGCTTGTGGCTGGTGACATGGGCGCCCACCTCGGTCACGCGGCCCACGATTTCGTGGCCGGGAACGCAGGGATAAAGCGTGCCTGCCCATTCGCTGCGCACCTGGTGCAGGTCGGAATGGCAGATGCCGCAATAGACGATCTGGATGCGCACGTCATGCGGTCCGGTATCGCGCCGGGTGATGTCCATGGGGCGCAGGGGCTGGTCGGCGGCAGGGGTGCCGACGGCACGAATGGTCATGGAATGTCCTTTCGGTTGTCATTGCAGGGGGTGGCACGACCTTCAGCGTGCCTATTTCGACCACAGGGGCGCAAGGCGACGGCGCAAAGCCCGGAGAAATCGCCCATCCCGCCGTCGTTGCCGTCGCTGTCGCAGAACCGTTCGACATCGACGCCATGGATGACGGCGTTCTTCCACCATCCGTCCAGTTCCGTCATGTCGCCGTCCCGTTGATCCATGCGACAGCGCAAGCATCAAGGCCGATGGATTGTTCCCCAGGGAACTTCCCGCAGGGTCACGGGCTTCCCGCAGGAATGAATGAGGGGAAGGGTCATGGCGCGCATCGGATATCATGCCTCGCACGAACAATACGACCCGCGAACCCTGTGCGATCTGGCACGCCGTGCCGAGGCCGCAGGCTTCGGCGCGATCAAGTGTTCCGACCACATCCAGCCCTGGAGCCCGCGTCAGGGCCATTCCGGCCATGCTTGGACCTGGCTGGGCGCGGCCATGGCCACCACCACCGTGCCTTTCGGCAATATCGCGGCGCCGGGATACCGATACCACCCGGCGGTGATGGCCCAGGCGGCGGCGACGCTGGCGCAGATGTTTCCGGGCCGCTTCTGGGTGGCCCTTGGCACCGGAGAGGCCTTGAACGAGGCGATGACCGGCATGGTCTGGCCGGACAAGCCCGAACGGAATGTGCGGCTGCGGGAATGTTTCGACGTGATGCACGCCCTGCTGCGCGGCGAGACCGTGACCCATCGCGGACGCGTGACCGCGATCGAGGCGCGCCTGTGGTCGCTGCCCGATGCGCCCCCGCCCCTGTTTGGCGCCGCAGCGACCGAGGACACGGCACGCTGGCTGGGCGGCTGGGCCGAGGGGTTGCTGACCCTTGGCGGCGATCCGGCCAATGTCGCCCGCGTCATCGCCGCCTTTCGCGAAGGCGGGGGCGAGGGCAAGCCCGTCCATGTCCAGCACACGATATCCTGGGCGGAGACCGAAGATCGCGCCATGGCCAATGCCCTGGACCAATGGGCGCCCGTGGCAATCGGAGGAGAGATCAACTGGGACATCCGGCGCCCGTCGGACTTCGACCTGCTGGGCCGGTTCGTAGGGCCGGAACACATTGGCCGGTCGGTGCGCGTCTCGGCCGATCCGGGGCTGCATCGCGCCGATCTGCAGGCGATTGCGGACCTGGGCGTGGACACGATCTTCGTCCACAATGTCGGACGCGATCAACAGGCCTTCATCGACATGGCGGCGCGCGAATTGCTGGGCGGGGGCGATTAAGATCGACACATGGCAGGCTTGCGCCCCGCCTACAGCTTGTCCCGCCAGCGGTTCACCAGCGGATAACGGCGGTCCAGCCAGAAGGCCTTGGTCGAGATCCGGGGGCCGGGCGCGGCCTGGTACCGTTTCCATTCGCTGCCATAAAGCAGCCGTTCCACCTTTCTGACCGTATCGGCATCGAAGCCCTGTTCGACCAGATCGGCCAGCGACAGGTCCCTTTCAACAAGACCGTCCAGGATCGCGTCCAGGATTTCATAGGGGGGCAGCGAATCCTGGTCCACCTGGTCGGGGCGCAGTTCCGCCGACGGGGGCTTGGTGATGATGCGGGGCGGGATCACCTCTCCTGCCGGGCCCATCATCCAGTCGCGGTGATTGGCGTTGCGCCAGCGGCAGGTCTCGAACACGCGGGTCTTGTAGAGATCCTTGATCGGGTTGTAACCGCCCGCCATGTCGCCATAGATCGTGGCATAACCCACGCCGACCTCGGACTTGTTGCCGGTGGTCAGCAGCATCTCGTTGAACTTGTTGGATATCGCCATCAGCATCAGGCCGCGCAGGCGGGACTGGATGTTTTCCTCGGTGATGTCGGGTTCGGTGCCTTTCATCAGATCCGCAAGGGCATCCGCCACGGCGTCGCGCGCCCCGTCGATGCGCACCGTGTCCAGCCGCGCGCCCAGCCGGTTCGCGCAATCGGCCGCGTCGTCCAGGCTGGTCTGGGACGTGTATTCGCTGGGCAGCATCACGCAATGGACGTTCTGCGGCCCGATGGCGTCGGCGGCGATGGTCGCCACAAGCGCGGAATCGATGCCGCCCGACATGCCCAGCACGACCTTGGAAAACCCGGACTTGCGCAGGTAATCGCGCAGGCCCAGCATCATGGCCTGGTAATCCTGTTCCCATTCGTCGGGCTGGGGCGCCATCAGCCCCGGCTCGGCCCGCCAGCCGTCGGGGGTCCGGGTGAAATCGACATGGGCCAGCATTTCCTGGAAGGGCGGCAGTTGCACGACCTTGTGCCCGCCGGGGTTCAGCACGAAGCTTGCCCCGTCGTAAAGCTGGTCGTCCTGGCCGCCCACCATGTTGACATAGGCCAGCGGCAGCCCGGTCTCGACCACGCGGGCGACCATGTGGCCCATGCGCAGGTCCAGCTTGTTCCTGTGATAGGGCGATCCGTTGGGCACGATCATGATCTCGGCCCCGGTTTCGGCCAGGGTCTCGGCCACGTCGGGGGACCAGCTGTCCTCGCAGATGGGCGATCCGATCCGCGCGCCCGCGACGGGATAGGGGCCGCTGATCGGGCCGCCGTTGAACAGCCGCCATTCGTCGAACAACTGCTTGTGGGGCAGGCGGTGCTTCAGCACGCGGGCGATCATCTCGCCGTCCTTGAAGACCCAGAACGCGTTATAAAGCTTTTCGCCGTCGCGCCACGGTCCGCCGATTCCCAGGGCCGGGCCGCCGGTGCAAAGGGCGGCAAGCTTCAGGATCTCCTCCTCGGCCTGGCGGCAGAAGGCGGGCTTCAGCACCAGATCCTGTGTCTGGTACCCGGTGATGAACATCTCGGGCAGGGCCAGCATGTCGGCGCCTGCGGCCTTCGCGGCTTCCCATGCCTTGCGGGCCTTGTCGGCATTGCCTTGCAGATCGCCCACCGTGGCGTTCAACTGGCCGATGGTCAGGCGGAAACGGTTGGTCATCATGCAGCCCCTGTTCTCTCGATGCCGTGATAGGCGATGACATGGATAAGGAAAAGTCGGGCTTTGCGCAGCGGGTTCCGCTGCGATAGACCATGGGGCAAAGGACGAAGGGCGGACGGACGATGAAGGCGGCAAGTTGGGCGGCGATCGTGGCGCTGTTGGCGGGAGCCCCCGCCGCGGATGCGCAGGTCGTGACCAAGCAATATGACGACGGCGGCGTCTATGAAGGCACCTTTCGCAATGGCCGCCAGCACGGCCAGGGCAGCTATACCCTGCCCAACGGATACCGCTATGAAGGCGACTGGGTCGAGGGCGAGATCCTGGGCCAGGGCCGCGCCACCTTTCCCAACGGTTCCGTCTATGAAGGCCAGTTCGCCGAAGGCAAGCCCAATGGCACCGGCACGATCACCTATGCCGACGGCGGCACCTATGAAGGCGACTGGGTGGCCGGAGAGATCACCGGCAAGGGCGTGGCGCGCTATGCCAACGGGTCGGTCTATACCGGCGATTTCGTCAAGGGCCTGCACCAGGGCAAGGGCGTGCTGACCCAGCCCAACGGATACCGTTATGAAGGGGACTGGAACGCGGGCGTCAAGGAAGGGCAGGGCAAGATCACCTATCCCGACGGCGCGGTCTATGAAGGCGGGATGCTGGCGGGCCAGCGCGCGGGCAAGGGCAAGCTGACCATGGCCGACGGGCTGGTCTATGAAGGGATCTGGTCGGCGGGGCAGATGTCGGGCACGGGCGTGCTGGTCCAGGCCTCGGGCGACCGCTACGAGGGCCAGATGCTGAACGGCCGGCGCGAAGGACAGGGCGTCGCCACCTATGCCAATGGCGATGTCTATGACGGCGCCTTCAAGGCCGACCGCCGCCATGGGCAGGGCACCTTCACCGGCACCGACGGCTATGTCTATACCGGGTCATGGGTGGAAGGCCGGATGGAGGGCGAGGGCCGGATCACCTATCCCGACGGATCGGTCTATACCGGCGGCATGAAGGACGACCGGCCCCATGGCAGCGGAACCATCACCTATCCCGACGGGGCAAGCTATTCCGGCCAATGGGCCGCCGGCGTGATCGAGGGCGAGGGCAAGGCCACCTATGCCAACGGCATGGTCTATGAGGGCGGCTTCAGGAACGCCCGAAACCACGGCCTGGGCCGGATGACCTATCCCGACGGCTATGTCTATAACGGCGCCTGGGCCGACGGTCAGCGCCATGGCGATGGCCAGGCGACCTATCCCGACGGCACGGTCTATACCGGCGGCTTCGCGAACGGCCTGCGCGAAGGACAGGGCAAGCTGACGACGCCGGACGGCTTCACCTATGAAGGCGGCTGGAAGGCGGGCGAGATCGACGGCACCGGCGTCGCGACCTATGCCAGCGGCGACCGCTATGAGGGCAGCTTCGTGGCGGGCAAGCGTCAGGGCCAGGGCGTGATGCGCTATGCCAGTGGCGAGGTCGCGTCCGGCCAGTGGGACCAGAACCGCCTTGTCGAAAGCGGCCCCACCCCTGCGGCAGGGGCAACGGAAACCCCTGCCATGCCGAACGAAGCCCCTACGACCCCTTGAACGGGGTTTGGGAACGTCTTTACTTGTATGGAAGTATGGCATAAGCTGCTGCCTGGGGGAGGCTTTCATGGACGTCGCACGCATCACGATCGCGCCAAGCACGGCGTTCCAGGTCCATGACTGGCTGCGCAAGCGCGTCCAGCAGGGCGACCTGCCCCCCGGGATGCGCATCAGCGAAACCGAGGTCGCGGCCGCCATCGGCATCAGCCGCCAGCCCGTTCGGGAAGCTTTCATCCGCCTGGCCAGCGACGGCCTGGCTGAGGTCCGCCCGCAGCGCGGCACCTATATCAGCAAGATTTCCGTCGCGGCGGTCCTGTCCGCCCGCTTCATCCGCGAGGCGGTCGAGGCCGATCTGGCCCGCATCGTGGCCCAGACACGGCCCGCCGAGATGCTGGACCGCATGGCGGATGAAATCGCCCTGCAGACAGCCGCGGACCAGGCCGGAAACGTGAACGACTTCATCGAATCGGACGACCGCTTCCACCGCCTGCTGGCCCTTGCCGCGGGGCAAGAGGCGGTCTGGGCCGATCTGGACCGGCTCAAGGCGCAGATGAACCGGCTGCGGCACCTGTCCATGCGCGCCTTCGACCGCGGCTTCATCATCGGCCAGCACCAGCAGATCCTGGACGCGCTGCGCAAGGGCGATGCCGACGCCTCCGAGACCGCGATGCGCACCCATCTGCGCCAGATGCTGACCGAGGTGCCGCAGATGGCGGCGGCCCAGCCCGACTATTTCACCGACTGAGAGAGGATTACATGCGACAGACCTGGCGTTGGTTCGGTCCGAACGACCGCGTGTCCATCGACGACATGCTGCAAGCAGGTGTCCAAGGCGTCGTGACGGCGCTGCATCATGTCCCCACGGGCACCCTCTGGACGCCCGAGGAAATCGCCCGCCGCCAGTCCCAGGTTGCCGTGATGCGCGATGGCACCCCATCCGGCCTGGAATGGGAGGTCGTGGAAAGCCTGCCCGTCAGCGAGGCGATCAAGACCCAGTCCGGCGACTGGCGCGGCCATGTGCAGAACTGGATCGCCTCCATGCGGAACCTGCACGCGGCGGGGATCCGGGTGATCTGCTACAACTTCATGCCGGTGCTGGACTGGACGCGCACCGACCTGGAATGGCGCCGCCCCAATGGCGCGCGCTGCATGCGCTTCGACCTGACCGACTTCGCGGCCTTCGACATCCACATCCTCGAACGTCCCGGCGCGGCCGAGGATTTCCCCGAAGACATCCGCGACGCCGCCGCCCGCCGCTTTGCCGACATGGACGACGCGGCCCGCCAGCAGCTTGCCGGAAACGTGGTCTTCGGCCTGCCCGGCGCGGCCGAGCATCTGACCATGGGCGACGTGCGCGACCTGCTGCAGACCTATGCCCCGGTGACGGACGCGGTGCTGCGCCGCAACTTCAACGATTTCCTGGAACAGGTGGCGCCTGTCGCGCAGGACCTGGGGATGCGGCTGTGTTGCCACCCAGACGATCCGCCGTTCCCACTGCTGGGCCTGCCCCGCGTCATGTCCACCGAGGCCGATTACGCCGAACGCATGGCGGCGGTGGATCTGCCCGCGAACGGTATCACGCTCTGTTCCGGGTCGCTGGGGGTGCGGCATGACAACGACCTGCCCGGCATGATGCGCCGGCTGGGCGACCGCGTGCATTTCCTGCACCTGCGCAACGTCCGCCGCGACAGCGACACCATCCCCGCCAGCTTCTTCGAGGATGAACACCTGGCCGGCCAGACCGACATGGTGAACCTGATCGACGCGGTGCTGGCCGAGGAAGCCCGCAGGCGGGCAGCGGGTCGCGAGGACTGGCGCATCCCCATGCGCCCCGACCACGGCCAGGACATCCTGGACGACATCGGCCGGGGCGGCCAGCCCGGTTATCCCGCGATTGGCCGCCTCAAGGGTCTGGCCGAACTGCGCGGCGTCGAACTCGCGCTGTCGCGCAAGCACCAGGCCGCCTGATGCGCATCCTGTCCATCGGAGAGGCGATGGTCGAACTGGGCCAGTCGGACCAGCCGGGCCTGTGGCGCCTGGGCATCGCGGGCGACACGCTGAACACCGCCTGGTATCTGCGCCGCCTGCTAGGCGCCGACTGGCAGGTCGATTACCTGTCCCGCGTGGGCCAGGGCGCCTTTTCCCAACAGATGGTGGATTTCCTGTCCGCCGAAGGCATCGGCACCGCCCATGTCGGACGCGACCCGGACCGGGAAATCGGGCTTTACGCAATCAGCCTGACGGATGGGGAACGCAGCTTCGCCTATTGGCGCGACACCTCGGCGGCCCGGCGGCTGGCCGACGATCCTGCGGCGCTGGATGCGGCGCTTGAAGGGGCGGCGCTGGCCTATTTCTCGGGCATCACTGTGGCGATCCTGCCGCCCGAGGGCCGGGCGAACCTGCTGGCGGCCTTGTCCCGGGCCAGGGCTGCGGGGACGCGCGTGGTTTTCGACCCGAACCTGCGCCCTCGCCTGTGGCCTGACGCCGCCACCATGCGGCAGGGCATCAGCGATGCGGCGGCGGGCGCCGATCTGGTCCTTCCCAGCTTCGACGATGAAGCCAGCCATTTCGGCGATGCCGATCCCCAGGCCACCGTAGCGCGCTATCTGGCGCTGGGGGCGGGGCAGGTGGTGGTGAAGAACGGCGGCGGGCCGATCGGCTTTGGCGGGGCAGGGGGATCGGGCACGATCAGCGACCTTGCGCCCGAAACGCCCGTGGACAGCACGGCGGCAGGCGACAGCTTCAACGCGGGCTATCTTGCGGCCAGCCTGTCGGGTGCGGATTGCGCGGCGGCCATCGCCGCGGGCCACGACCTCAGCCGCAAGGTGATCCGCCATCGCGGCGCCCTGGTGGAACAGGCGCTGTAGGGCGGGGCGTCACCCCACCCTTTCCACGCCCGCCGCCATCGCCCGCGCGCCATCGCGCACCAACCCCGTCAGCGCCGCCACCAGATCCGCCGCAAAGCCCGCGTCGTCGCGCAGCGCGGGGGGGAACACCTCGGCCAGGGCCAGGAAGCCCGCCACGGTCTGCGCCGGATCGTCGCGCCAGAGGGCGGCAAGGCGCGGGGCCAGCGGATCCTTGACCTCGATCGCCGCGCCCTTTTCGTCGCGCCCCGAGGCATAGCGCATCCAGGCCGCCACGGCGAGCGTCAGCCCCGGCACCGCCCGGCCCGCCGCACGGCTTTCCGCGATGGTGCCCAGGATCCGCTGCGGCAGCTTCTGGCTGCCGTCCATGGCGATCTGCCAGGTCCGGTGCCGAATGGCGGGGTTCGCGTAGCGCGCCGCAAGCGCGTCGGCATAGGCCCCCAGATCCTCGCCGGGCGGAGGGATCAGGGCCGGGATGATCTCGTCCCGCCACAGGCTGCGCACGAAATCGGCGAAGACCGGATCGGCCATGGTGTCGGCGATGGTCTCATGCCCCGCCAGATAGCCCAGATAGGCGAGGCTGGAATGCGTGCCGTTCAGCATCCGCAGCTTCATGTGTTCAAAGGGCGTCACGTCGGCCACCATCTGCACGCCGACCGTCTCAAGCGGGGGGCGGGGGCCGCAGAAACGGTCCTCGACCACCCACTGGCGGAAGGGCTCGTGCATCACGGGGGCCTCGTCGCGGGTACTGGTCATGGCCTCCAGCCGGTCCAGGTCGGCGGGCGTGGTCGCGGGCACAATCCGGTCCACCATGGTCGAAGGAAAGGCCCCCTCCGCCGCGATCCAGTCGGCCAAGGCCGGGTCGATCAGGCGGGCCAGTTCCCCGACCACGCCCCGCACCACCCGGCCGTTTTCGGGCAGGTTGTCGCAGCACAGCACCGTGAAGGGCGGCAGTCCCGCGTCGCGCCGCAGGGCCAGGGCGCGGACCAGGAAGCCCGGCGCGGATTTCGGCAGCGGATTTTCCAGGTCATGCCGGATATCGGGATGGTCGCGGTTCAGCCGCCCCGTGGAGGGTTCGTGGCAATAGCCCTTTTCCGTCACCGTCAGGCTGACAATATGCGTATCCGGCGCGGCCATTGCGTCCAGCACGGCCTGCGGGTCTTCCGGCGCGACCAGCACGTCGCGCAGCACCGTGACCACTTGCGGCTTCTCGCCATCCGGTCCCAGTTCCAGCGCCGTATAGGCCCAGCCCTGCGGTTTCAGCCTGTCGCGCGTGCCGGGCGATTGCAGCGACACGCCGGTGATGCCCCAGCCGCCAGCCTCGGCCACATAGATCGCGCCATGGGCGCGGAAGAAGGCGCCCAGGCCCAGATGGACGATGCCCGACTTGGTGGTGGGGTCGCGATACAGCCTATCGTGCAAGCCAGCCTCCATCGACATTCAGGACCGCGCCGTTGATGTAATCGGACGCGGGCGCCGACAGGAACACGGCGGTCTGGCCGATATCCTCGGCCCGGCCCCAGCGGCCGGCGGGGATGCGGTCCAGGATCGCGCGCGACCGGGCGGGATCGGCGCGCAGGGCCTCGGTATTATTGGTCTCGATATAGCCGGGCGCGATGGCGTTGACGTTCAGCCCGCCTGCCGCCCATTCGTTCGCCATCAGCTTGGTCAGGCCCGCCACCCCATGCTTGGACGCGGTATAGGACGGCACGCGGATGCCGCCCTGGAAGGACAGAAGGCTGGCGATGTTGACGATCTTGCCCCGCCCGCGCGGCAATGCCGCCCTGGCGAAGGCCTGGCAGGTGAAGAACAGCGCCTTGAGGTTCGTGTCCATCACCTCGTCCCAGTCGGCCTCGGTGAAATCCACCGCATCGGCGCGGCGGATGATGCCGGCGTTGTTGACCAGGATGTCGATGCGTTCCGAGGCGAAGACATCGCGCGCGGCCATGGGATCGCTGAAGTCCAGCCGCATCTGGCGGCCCGCCTTTTCAGAAACCTGGCCCATCAGCGCCAGCGTCTGATCGCAGTCGCGCCGACCCGCGGCGATCACCTCGGCCCCCGCTTGGGCCAAGGCCACGGCGATGGCCTGGCCGATGCCCGTATTGGCGCCGGTGACAAGCGCGACCTGGCCGCCCAAGGAAAACGCGCTCACCGCAGATCCCCCGGCTGGACGAAGTCCATGTCGGTGTAATCGACGTTGTCACCCGCCATGGCCCAGATGAAGGTATAGCCGCCGATGCCCGCGCCCGAATGGATCGACCAGGGGGGCGAAATTACCGCTTGTTCGTTGGCGACGAAGATGTGGCGGGTTTCCTGCGGCTCGCCCATCAGGTGCAGCACGCGGGATTCAGGCGCCATGCCGTGATACAGGTATGCCTCCATCCGCCGGTCATGGACATGGGCGGGCATGGTGTTCCAGACCGAGCCGTCCTCGAGCGTGGTATAGCCCAGCACAAGCTGGCAGCTTTCCATGACCAGCGGGTGGATGAACTGCCGGATGGTGCGCTTGTTCGAGGTCTCCACCGCGCCAGTCTTCATCTCCTTGGCCTCATCGACGGTAATCAGGCGGCAGGGCAGTTCGCGATGCGCGGGGCAGGAGGTGATGTAGAACCGCCCCTTGCCGCTGAAGGTCACCGCACCGGATCCCATGCCCAGGTAGAGCACGTCGCCGTTCTTCATGTCCCAGGTCTGGCCCGCCGCCGTGACCGATCCGGCCTCGCCGATATTGACGATGCCCATCTCGCGCCGTTCCAGGAAGGTCGCGGTCTTGGTTTCCGCGATCTGGTCCAGGGTGATGTCGGCGCCGTCGGGGACCGCGCCGCCCACCACGAAGCGGTCGTAATGGGTATAGACCAGCCGGATTTCCGCGCGGGCGAACAGCCCCTCGGCCAGGAAATGGCGGCGCAGGCTGTCGGTATCCATGCCTTTCGCATGATCGGGATGAACCGCCTGGCGGGTTTCGACATGGGTGGTCATAGCAGAGCCTTTCACAGGAAATCGTCGCGGCGGGGGGTGAAGCTGTCGATCAACTCGCCCCCTTCAAGACAGGTGCAGCCGTGTTCGGCATGGGAGGGGATGACGAAGGCGTCGCCCGGCCCCACCTCGAATTCGCGGCCGTCCACGGTGAAGTGATAGCGGCCCGATTGCACATAGGTCGATTGCATATGGGGATGGGAATGCAGCGCCCCCTGGTCGCCCGCCGCGAAGGCGAAGCGGACGACCATCAGTTCGGGGGAATGGGCCAGCACGGTGCGAACGGGACCCTTCATTTGAAGACCCCGGGCAGCCACAGCGACAGGGCAGGGATGTATGTGACCAGCAGCAGCACGATCAGGCCCGCCGCATAGAAGGGCCAGACGCTGCGCATCGCCTCCCAGATGGAAATGCGGGCCACGGCGGCGGCGACGAACTGGACCGGCCCCAGCGGCGGGGTGTTCAGCCCGATCCCCAGGTTCAGGATCATGATGACCCCGAAATGCACCGGATCGACGCCAAAGGCCGCCACGACCGGCAGGAAGATCGGCGTGGTGATGATGATCAGGGGCGACATGTCCATGAAGGTGCCCAGCACCAGCAACACGATGTTGATCATCAGCAGGATCACGAAGGGATTGTCGGACACCGACTGCATCCAGTTGAGCGAGATCTGCGCCACATGCAGATAGGCCATCAGCCATCCGAAGGCCCCTGCCATGCCGATGATCAGCAAGACCATCGCGGTCGTGCGCACCGCCTGCTGGGTGGCATGGACGAAATCCGTCCAAGACATGCTGCGATAGACCACCACCGTCACCAGCAGCGCATACAGCACCGCGATGCAGCTGCTTTCGGTGGCGGTGAAGACGCCCGACCGCACGCCGCCGAAGATGATCGCGATCAGCAACATGCCGGGGATCGACTGCAGCAGGTAATATCCGACGCGGGCGAAACCGGGAAAGGGCTCGGTCGGATAGCCGCGCTTGCGGGCGACGATATAGGCCGTCACCGACAGCGCCCCCGCCAGCAGCAGGCCGGGGATGATGCCCGCCGTGAACAGGTCGGCGATGGAAATCCGCCCCCCGCCCGAGATCGAGTAGATGATCATGTTGTGGCTGGGCGGAAGAAGCAGCGCGATCAGCGCCGCCATGGAGGTCACGTTGACCGCGTAATCCGCGCCATAGCCCCGTTCCTTCATCTGCGGGATCATGATGCCGCCGACGGCGGCGGCCTCGGCCACGGCGGACCCGGAAATGCCGCCGAACAGGGTGGAGGCGGCGATGTTGACCTGGCCCAGGCCGCCCCGGACATGGCCGATCAGCGATCCGGCGAAGGCCACGATCCGCGCGGCGATGCCGCCCCTGACCATCAGGTCGCCCGCGAAGATGAAGAAGGGAATGGCCATCAGCGTGAAGACCGAAATCCCCGCCGACAGGCGCTGGAACACCACCAGGGGAGGCAGGCCCAGGTATCCAACGGTGGCCAGGCTGGAAATGCCCAGGCAGAAGGCGATCGGCGTGCCGATCAGCATCAGCAGCGTGAAGACGCCGAAAAGGATCAGATATTCCATGTCAGGCCTCGGTCATCAGGATGTCTTCGGCGTCGGGTTCGGCCTCGACCCTGCGGCCCGACAGGCGGTTCAGCAGGTGTTCCAGCACGAACAGCGTCATCAGGACGCCACCGGCGAACAGCGGCATATAGGCAAATCCGCCCGGCAGCCGGATGACCGGCAGGGTCGAATCCCAGGTTCGGGCCATCAATTCCCAGCCATAGACCACCATGGCGATGCTGAAGGCCAGCACGGCCAGGTCGGACAGCGCCTTGAGCCATGTCCCGGCACTGTCGGGCAGGAAGAACAGCAGCACGTCGAAGCCCATGTGGAAGCTTTCATGGACGCCCACGGCCGATCCCAGGAAGATGAACCAGCTCATCAGCAGGATCGCCACGGGTTCGACCCACAACAGGCTGTCGTTCATGACATAGCGCATGAAGACCTGCGCGAAGACGATGATGGTCATCGCCACAAGCCCCGTCCCCGCCAGCCACAGGCTGATCCGGGAAAGCAGGGAATTGAGGCGTGACAGCGCGGCGATGCTGCCTTGCATGGCGTCACCCTTGGATTGCGTGAAGGAAAAAGGCTCGCGGCCGGGGGGGGCCGCGAGCCGAGACGTCACTTGGTTTCCTGGATGCGCTTGACCAAGTCCTGTGCCTCGGGGGTGGTCACGTATTTTTCGTAGACCGGGGCCATCGCCTCGATGAAGGCGGTCTTGTCCACGTCCTTGATGACCTCGGCGCCGGCGGCCACGACCTTTTCCTCGCTGGCCTTTTCCTGTTCGGCCCACAGCTGGCGCTGCAACGTGGCCGAGTTCCTGGCGGCGGTGCGCAGGATTTCCTGATCCTCCGGCGAAAGCTTGTCCCAGCTGATCTTCGAAATCGCCACCAGTTCCGGCACCATCAGGTGCTGGTCCAGTGTGAAGTATTTCGCGACCTCGGCATGGCCGGAACTGTCATAGGAAGGGAAGTTGTTTTCCGCCCCGTCGATCACGCCGGTCTGGATGGACGAATAAACCTCGCCGTAAGGCATCGGCGTGGCATTGGCGCCAAGCGCGGCCATCATGTCCACGAAGACGTCGTTCTGCATGACGCGGAACTTCATGCCCTTCAGGTCCTCGACCGACTGGATCGGCTTCTGCGAGTTATAGAAGTTGCGCGCGCCGCCATCGTAATAGGCCAGCGCGATCAGATCCTTTTCGGCAAAGTCCTCGGCGATTTCCTCGCCGATGGGGCCGTCCATGACCGCGTGCTGATGCTCGGGCGAGGTGAACAGATAGGGCAGCGACATCAACTGCGTGACGGGCACGATGTCGTTGAACGACCCGAAGGACGCGCGCACCATGTCGATGACGCCGAACTGGGTCTGCTCGATCGTGTCCTTTTCCTCGCCCAGCTGGGACGAAGGGAAGACCTCGATGCAGATGCGGCCTTCGGTCTTTTCCTTGACCTCGGCGGCCATGGCCTTGACGCCCTCGACGGTCGGATAGCCGTCGGGATGGGTGTCGGACGACCGCAGCGTGATCTCGCATTCCGCGCTTGCGGCACCGGCAAGCGCGGCCGAGGCAAGCAGGGCGGCAAGGGTGGTGGTGACGAACTTCATGGTATCCTCCCGTTGGTGAAGCTCAGAGTTTGTAGGCCTTCTTGGCGAGGCCGTAGGTCAGATCCTGTGCCAGTTCGGGCGCTTCGTCCTGATGGAGGCGTCCGCTGGCGACAAGGGTGGCAAGAAAGGCGCAATCCACGCGGCGCGCGACATCGTGGCGCGCGGGGATCGAACAGAAGGCGCGGGTGTCGTCGTTGAAGCCCACGGTGTTGTAGAAGCCTGCGGTTTCCGTTGTCATCTGGCGGAACCGCATCATTCCTTCGGGGCTGTCGTGGAACCACCAGGGCGGACCAAGCCGCAGGCAGGGATAGACCCCCGCCAGGGGCGCCAGTTCGCGCGAATAGGCGGTCTCGTCCAGGGTGAACAGGATCACCGTCAGGTCGGGACGCATTCCCACTGCGTTCAGCAGCGGGCGCAGGGCCGCGACGTAATCGGTGCGGCCGGGAATGTCGAAGCCCTTGTCGCGGCCATGGACGGCCATCACGGGGTCCGAATGGTTGCGCCGCGCGCCGGGATGGATTTGCAGGACCAAGCCGTCTTCCAGGCTCATCCGCGCCATTTCGGTCAGCATCTGGCCGCGGAAGGCATCGGCTTCGTCGGGCGTGCATTGGCCTCCCAGGGCCTTCCCGAACAAGGCGGCGGCATTGGCCCGGTCAAGATCCTCGGTCCGCGCGGTGGCATGGCCGTGGTCGCTGGACGTGGCGCCATGGTCCTTGAAGAACGCCCGCCGCGCCCGGTGCGCGTCCAGGTATCCGTCCCAGGTCGCGGTGTCGAAGCCGGTCTGCTGGCCCAGCAACGCCACATTGTCGGCAAAGCCCGCCATTTCGGGGTCCACCACGCCGTCGGGGCGATAGGCGGTGACGACCCGGCCGGTCCAGCCCGATTCGCGGATCATCCGATGCCAGCGCAGGTCGTCGGTCGCGGCCTCGGTCGTGGCGATGACTTCGATGTTGAAGCGTTCGAACAGCGCGCGGGGACGGAATTCGGGGCGGGTCAGGCAATCGGCGATGTGGTCGTAATACCAGTCCGCCGTTTCCGCCGACAGGCGGCGGTCGATGCCAAAGACATGGTGAAAGCTGTGATCCAGCCACATCCGCGACGGCGTGCCGCGCAGCAGGTGATAGTTTTGCGCAAACAGCCGCCAGATCTTGCGCCCGTCTGTTTCGGTCTGTCCTCCATCGACACGCGGCACGCCAAGATCGCTCAGGGATATGCCCTGGCTGCACAGCATCCGGAAGACGTAATGGTCGGGCGTGACGAACAGTTGCGCGGGATCGGGGAAGGGCTGGTTTTCGGCGAACCAGCGGGGGTCGGTATGGCCATGGGGGCTGACGATCGGCAGGTCGCGGATTTGCGCATAAAGATCGCGCGCCAGATCGCGGGCGCGTCCTTCCAGGGGAAACAGCCGATCTTCATCCAGCAAGCTTTTCTCCTCCCACGAGTCATGCTTGTTTTCTATGTCATAAACTAATATGCTAGTTTTCAAGAATGGTCAATCGGGTGCATCATGTCGACGGCGTCCCTACCGATGAAAGATTTTCCGCCGCTGGACAGCGGACGGGGCCCGACTGTCACCGACCAGATCTTCGGCCTGCTTTACGACCGTGTGGTGAACCTGACCCTGCCCCCCGGCGCCAAGCTGTCCGAAATCGAGGTGGCGGCGCAGATGGGCGTTTCGCGCCAGCCGGTCCGCGATGCCTTTTATCGCCTGTCGCAACTGGGCTTCATCCAGATCCGCCCGCAGCGCGCGACAACCGTGACACCGATTTCGGAAGAAGCGGTCCTGCAGGCCTATTTCATCCGCACCGCGCTGGAGGAATCCTGCATCCGCGTCGCGACCGAGCGTTTGACGGACGACCATTTCGACGCCTTGGCGCATCTTCTGGATCTGCAGGCCAGGGAAATCGAGGCGGGCAACCGCACCGGCTTCCACGCGCTTGACGATCAGTTCCACCACGACATCTGCGCCTATGCCGGGCTTGAATTCGTCTGGACGCTGGTAAAGGAAAACAAGGGCCACATGGACCGGGCGCGCTATCTGTCGCTGTCCTATGGCGCCGATACGGCCTTTGCCGAACACGGCCAGATCCTCGACGCATTGCGCCGCCGCGACGCAGGGGCAGCCGTGGCAGCCATCCGGCAGCACCTCAGCAGGATCGAGGGGATCATTGCCCGCCTGCGCGTGGACCAGCCGCAGGTCTTCGGCTGACCACGCACGACCGGACATTCAGAAATGTCCGCTTCTTTTTCAAATGCGCATAGCCGGTATCGAGGGCGCCGGACGCCGCGTTCTTGGCCGGCTCATCTGTTAATGGCGCTGCAAAGCCTGCTGTTACTGGATCGCAATCGGCTGGATAAACGGATAGCTGGCGCTTGTCATGCTGGACGGGGCCGATGGACAGCGGGCCCGGCCCATGGCCCGCGTGATCTCGCGGTCCACCCGTGCATTTCCGGTAGAGGCCGCCAGAGCCGCCGACTGGACTCGCCCGTTGCGCGCAATGGTCAGCGAAACCGTGACCTGCGCCCCCCTTGCCCCTGACACGCGCGAGATCGAGCGCGCGACGCATGCACCTATCTGCTGTTGCCAGCTTGCCTCGTCGCGGGCGCGCTGCTGAGGACTGACGCCAGTCCGGCCGGTGGCGTTCTGTTGGCCTTGCTCGGCGCGCCGCGCTTGCTGCTGTTGGGGCGCAGCCTGTTCCTGGCGCGGTTCCGCCTGACGCTGTTGTTCCGGCTTGCGGCGTTCTTCGCGGCGGGGTTCGGCCTGACGCTGCGGTTCCGGCTGGCGTTCCGGGCGGCGCTGCGGGCGGGCGGAACTGTTCAGCACCACCTCGGGCGGGGTTTCCAGTTCGGGCGGTGCGGGCGGGAACAGCTCGGCCATGTCATCCAGCGGTTCCAGTTCCGGCAAGGGCGGCAGGTCCAGCGGCTCGGCCACTTCCTCGGGCTCAGGCTCAGGCTCTGGCTCGGGTTCCGCTTCGGGCTGGGGTTCCGGCTCGACCGCTTCCTCGGCGGCGGGCGGGGTCGGCTCTGCGATGTCCTCGGCCGGGGCCAGATCGACGAAGACTGCTTCGGGCAGGCCGGGGGGCGGGGCCGCAGCCTCGGCCTCCTGCATGATCCACAGCGCCCCGCCCAGATGCAGCGCCAGCACCAGGACCGAGGCGCCGCCCCACAGCGCCCCTTCGCGGATCATCGTGGTGGCGCGCCTGCTCATTGCGCGGCTTCCGGGGCAGCCGCGGATGCGGGGTCTGTGGGTACGGGCACGGCGCCCGAGGTGGATTCAAGCCCCACAAGCGCGATCTTCAGATAGCCCGTGTCGCGCAGGGTGTTCATCACCTCCATCAGGTCGCCATAGGCGACCTCGCGGTCGGCGCGCAGGAAGATGCGTTGTTCACGGTCGCCTTCGGTCGCCTCGGCAAGCGCAGCCGCCAAGCCGCCCGGCGCGATGTCGGTATTGTCCAAGGCCAGCGTCAGGTCCGGCTTGACGGTCACATAGACCGGCTGGTCGGGACGCTGGGCGGGCGTGGCATTCGACACCGGCAGATCGACGTTCACATCGACCGTCGCAAGCGGTGCCGCGACCATGAAGATGATCAGCAGGACCAGCATCACGTCGATGAAGGGGGTGACGTTGATCTCGTGGTTCTCGACCAGATCGTCGCCGCTGTCGCGAATTCCGCCCGCCATGGCCTATTTCCCCGGTGCGGTGGTGGCGGCGATGCCGCGAAAGTCCAGATCGCGGCTGACCAGCTGGCGCACGCCTGCCGCCGCATTCGCCAGCCGCAGGCGATAGCCGGTGATGCCGCGTGCGAAGACGTTATAGATCACAACGGCGGGGATTGCCGCGACCAGGCCGATGGCCGTGGCCAGCAGCGCCTCGGCAATGCCGGGGGCCACGACGGCCAGGTTGGTGGTCTGGCTTTCGGAAATCCTGATGAAGCTGTTCATGATCCCCCAGACGGTGCCGAACAGGCCCACGAAGGGGGCGGTCGATCCGATGGTGGCCAGGATGCCGGTGCCCCTGCCCATGCGGCGGCCCGCGACGGCCTCGATGCGGTCCAGTTGCGATTCGACGCGTTCCTTGACGCCGTGGTCCCCCGCCACGTCCAGGGCAGGCTTGGACCGGCGGTATTCCTCGGCCGCGCTGCGGATCATGCGGGACACGGCGTCGCGGCGGCTGCCGCTTGCGGCCACGGCGGCGTCCAGGCTCGCGGCCTGCTGGATGCGGCGGATGCCCTTTTGCGCGGTGGCGCTGGCGCCCCATAGTTCCAGGGCCTTGACCACCAGCACCGTCCAGGTGACGACCGATGCGAAGGCCAGCCCGATCATCACCGCCTTGACCACGATGTCGGCGGCCCAGAACATCCCCATCGGCGACAGGTCGTGGGGCAGGTTCGGATCGCGCGCCGGGGGCGTCAGGATCGGCGCCAGGGCGTCCTGCACCGGTTGGGGCAGGAAATCGGCAACCGGTTCGGGTTCGGGCGAGGCCGGGATCGCGGCAGGATCCGCAACCGGGGCTGTTGCAGGCGCAGGATCGGCAGGCTGCGCGGATGTGGCCGGGGCGGCCGCCGCAGGCGATTGCGGCTGTTGCGCCTCAAGGGCGGGGGCCGGAACGGGGGCCGGCGCCTGGCCCGGCGCGGCGTCCTGCGCATGGGCCATGCTTGCCATCACGCAGGCCAGCGACAAGGCAATGGGCGCACCCAGACGGGACAAGGGCAGATGGGGCATGGCGTTCCTTGGCTTCTTGTTCCGCCGGGGCGGGTCATCGCGGTCGCTGCGGGGATGCGAAACGGCGCAAAGGGCCATCGCTCGGGCCGCAGGTTTTGCAGCATATCGAGCAGCCATGTAAAATTGTCAACTATTCTCGTGGCAGGTTTGCCGCTTCACGCGCTCCAATAGGCGGCAAGATGGGCCGTCGCCTTATCGATGCCCAGGTCGCCCAGGATCGCGGACTTCAGGGGTTCCAGCCGCGACCGTTCGGTGGCTAGCCAGATCCGCCGGGCGTCGGTGCCGTCTCGGCGCAGCCGTTCGGCCAGTGCGGCCTCGCCGCCGGGGGCGTGGATCACGCGGATGCCGGGATGACGGGGCAGGGGATAATCCGCCCGGGCACCGAACAGGTGGCATTCGCCCCCCGCATCGTCGGCGGCGGCTTCCAGGTGACGAGCCAGGGCGGGATAGGCGGTCTCATCCCCGCCGATCAGCAGGCTGCGGGCTTGCGCGATCCCGCCGCCGCCCGGACCAGACAGACCCACCAGCGTTCCCGGTGCAGCCTGGGCCGCGAAATCGCAGGCCCGCCCGCCGTCATGGATGAAGATGTCGGTGTCCAGCCAGCCCGCGTCCGGGTCGATATGGCGCACCGTATAGGCGGGCCGGTGCAGCGTGGCCGCGCCCTTGGGCCAGACCGTCCGGCCGTCATTCCCGATCATCGGCCAGACGGGCAGGGTCGTTCCTTCAGGTTGCAGCACCAGTCGGAAATGGATCAGGTCGCGGGACAAACGGTCCAGGTCGCCGCCTTCCAGCCGCAGGCGCAGGAAATCGGCCGCGATGCGGGTGACGCTTGACACCCGCGCCAGGCTGAAGTTCGGCGGATGCGCGCCCGGGCGATCCAGCGAGGACCAGGCCGGTCGCAGGCTCGGCAGATGCCCGCCCAGACGGTGCGTCACCGCCTCGCGCAGGTCGTGCAACCGGTGGCGGTCATGGGCGCGGACATACAGGATGCTGCCGGTCGGTCCCATCTTCGCGCCGAATTCGCCCCCGTCGGGCAGCTTGCACCAGGTGGACCGGCCATGCCCGTCGTGCAGATCCAGCCCGTGTTCCGCAGCCTCGGCCCGGATCAGGGCGTCGAGCGTGGCAAAGGGCAGGTCGGGCAGGCTGGCCTGGGTCTGATAGGGGGGCAGGGGGTCATGTCTCATGAACAGGGTCCGGTCCCGGCCAGGCATCCTGCACCGGCTAGTGTCGCCGGCCCATCCTGTCAAGAAAGCCGCATCCGCTGATGGGGATGTGTTCGGGTCCTTGGACGCCCCGATCTTGCCATGCGCGTCCATCGGGGCCACAACCGCCCCATGACCCATCCCGCCATCATCCTTGCCGGAGGCCGCGCGACCCGCATGGGCGGCGGCGACAAATGCCTTCTGGATCTGGGCGGCAGGCCCATGCTGGCGCGGATCATCGACCGGCTGGCCCCGCAATGCGCGCCGCTGGCGCTGAACGCGAATGGCGACGCGGCGCGGTTCGCCGGTTTCGGGCTGCCTGTCCTGCCCGACAGCCTGCCCGATCTTCCGGGGCCGCTGGCGGGGATCCTGGCGGGCCTGGACTGGGCTGCCGGGCTTGGCGCGGATGCGGTGATCAGCGTGGCGGGCGATACGCCCTTCTTTCCGCGCGACCTTGCCGCGCGCCTTGCCGCGCAGGGCGGCGGCGTCGTCCTGGCCGCCGGCCGGGATGAGGGGGGGCGGGTCGTGGATCATCCGACCTTCGGCCTGTGGCCGGTGGGGCTGCGGGATGCGTTGCGCGGCTTTCTTTTGCAGGGAAAACGGCGGGTGCGGGGCTTTGCCGCGGAACAGGGCGCGGCGGCGGTTGTCTGGGACAGGTCGCCCGACCCCTTCTTCAACATCAACACGCCCGAGGATCTGGACCGCGCTCGCCAGGCGTTGGGGCAGCAAACGTGACCAAGGGAAGTTCCATGCGCAACCTGCTTTCGATCCTTGTCCTGCTGGCGGCCATCGCCTTTGCCGTCTCGCCCATGCTGTCCAACGGATTCGGCGGCTATCGTCCCGACCAGTTTCCGATTCCGCAGGTCGATCCGCCCGTCCAGCCGGCGGGCTGGGCCTTTTCGATCTGGGGGCTGATCTTTGCCTGGCTGGTCGCGGGATCCGCCTTCGGGGCCTGGAGGCGGCCGGCCGATCCCGACTGGCGACCGATGCGGCCCGCGCTGCTGGTCAGCATGGGACTGGGGATCTTCTGGATCGAGACGGCGCACAACACCGCCATCGGCGCGACCGTGCTGATCGTGGCGATGCTGGTGCCTGCGCTGATCGCCTTTCTGCGCGCCGGACGGACGGATCCGGTCTGGCAGGTACGGCCGGTGGCGCTGTATGCGGGCTGGCTGACGGCGGCCACGGGGGCGTCCTTCGGGCTTGTCCTGGGGGGATACGGGATCCTGTCGGAACAGGCGGCCGCGATCCTGTGCCTGCTGGCCGTGACCGGCGTGGCCCTGGCGGTGCAGGCGGCGCGTCCGGGTGAATGGGCCTATCCGGCAGGCGTTGCCTGGGCCCTGATCGGCATTCTTGCCGCGAACCTGACGCCCGCCAATCCGGTCGTCATGGTGCTGGCGGGGCTTGCGGCCGCCGCGCTGATCTGGCGCGCGGCCGCCTATCGCCGGAAACGGGCATAGGCATCCAGGGCGCGCTGCCTGCCCCGGTCCAGGTCGATCAGCGGCGCGGGATGGTGATCCAGCACCCAGGACCGGGGCGCCGCCGCCGCGAAATCGGCCGCGCCGTCGGCCCCGGGCTTCAGCCAGTGATCGCGATAGCGGTGCTTGCCGTCGAATTTCGCGGCCTGGGTATCAGGATTGAACACCCGGAAATAGGGCGAGGCATCCGGCCCGCAGCCCGCCACCCATTGCCAGTTCATCGCGTTGCTGGCCGCGTCCCAGTCGGTCAGGCAACGCGCGAACCAGTCCAGCCCGACCCGCCAGTCGATCATCAGGTGCTTGACCAGATAGCTGGCCGCGATCATCCGCACCCGGTTGTGCATCCGGCCGGTGGCGAACATCTCTCGCATTCCCGCATCGACAAGGGCGACGCCGGTGCGGCCCTGCCGCCAGGCCTCGGCCTCTGGACCTTCGCCGGACCACGGAAAATCATTCCATTCCGATTTCCAGCAGGTCCGGCCCATGTCGGGCGTGGCGTCGAACAGATCGCGGGCGAAGTCGCGCCAAGCCAGTTCGCGCAGGAAATCCTCGACCCCGCCGATGCCGTGGGCCTGGGCGTTCATCGCCCTGTGCCACAGCCGCCGCGCGCTGATTTCCCCGACTGCCAGGGCATCCGACAGGCCCGAGGTCGCGTCGCTGTCCGACGGAGTGTCGCGGCGTGTGCCATAGCGGGCGTCCAGCCTGCCCAGAAAGGCGTCCAGCCGGTCATGGGCCGCGCTTTCCCCGGACTGGACATGGCGCGCCACCACGTCCCAGCCCCGGTTCATCGCCACGCGTGCCTCGGGCCAATCCAGGCCGTCGCTGTCAGGCCAGGACATGGGCAGGGACAGGTGCGGCGCGGGCAGGGGATCGGCGATCGACCCCTTGCGCAGCGCGCGCCAGAAGGGCGTGAAGACCTTGAAGCGGGTGCCGGTGCCGGTCAGCACGCTGCCGCGCGGGACCAGGTCGGCCGGCGGATGCAGATGCAGCCTGGCCCCCGCCCGTTCCACCGCCGCCGCCAGGCCGTCATCCGTGGCGAAGGGCAAACCCTGCGTCGCGTGGACCGCCTGCGCGCCGATGTCGCGGATCATCGCGGACAGCACCGCGTCGGGGTCCCCGCGCCGGACGATCAAGCGGCTGCCCTGGCGGCGCAGGGCCGCGTCCAGATCGGGCAGCGCCATCGCCTGTCGCTGGGCCGATGCCGGATGGGCGCGCGCTTCGGCCGGATCCAGGATGACCAGCGGAATCACCGGCCCGCCTTCGGCGGCGGCGACAAGCGCGGGGTGGTCGTCCAGCCGCAGCACGCGGCGAAACCAGCATATGACGGTCATTGCTTCCCTCTTGTTCACTTCGCGGATCCCCGGGCGGGACCGGCCAAAGTTGACCGTCCCGGCATTGTCTGCCGCGACTTGGGTGGTATAGCTGGAAATCCCCGGCCGAAAGCTGTCCCTTGCCCGATCCATCCATGCCATCAACCGGTTTCGTGTCGCTTGTCTCTGCCGGGCCGGGCGACCCGGAACTGTTGACGCTGAAGGCCGTGGACCGCCTGGCGCGGGCCGAGGTGGTGCTTTACGACGATCTGGCATCCGGCCCGGTCCTGGACCATGCCAATCCCGACGCCATGCTGATCGCGGTCGGCAAGCGGGCGGGCCGTCCGTCGGCGCGGCAGGATCACGTCAACGCGCTGCTGGTCGAACATGCCCTGGCGGGGCGGCGGGTCGTGCGGCTGAAATCGGGCGATTCGGGCATCTTCGGGCGGCTGGAGGAGGAACTGGCGGCCCTGACCGGTGCCGGCATCGCCTTCGAGATCGTGCCCGGCGTCACATCGGCCAGTGCGGCGGCGGCTGCGGCGGGGATCCCCCTGACCCGGCGGCTGACGGCGCGGCGGGTGCAGTTCATCACCGGCGCCGATGTGACGGGCCACCTGCCCGAGGACATCAACTGGGCGGCCATCGCCGATCCGGCGGTCACGACCGTGGTCTTCATGGGCCAGCGAAGCTTTCCCGACCTTGCGGCGGGGCTGCGTGCCCATGGCCTGCCGGGCGATACGCCCGCCCTGTTCGCGGAATCCGTGGGCCACCCGCACCAGCGTCTGATCCGCACCACGGTCGATGATCTGGCGACGATGATGAAGACCGCCTCGGTGTCACAACCGGGCTTGATCATCTATGGTCCTTTGGCTTTTTATACCTAAAGATTTCATCAATCTGCCGGAACAATCCGATTGTTCGGAAGGGGCCGGTTAGGGTTCTGTTAGCGTATTGCCCAGGGCGGGCCGGCTGCAAATGCGCATTGAACGGACCAGATGATTTCTTGGCAGCACATCGTCACATATGGCACCGCGCAACCGCGCTGGCTGTCGAATGTTGCCGATCTGGCCCTGGCTCCTGTTGACGGCAAATGGATGCTGTTCGCCGTGAATGCGAAGGGCGGGGTCAGCACCTATCGAATCAGCGACCCCCTGGCACCCCTGGATCGCGGCCCGGCAGAAGCCTTTCCGTTGAACTTTACCTATCACGCGGAACCCTTCCTGGCCGTCCTGGGCAAGGACGGCGGCGGCGATCTGCTGGTCGGGGGGATGTCGGGCGCGGGCGTGGCCGGGTTGTCCTTCGACGGCAAGGGCAGGCTTGGCGACATCGCGCAGCTTTTCCCGGCAGACCGGATCGGCGCGCAGCTTTCCGCCAGCGGCGGCATGACCAGCGACCAGGGACGGTTCCTGTTCTCGGCCCGTCACGACCGGATTGCGATCGAGACGAGCCGGATCGGACCCGATGGCGCCCTTGCGCCGGTGTCGTCGGTCGAACTGCCCCTTCCGGCGGGCGTGGCCGAGGCGTCGCTGGACAAGATCATCATGGTGACGGTGGACGGGCAGCGCCTGCTGGTCGCGATCTCGGGCCTAGGCAATTTCATCTCGACCCACGCGCTTGGCGCGGACGGCGCCCTGGGCCGGGGGGCGGTCCATGTCGCCGAGGCTGGACTGGGCTATTATGTCCCCTCGGACATTGCCGCGATCGAGCTTGGGGGCAGAAGCTTCGTGGTGGTGGCGGGGGCCACGTCGTCGTCCCTGTCGGTGTTCCGGCTGGACAAGACGGGGGCGCTGACGGCGGTCGATCACATCGTCGATGAACTGACGACCCGGTTCCAGTCCGTGACGGCCCTTGCCACGGCGGTCGTCGATGGGCGCGGCTATGTGATCGCGGGCGGCGCGGACGGCGGCATCAGCATCTTCACGCTGCTGCCCGACGGCAGGATGATCCATCTGCAAACCATCGCCGACAGCGCCGACATGACCCTTGCGCGTGTCAGTGCCATCGAGGCCACCGTGATCGGGGGCAGGATCGTGCTGCTTGTCACCTCGGACGGGGAAACCGGTGTGACCCAGCTTGCCATCGACCCCGGCGCCCTCGGCCGGACGGGCGTGGCGGGCGCAGGGACGGTCGCGGGAACGGCGCGCGACGATCTGCTGCTGGCGACTGCCGCCACGACGCATCTGCAGGGCGGCGACGGGGACGACATCCTTGTCACCGCCAAGTCCAACATCACCCTGACGGGCGGGGCGGGGGCCGATGTCTTCGTGATCGACCGCTTTGCCGGCCGGGTGATCATCACCGACTATGAGGCGAGCACGGATCGGCTGGACCTGTCCTTGCTGGGCATGATCCGCAGCACTTGGCAGCTGAACTTCGTTCCCCAACCCTGGGGAATGCGGATCATCTATGGCAATTCCATCTTGGAAATCCGCACCCGGTCGGGCAATGCCCTGACCCCCGGCGATTTCGACAACGGGATGTTCCCCATCGCCCATTACGGCCTGCCCGCGCTGGATCCGGTCAAGATCGTGACGCCGCCCACGACCGTCGGCAAGTGGGTCTTCGGCAATGCCGCCTCGGACAGCCTGCTGGGGGCAGGGGGCAACGACGTGATCCAGGCCGGTGCAGGCAACGACACCGTCTCGGCCGGGGCAGGGAACGACACGGTCCATGGGCAGGCGGGCGACGACCTGCTGCGCGGCGGCAGCGGCGCGGATCTTCTGCTGGGGCAGGGCGGCAACGACACGCTGTTCGGCGACGACGGAAACGACAGCCTGATGGGCCATGACGGCAATGACCTGATCCATGGTGGCCTTGGCCATGACACCCTGCGCGGCGGCATCGGCAACGACCGCCTGTATGGCGGCCCCGGCGCCGACCGCCTGTTCGGAGAGGCGGGCGACGATACCCTGTCAGGCGAAAACGACAACGACTACCTCGAGGATTTGCTGGGCAACAACCACCTTCTGGGCGGCGCGGGCCATGACACGCTGATCGGCGGGTCCGGCCTGGACAGCCTGTGGGGGGGCGACGGCAATGACCTGCTGCGCGGCGGCGCGGGCGTGGACATGCTGAACGGCCAGACCGGCAACGACATCATGTGGGGCGGCGCGGGCGCCGACCGGATCGAGGATCTTTTCGGCAACAACCAGTTGCATGGCGAAGACGGCAACGACACGCTGATCGCGGGGGCAGGCCTCGACCTGCTGCGCGGAGGAGAGGGCAACGACGTTCTGCGGGCCGGCGCGGGCGATGACCGGCTGTTCGGCGACAACGGGAACGATCAGCTGTTCGGCGAGGCGGGGAACGATCTTCTGGACGGCGGTGCCGGCGACGACACGCTGTACGGGGGGCTGGGGAACGACCAGCTGAACGGCAATCTTGGAAACGACACGCTGCAAGGCCAGGACGGAAACGACTCGCTGACCGATCTGTCGGGCAACAACCGCCTGCTGGGGGATGGGGGCAATGACACGCTGCGCGCCGGGGCGGGGATGGACTGGCTGTCCGGGGGACCGGGCAACGATCTTCTGATGGGCGGGGCCGGCAACGACCGGCTGTATGGCGATGCCGGAAACGACCGCCTTCTGGGCGAGGCGGGCAACGACATCCTGCAGGATCTTCTGGGCAGCAACCACCTGGAAGGCGGGGCGGGCAATGACCGCCTGCAAACGGGCGCGGGGTGGGACACCCTGCTGGGCGGCATGGACAACGATCTCCTGCAGGCAGGCGCCGGCAACGACCGCCTGGACGGGGGGTCGGGCAATGACACCCTGTTCGGGGAAGCGGGAAACGACATCCTTGTGGACCTGTCGGGGCACAACCTCCTGTGGGGCGGCGACGGCAACGACGCGCTGACCGGCGGTGTGGGCAACGACGGGCTGAACGGCGAAGCAGGCAACGACACCCTTGTCGCGGGAGCGGGCAACGATACCCTGCGCGGCGGATTGGGCAATGACCGGCTGACGGGTCAGGCCGGCCATGACCGCCTGTTCGGAGAGGCGGGCAACGATTCCCTGTCAGGCGATGACGGAAACGACACGCTTTACGGCGGTGCGGGCAACGACACGCTGCTTGGCGGGTCCGGATCGGACATGCTGTGCGGCGAGGCGGGGAATGATATCCTCAACGGCGGCGATCTGCGCGACAGCCTGTGGGGGGGCCTTGGCAACGATACCCTGATCGGCGGGGGCGGGGCCGATGTGCTTGTAGGGGGCGATGGCGCGGATGTGTTCCGCTTCGTCGCCCTGGCCGACAGCCTGCCCGCCACACCGGATGTCATCCACGATTTTTCCGGCCATGGCGACCTGCTGGATCTGCGCGCCTTCCGGCTGGGATATGTCGACGATGGCGCCTTCACCGGGGCTAAGCAGGTCCGCTGGCAGCATCTGGGCGCCGAAACCCGCGTCATGGCCGACGTGAACGGAGACGGAAAGGCGGATTTCCTGCTGCGGTTGCTGGGCCATATCGACCTTGACCGCGGCGATTTCCTGCTGTGATCTCAGGTTCCCGCCAACCGTTCCGCAGCCCAGCGGGCGGCATCGGCGACCGTGGGGTCTGGATCATCGGCCAGCCCGCGCGCCAGATCGGCCAGATGGGGATCGGCGGAATTCCCGATCGCATACAGCACGTTGCGCACGAACCTGTCCCGTCCGATCCGCTTGATCGGGCTGCCTGAAAAGCGCGCCCGAAAGCCCGCGTCGTCCAGCATGGCCAGATCCGCCAGGGGCGGGGCGGCGACAATGCCGCGATAGCGCATCTCGGACCCGGCCAGGGCGAACTTGTTCCAGGGACAGACCGCCAGGCAGTCGTCGCAGCCATAGATGCGGTTTCCCAGCAAGGGGCGCAGGTCGGGATCGACCGGACCCTTGTGTTCGATCGTCAGATAGGAAATGCAGCGCCGCGCATCCAGTTGATAGGGCGCGGGAAAGGCCCCCGTCGGACAAGCGTCCAGGCAGGCGCGGCAGGATCCGCAATGGGAAACCTCGGGCGCGTCGGGGGGCAGGGGAACGGTCGTGAAGATCGACCCCAGGAAGAACCAGCTTCCCAGGTCGCGCGACAGAAGGTTCGTGTGCTTGCCCTGCCAGCCCATCCCCGCCGCCTGCGCCAGGGGCTTTTCCATGACCGGCGCGGTATCGACGAACACCTTGATCTGTTCGCCCGGCACCTGGTCCAGCAGCCAGCGGCCAAGCTGCTTCAGGCGTTTCTTGACCAGGTCATGATAATCGCGTCCCTGGGCATAGACGCTGATCGCCGCATGGTCGCGCTGTTCAAGCACGCCCAGCGGATCATGGTCCGGCGTATAAAGTTCGGCCAGGACGATCACCGACTTCGCCTCGGGCCACAGGGCGGCCGGATTGCCCCGCCAATGGGTGCGTTCGGCCATCCAGCCCATCTGCCCGTGCCGCCCGGCATCCAGGAACTGCTGCAACCGTTCGGCCAACTGCGGCACGGCATCCGGCGTCGTGACCCGCATCCGCGAAAACCCGACCGCCTCGGCCTCGACCGCCAGACGCTCTTTCATTCTGGCATAAATATCCCGGGAGGTCTGGAGGGCTGGCCCTCCAGCCTTATCCGAAATCAAGCTCGGCATAATGCGGGGCCGGGTGGATGCCCGGCACCTGGTCGGCCAGGATCGACCGGAAGGCCGGGCGCGACTTGATCGTCGCATACCAGTCGCGCAGGCTTTCCGACCGGTCCCAATCCACGTCCGAGATGTAATCCAGGCAGGAAAAATGCGCCGCCGCCGTGAAATCGGCCAGCGACAGGCTGTTGCCCCCCAGCCAGCGGCGGGTTTCCAGCAGCGTCGTCAGATAGTCGATATGCTCCTTGATCGCGCGCAGCCCGTCCTTGACCACCCGGCTGTCGGGATAGCCCTGGCGGGTTACCTTCTTCCACACCCGTTCGGTCAGGATCGGGACCGTCACCTCGGTGTTGAACTTGTCGTCGAACCAGGCGCACAGGCGGCGCACCTCGTGCCGTTCCAGCGGCGTGGAGGGCATCAGCGCGGGGCTGGGAACGGCCTCGTCCAGGTATTCGATGATCGCCTGGCTTTCGGCCAGCATGTTGCCGCGATGGCGCAGCACCGGCAGCTTGCCCGCCGGGTTGCGGCGCTTCAGGTCGGGCGGGCTTTCCCAATAGCGTTCCTCGACCAGTTCGACCTCGATCCTCTTTTCGGCCAGCACCAGCCGCACCTTTCGGCAGAAGGGCGAAAGGGCGGAATGATAAAGGCGGGTGGTCTGATTATTGGTATTCATCGCCTGCTTCGGGATCGTCTGTCATGGAATCCGGCCTTGATAAGCCTGCGGCGGCCATGTTTCAACCGGAAGGCGCAGCCCTTACAGGCAATCGGCCCGCCCGTCGCGCGCAATCGTCGCCGCCCCGTCCGCGATCGCGCGGGACCGGGCCGATGCCCGGTTCGGATTTCGGGACTTCGGCGCGGGCAGGACGGCGGCCAGGCGGGCGGCCTGGACCGGCGTCAGCCGGTCGGGGGTGGTGCCGAAATATTCCCGCGCCGCGGCCTCGATCCCGAAGATGCCGGGGCCGAACTCGGCGACGTTCAGATAGACCTCCAGGATGCGACGCTTGGACCAGAAGGCCTCGATCATCGGGGTGAAGGCGGTTTCCAGCACCTTGCGGGTCCAGCTTCGTCCCTGCCACAGGAACACGTTCTTCGCCGTCTGCTGGGTCAGCGTCGATGCCCCCCGCGACGACCCCGAGGCCACGACCTTGCGGATCTCGGTCATGTCGAAGCCCCAGTGCAGGCAGAAATTCGCGTCCTCGGCGGCGACCACGGACCGGCGCATGACGGGGGCGATGTCGTCGATGTCGACCCAGGCGCGCGGCTGCGTGCCCTCGGCCACGATGGTCCAGGTCGTCGGCGGGTTGATCAGCGCATAGAACATCACCAGCACCACCATCAGCGACAGGAACCGCAGGCCCAGCCAGCGCAGCCAGATCAGCGCCCGGCGCAGCGGACGCCAGCGAAGCGCGGGTGCCGGCGCGATGTCGCTGGCAGGGGGGCTGAACAGGATGCGCAGGACCATGGCCGCCATGTCTCATGCGGCCCGGCCTTGCGTCAAGCGCCGGTGGCGGGCGGCGCGACCGGCGGAACTGGGGCGGCATTGCCCGACAGCGCGTCGCGCAGCTTGTCCTCGTCCTGCTGGGACAGGGATGTCTGCAACACCCGTCCCCGGCGGTGGAAGGATTGCAGCCGGTCCAGCACCTTGTCGGCCGTCATCTTGCGCAGCAGGACAAAGACCGCCGACCCGCCGGGGGGCAGGGCGCGGGCCGTGTTGCGCATGAAATCGTCGTTGATGCCCACGTCGGTCAACCGCCCGGCCAGGGCGCCGGACGCCGCGCCCACCGCAGCCCCGATCAGCGGGTTCAGGAAGACCAGCCCCACCAGCGTTCCCCAGAAGCCGCCGCCCAGGGCCCCGGCGGCCGTCAGGTTCACCGCCTGGTGCAGCTTGATGTCGTCTTCCGCCGGGCGGGTGACGACGACCGCGTCCTCCATCTCGATCAGATAGTCCTGCTGCATCTTCACCAGTTCGGCGCGCAGTTCGAACCCGGTGGCCTCGTCGTCGAAGGCAATGACGATCAGTTCCGACATGGTGCTTCTCCTGTCACAAGGGTTGCCTGGCAGACGATACCGGCGGCAGCGGCTTTCGGCAATGTGAACGGCAGGGGCGAAAATTGCTTGAACGGCACCGGATTGCTGCGCATATCAGGCCATCCGCAACGATCCGGCCATTCGGGATGAAAGTTCTTGCCACAGTCCTGCTGATGATGTCGCTGCTGGCGATGTCCGTCGCGGTGGCAAGCGCGGATATCACACGACCCTCGTGCAGCGCCCAGATCCGGGCGGACGACATGTGCTATGCGGCGGCCCTGCCCGGCGGCACCGCCGAGACGGGTCAGAAGTCCGGCTTCTGCTTCATCTGCCTGGCGCCGGTCGATGGCGTCGGCGATCTGCCGCGGCCGGGAACGCCGATCCATGCCGACGCTGGCCCGGCCCTTCGGGGCGATGCCCTCTGGGTGGCTCCCTGGCGACCTCCGCGCGCCTGATCCTCCGACCGCATCCATCCCGCCCTTTCCGGGCAAAGCTGTCACCCTTGCGCCGCAGCGCGGCCGCAAGTTGCCGGAGATCGAAAATGACCGACTACAACACCACCAACACCCGCTTCATCATTCCCGGCCTGCAAGGCCTTTATGCCGCGCTGGCCCCCGTGACGGTGCTTTACATGCGCCTGATCGCGGGCATCGCCTTCATGGTCCATGGCTGGCCCAAGATCATGTCGCCCATGGGCGCCGTCGGCATGGTCGAGGGCCTGGGCTTCCATCCCGGCTGGTTCTGGTCGCCGCTGCTGGCCGGGACCGAGTTCTTCGGTGGCTTGCTGCTGGCCCTGGGCCTGCTGACCCGTCCCGCGGCCTTCGCGGTGTCCATCGTGCTCTGCGTGACGACCTATTTCCACTGGGTCGTCCAGGCCGAAGGGTTCGGCGGCGCCGAGAAGTCGCTGCTGTGGCTGGCGATCACGCTGTATTTCGTGGCGCATGGCGGCGGCAGGCTGTCCCTGGACCGCGCCATCGGCAAGCAGTTCTGACACCGGGCGGGGCGGGCAGGATCCCGCCCCGATCGCGCCAGGGCAAATGTAAAAAGCCCCCGGAAAACCGAAGTTTTCCGGGGGCTTTTTATGGTGCCCAGAAGAGGACTCGAACCTCCACGCCTTGCGGCACACGGACCTGAACCGTGCGCGTCTACCAATTCCGCCATCTGGGCCAACTGGTGTGAGGCGGGTCTCTAAAGGCAGTCGCGGGGGGCGTCAATGGGGGTCGAACAGAAATCTTGCGAAAATTCTTCCGCGTCCCGCGCCGCCTTGACCCTTGCCTTGTCGCGGGACGCGCGCGGGGGTATGGAACGCCCAGGCATCGGCATGAAGGAGGCGAGACGCCCATGGCGAAACTGGTCACGATTTTCGGCGGATCGGGCTTTCTGGGCCGGCATGTCGCCCGGCTGATGGCCAAGCAGGGCTGGCGCGTCCGCATCGCCGTGCGCCGCCCGGACGAGGCGCTGTTCACCCGCACCTATGGATCGGTGGGGCAGGTCCAGCCGGTCTTGTGCAACATCCGCGACGATCTGTCCGTGCGCGCCGCGATGACTGGCGCCGATGCGGTGGTGAACTGCGTGAACATCCTGGCCCCCAAGGGCAAAAGCACCTTCAAGTCGGTCTTCGAGGAAGGCGCCGAACGGATCGCGCGTCTCTCGGCCGAGATGGGCGTGGCGCGGGTCGTTCATGTTTCCGGCCTTGGCGTCGATGCCGAATCGGACAGCCCCTATATCGCCGGCAAGGCGCGCGGAGAGGCGGCGGTGCTGCGCCATCGCCCCGACGCGGTGATCCTGCGCCCCTCGGTGATGTTCGGGCCGGGCGACAGCTTCTATAACCGCTTCGCCTCGATGACGCGCTTTGGGCCGATCCTTCCGGTCGTCGGCGCCAAGACGCGAATGCAGCCGGTCTTTGTCGATGACGTGGCCATGGCCGCCGTCAAGGGTGCCACGGGCGAGGCCGCGCCCGGCATCTATGAACTGGGTGGTCCAGACGTGGTGACGGTCAAGGATGTGGCGGATCAGGTCCTGCGCGCCACCATGCGCCGCCGCGGCGTGATCGGCCTGCCGTTCTGGGCCGCGAACCTGGGCGCGCGGATCCTGGGCGTTCTGCAATTCGTGACCGGGGGGCTGTTCACCAATTCCCTGCTGACCCGCGATCAGATCGCCTTGCTGCGCAAGGACAACGTGGTCGCCCCCGACGCCATGGGGTTCGACGAGCTGGGCATCCAGCCGGTCGCCGCCGAGGCGGTGATCGAGGATTATCTGTGGCGCTTCCGCCCGTCCGGGCAATATGACGCGATCAAGCAGTCGGCCAAGAACCTGCGCGCCGACTGATGGAATCGAACACGATCGTCGCCGCGGTCCTCGGGATCCTCGAGGGCCTGACCGAATTCATTCCGGTGTCCTCCACCGGGCACATCCTTCTGGCAGGCCATTTCCTGGGCTTCGATTCGCCCGCCCGCAGTTTCGAGGTGCTGATCCAGCTGGGTGCGCTGCTGGCGATCCTGGGCGTCTATTCGGCACGGATCGTCCAGATCCTGACCTCGGCCCCCCGTGATCCGGCCGCCCGCCACTTCGTCATTGCGGTGCTGCTGGCCTTCCTGCCCGCCGTGGTCATCGGGCTTCTGGCCCATGGCTTCATCAAGTCGGTGCTGTTCGAGACGCCGATCCTGATCGCCGTCATGCTGATCCTGGGCGGGATCGTGCTGTTGTGGGTGGATCGCCGTGCCGATCATCCCGTCTATGACCGGGCCGAGGATTTGCCCCTGTCCGTGGCCTTCAAGATCGGCCTGTTTCAGTGCATCGCCATGATCCCCGGCGTGTCGCGATCGGGCGCGACCATCGTGGGGGCGCTGCTGCTGGGCGCGAACAAGCGCGCGGCGGCCGAGTTCTCGTTCTTCCTGGCCATGCCCACCATGCTGGGCGCCTTCATGCTGGACCTGTTCAAGAACCGCGATCTTCTGGACGCAAGCGCACTGGGCAACATCGCCATCGGCTTCGTGGCAGCCTTCCTGACCGCCTTGGTCGTGGTCCGTTGGCTGCTGGGCTATGTCTCGCAGCATGGCTATGCGCTGTTCGGCTGGTGGCGGATCATCGCGGGCTGCTTGGCACTGCTGGCAATTTCAGCAAATTGGTAAGTGATGCTGACATAATTTATAGACCCTGAGCAAAGTTTTTTGGTGTCCAGACGAGAAATATGCTTATTATGTCAGCATGACTGACTTTTAATGGCTAGGGGCTTGGTTTACTGCGGCTGCGGAAGCTCCTGTCATTGGAAGGTCGCGCAGCCATGGCCACGCAGAAAATGCTCAAGTTCGTCTCGACCCCGCGCGAGATGCCCGAGAAACGCCCGGCAACCGAACGCAGCGAAGACTTCCACGAGATCTATCGCGAATTCGCTGATGCCAAGGCGGCGGAACAGGCCAGCCGGTGCAGCCAGTGCGGCGTGCCCTATTGCCAAAGCCATTGCCCGCTGCACAACAACATTCCCGACTGGCTGCGCCTGACCGCCGAAGGGCGTCTGGAAGAAGCCTATCGCGTCAGCCAATCGACCAACACCTTCCCGGAAATCTGCGGCCGCATCTGCCCGCAGGACCGGCTTTGCGAAGGCAATTGCGTGATCGAGCAGTCGGGCCATGGCACCGTCACCATCGGCTCGATCGAGAAATATATCACCGACACCGCCTGGGAGATGGGCTGGGTCAAGCCTGCCGCCCCCGTGATGGAACGCGCCGAAAGCGTGGGCATCATCGGCGCGGGTCCGGGCGGGTTGGCTGCGGCCGACATGCTGCGCCGCCAAGGGTTCCAGGTGACCGTCTATGACCGTTACGACCGCGCGGGCGGGCTGATGACCTATGGTATCCCCGGCTTCAAGCTGGAAAAGGACGTGGTCATGCGCCGCAACCAGTGGCTGGCGGACGGCGGCGTCGAGTTCGTGCTGAACTGCAACGTGGGCGAGGATATCAGCTTCGACGCGATCCGCGGCAAGCATGATGCGGTGCTGATCGCCACGGGCGTTTACAAGACGCGCGACCTGGACATCGACAACGCCGATGCGGGCGGCGTCGTGCGGGCCATCGACTATCTGACCGCCTCCAACAAGGTCGATTTCGGCGACGAGGTGCCGGACTATGACGACGGCGAGTTGAACGCGCGCGGCAAGCGCGTGATCGTCATCGGCGGCGGCGACACGGCCATGGACTGCGTGCGCACCGCGATCCGCCAGGGCGCCTTGTCGGTCAAGTGCCTGTATCGCCGCGACCGCGCCAACATGCCGGGCAGCCAGCGCGAGGTCCAGAACGCCGAGGAAGAGGGCGTCGAGTTCGTCTGGATGTCGGCGCCCGGCAAGTTCATCGGCCATGTCGCGGGCGATTTCGCCGCGAACCAGGAAGCCGATGTCGATGGGCCGGTGCGCACCGTGATGCAGATCGCCTCGGTCGGGATCCAGAAGATGCGCCTGGGCGCGCCTGACGTGTCGGGCCGCCAGTCGCCCGAACTGATCGAAGGCGCCGATTACGACGAACCCGCCGACCTGGTCATCAAGGCCCTGGGCTTCGAACCCGAGGATCTGCCGAAGCTGTGGGGCGTCGATGGGCTGGAGGTCACCCGCTGGGGCACCATCAAGGCCAATTTCCAGACGCATCAGACCAGCCTGCCCGGCGTCTTCGCCGTGGGCGACATCGTGCGCGGCGCCTCGCTGGTCGTCTGGGCGATCCGCGACGGGCGCGAGGCCGCCGAATCCATCGCCGGTTATCTGACCGGCGCGGCCCGCATCGCCGCAGAGTAGGGCCGGCGATGCTGCGGATCACCCTGTCCCTTGCACTGGCCCTGGCGGCGACTGCCGGCCACGCTGCCAATTTCGTCCCGCCCAGCGGCTGCCAGTTGCAGGCCACGGTCCAGAACCGGGGCTGCTCGGTCACCCAGTATTACATCTGCAAGGCCGATCCCGCCGGCGATCAGCGCAGCGCGATCTTCGGCAAGGACGGCTTGCGCCATCTGTCGCGCATCGACGCCGAAACCCGCTGGGTCGAAAGCAGCGATCCGAACACCGGGCTGGCGGATTTCCTGGTCGAACGGTCCAAGGACCACGCAAGCTTCCGCACCCTGCTGGAAACGGGCGAGGACAGCTTCGATTTCTGGACCGAATCGAATACGGGCGAACGCCTGCGCCATGTGGGCCGGGACGTCCTGACCGGCGAAAAGGTCGAGATCGACGGCCAGCCGCTGGAGGTCACGCGCTTCCAGCTGAAAACCTATGACGCCAATGGCGAATTGCTGATCGAACGCAGCGGCCAGCAGTTCATCAGCCGCAAGATGGGCCGCTTCTATGGCGGGATCGAGACCCAGTCCGACTGGACCGGGCAGCGCCAGGAAACCAATGACAGCCCCGTCACCTTCGCCTTTCCGGCCGAGCCGGGCTTCGGGGACACCGAACCGCAATACGACTGCGATCAGTTGCTGACGCAGCTTCTCCACGAAAGGGCCTAGCGATGAGCAAGGATTGGCAAGAGGAACAAGAGGCCCTTCGCGACTGGATGGCCAGGAACAGCCTGTATCGCGAAGAAGACGAGCATTCGTCCTGCGGCGTGGGCCTGGTGGTCAACATCGACGGCAAGCCGTCGCGCAAGGTGGTGCAGTCGGGCATCGACGCGTTGAAGGCGATCTGGCACCGCGGCGCGGTCGATGCCGACGGCAAGACCGGCGACGGCGCGGGCATCCATGTGCAGATCCCGGTGCCCTTCTTCCATGACCAGATCCGCCGCACCGGGCACGAACCCGACCCGGCCAAGATGATCGCCGTGGGCCAGGTCTTCCTGCCGCGCACCAATTTCGCCGCCCAGGAAGCCTGCCGGACCATCGTGGAATCCGAAGTCCTGCGCATGGGCCATTACATCTATGGCTGGCGCCATGTCCCGGTGAACACCGCAGTCCTGGGGGAAAAGGCCAATGCCACCCGCCCCGAGATCGAGCAGATCCTGATCCGCTGCGAAAAGGACATCGACCAGGTCCGGTTCGAGCGAGAGTTGTACATCATCCGCCGCCGCATCGAACGGGCGGCCGTCGCGGCGCAGATCGCGGGGCTGTATTTCTGTTCGCTGTCCTGCCGGTCGATCATCTACAAGGGTATGATGCTGGCCGAACAGGTTGCGGAGTTTTACCCTGACCTTAAGGACGAACGGTTCGAATCGGCCTTCGCCATCTATCACCAGCGGTATTCGACCAACACCTTTCCGCAATGGTGGCTGGCCCAGCCCTTCCGCATGCTGGCCCATAACGGCGAGATCAACACGCTGAAAGGCAACCTCAACTGGCTCAAAAGCCACGAGATCCGCATGGCATCCAGTGCCTTCGGCGACATGGCCGAGGACATCAAGCCCATCGTGCCCGCCGGGTCGTCGGATTCGGCCGCGCTGGATGCGGTCTTCGAGGTGATGGTCCGGTCGGGCCGGTCCGCGCCCATGACCAAGACCATGCTGGTCCCCGAAAGCTGGTCCAAGGCCACCACAGACATGCCCAAGGCCTGGGCGGACATGTATGCCTATTGCAACGCAGTGATGGAACCCTGGGACGGCCCGGCCGCCTTGGCGATGACCGACGGACGCTGGGTCTGCGGCGGGCTGGACCGCAACGGCTTGCGGCCCATGCGCTATGTCGTGACCACGGAAAACATGCTGATCGCGGGATCCGAGGTCGGCATGGTCCCCGTGGACGAGATGAGCGTGCGCGAGAAGGGCGCGCTTGGGCCGGGCCAGATGATCGCCGTCGATATGTGGGACGGCAAGCTTTACCACGACGGCGCCATCAAGGACCGCCTGGCAGGCAGCCAGCCCTTTGGCGAGTGGCTGGAGAAGGTCGTGGACCTCAGCCACAAGATGAAGGATCTGCCCGAGAACGCCGCCTATACCGGCGAGGCGCTGCGCCGCCGCCAGCTGGCCGCGGGCTTCACGCTGGAGGACATGGAGCATGTCCTGTCGCCCATGGCCGAGGACGGCAAGGAAGCCATCGCATCCATGGGCGACGACACGCCGCCCGCGGTGCTGTCGAACCAGTACCGGCCGATGAGCCATTTCTTCCGCCAGAACTTCAGCCAGGTGACCAACCCGCCCATCGACAGCTTGCGCGAAACGCGGGTGATGTCGCTGAAGACGCGGTTCGGCAACCTCAAGAACGTGCTGGATGAATCCAGCAGCCAGACCGAGATCCTGGTGCTGGAAAGCCCCTTCGTCACCAATTCCGAACTGGACGACATGTCCCGGATGTTCGGCGAGACCGTGACCAAGATCGACTGCACCTTCCCCGCCGGTGCCGGTCCCGATGCCCTGGGCGAAGGCCTGGCCCGCATCCGCGCCGAAGCCGAGGATGCCGTGCGGTCCGGCGCCGGTCACCTGGTCCTCTCCGATGAGAACCAGGGCGACGATCGCGTGGCGATGCCGATGATCCTGGCGACAAGCGCGGTCCATTCCTGGCTGACGCGCAAGGGGCTGCGGACCTTCTGTTCGCTGAACGTGCGCTCCGCCGAATGTCTGGATCCGCATTACTTCGCCGTCCTGATCGGCTGCGGCGCGACCACCGTGAACCCTTACCTGGCGCAGGATTCGATCAGCGACCGGATCGAGCGCGGGCTGATCCCCGGCGACCTGTTCGACGCGATGGAAGCCTATCGCAAGGCGGTCAATGCGGGCCTGTTGAAGATCATGGCGAAGATGGGGATTTCCGTCATCTCGTCCTATCGCGGCGGCCTGAACTTCGAGGCCGTCGGCCTGTCCCGCGCGATGGTCGCGGAATATTTCCCCGGCATGCATTCCCGCATCAGCGGCATCGGTTTGCACGGGCTGCAGGCCAAGCTGGAGGATCTGCACCGCCGCGCCTTCCACGGCGACAATGTGGAACTGCTGCCGGTCGGCGGCTTCTACAAGATGCGCCGCTCGGGCGAAAAGCACGCCTGGGAAGCCAGCACCATGAAGCTGCTGCAGGTGGCCTGCGACAAGGCGTCCTATGACGTCTGGAAGCAGTACAGCGCGGCGATGCGGGCCAATCCGCCGATCCACATCCGCGATCTTCTGGACATCAAGCCGCTGGGCAAGCCCGTGCCCATCGAGGAAGTCGAATCGATCACCTCGATCCGCAAGCGTTTCGTGACGCCGGGCATGTCGCTGGGGGCCCTGTCGCCCGAGGCGCACATGACGCTGAACATCGCCATGAACCGGATCGGCGCCAAGTCCGATTCGGGCGAGGGCGGCGAGGATCCGGCGCATTCGCATCCGCTGCCCAATGGCGACAACCCCTGCGCCAAGATCAAGCAGGTGGCCTCGGGCCGCTTCGGCGTCACCGCCGAATACCTGAACGCCTGCGAGGAGCTTGAGATCAAGGTGGCCCAGGGCGCCAAGCCGGGCGAAGGCGGGCAGTTGCCCGGCATGAAGGTCACCGACCTGATCGCGCGCCTGCGCCATTCGACCAAGGGCGTGACGCTGATCAGCCCGCCGCCGCATCACGACATCTATTCGATCGAGGATCTGGCGCAGCTCATCTATGACCTGAAGCAGATCAACCCGCGCGCCAAGATCACCGTGAAGCTGGTGGCATCGTCCGGCGTCGGCACCATCGCGGCGGGCGTGGCCAAGGCCAAGGCCGACATCATCCTGATCTCGGGGCATAACGGCGGCACCGGGGCCAGCCCCGCGACCTCGATCAAGTTCGCGGGCCTGCCCTGGGAAATGGGCCTGACCGAGGCGCATCAGGTCCTGGCGATGAACCGCCTGCGCGAACGCGTGACGCTGCGCACCGACGGGGGCCTGCGGACGGGCCGCGACATCGTGATGGCCGCGATGATGGGGGCCGAGGAATACGGCATCGGCACCGCCGCCCTGATCGCCATGGGCTGCATCATGGTCCGCCAGTGCCAGTCGAACACCTGCCCGGTGGGCGTCTGCACCCAGGACGAACGGCTGCGCGCCATGTTCACCGGCAGCGCGGACAAGGTGGTCAACCTCATCACCTTCTATGCGCAAGAGGTGCGCGAGATCCTGGCAAGCATCGGCGCGCGTTCCATCGACGAGATCATCGGCCGCGCCGACCTGCTGACCCAGGTCAGCCGGGGTGCCGCGAACCTGGACGACCTGGACCTGAACCCGCTGCTGATCACCGTCGATGGCGCGGACAAGATCGTCTATGATCGGTCGAAGCCCCGCAACGCCGTGATGGACACGCTGGACGCCGAGATCGTCAAGGACGCCGCCCGCTTCTTCGAGGAAGGCGAGAAGATGCAGCTGTCCTATGCCGTGCGCAACACGCATCGGACCATCGGCACCCGCACCTCGTCGCTGATCGTGCAGAAGTTCGGGATGCGCAACAGCCTGCAGCCCGACCACCTGACGATCCGCCTGACGGGTTCCGCCGGGCAGTCGCTGGGCGCCTTCGCCGCGCCGGGATTGAAGATCGAGGTGTCGGGCGATGCCAACGACTATGTGGGCAAGGGCCTGTCGGGCGGCACCATCGTGGTGCGCCCGCCGATGGCCAGCCCGCTGGTCGCGGCCGAGAACACGATCATCGGCAACACGGTCCTGTATGGCGCGACCGACGGCTTCCTGTTCGCGGCGGGCCGCGCGGGCGAACGCTTCGGGGTCCGCAACAGTGGCGCGAAGGTGGTGATCGAGGGCTGCGGCAGCAACGGTTGCGAATACATGACCGGCGGCGTGGCCGTGATCCTGGGCCGGATCGGCGCGAATTTCGGCGCAGGCATGACCGGCGGCATGGCCTATCTCTATGATCCGCAGGGCGTGGCGCGCGACTACATCAACCCGGAAACCCTGGTGACCTGCCCGGTGACCAAGGCACATTGGGAAGGCCAGTTGAAGGGCCTGGTCGAACGGCATTTCAAGGAAACCGGATCGCGCCGCGCAGGCGACATCCTGGCGGATTGGGACGCCGAGAAGGCGAACTTCCTGCAGGTCTGCCCCAAGGAAATGCTGATCCACCTGCCGCATCCGATCATGGATGTCGAGGAACCGACGGCCGTTCCCGCCGAATAAGGCGGGACCTGACACCGAGATCGGGCGCGCAGCGATGCGCGCCCTTTTTCGTTCGGAGGCAGGCAGAGAGGACAAGATGGGGGCGCGAAACGATCAGGGCCCGGGCTTTTCAGCCCAGGCCCTTGATTTGATGATGGTGAGCCCGACAGGATTCGAACCTGTGACCCACTGATTAAAAGTCAGTTGCTCTACCAACTGAGCTACGGGCCCAACATGGGGGGCTTACTATGGGGGGCTGCCGGGGGCGTCAAGCGGAAAAGTCACGGCCACTGGCGGAAATTTCCGGCAGGGATTATATGCCCCCTCATGAGCATCAAACCCGCCCCTGGCCTGCCCTTCATGAAGATGCATGGGCTTGGCAACGATTTCGTCGTCCTGGACCTGCGGGGGGGCGGCACGCCGCCTGCGGCCGAGGTGATCGCGCGCATCGGGGATCGCAACCGGGGCGTGGGATTCGACCAGCTTGCCACGATCCAGACGGACGGGGACGCGGATGTCCGGCTGCGCTTCTGGAACGCGGACGGGTCCGTCAGCGCGGCCTGCGGCAATGCCACGCGCTGCATCGCGCGCTTCGTGATGGACCAGACGGGTCGCGACCGGCTGAGCCTGCGCACCGATCACGCGATCCTGCTGGCCGAGGATGCGGGCGGCGGCCTGACGCGGGTGAACATGGGGCCGCCGGTGCTGGACTGGCGGGCGATCCCCCTGGCGCAGGACGTGGACATCGACCACCTGCCCATCGAGGGCGATCCGGCAGCGACCGGCATGGGCAACCCGCATGTGACGTTCTTCGTGGATGACGCGGCATCCGTCGATCTGGCGAGCTTCGGCCCAGCCATGGAACATCACCCGCTTTACCCGCAGCGCACCAATGTCGAGGTCGTGCAGATCCTGTCCCGCGACGAAGTCCTGCTGCGCATCTGGGAACGCGGCGCGGGGCCGACGCTGGCATCGGGGTCATGCTCCTGCGCGGCCGCCGTGGCTGCAGCGCGGCGTGGCCTGACCGGGCGGCGGGTCAAGGTGAACGTGCCGGGCGGCGTGCTGATGATCGACTGGCGCGACGACGGCGTCTGGATGGAGGGGCCGACGGCCCATGTCTTCACCGGCACACTGACCCCCGAATGGCTTGCATCATGAGCGCGCCGGTCTTTTCCACCCTGGGCTGCCGCCTCAACGCCTATGAGACCGAGGCGATGAAGGAAATGGCCGAGGCCGCGGGCCTGTCCGGCGCCGTGGTCGTCAACACCTGCGCTGTCACCGCCGAGGCCGTCCGCAAGGCCCGCCAGGAAATCCGCCGCCTGTCGCGCGAAAACCCCGGCGCCCCGGTGATCGTGACCGGCTGCGCCGCCCAGACCGAACCTGAGACCTTCGCGGCCATGCCCGAGGTCACGCGCGTCATCGGCAACCATGAAAAGATGCAGCCCGAGACGTGGCAAAGCCTGCGCGCCCCGGACCTGATCGGCGAGACGGAAAAGATCCGCGTCGATGACATCATGTCGGTGCGTGAAACGGCGGGCCATCTGATCGACGGCTTTGGCCGCCACCGCGCCTATGTCCAGGTCCAGAACGGCTGCGATCACCGCTGCACCTTCTGCATCATCCCCTTCGGGCGCGGCAATTCGCGGTCGGTGCCTGCGGGCGTGGTGGTGGAACAGATCAAGCGCCTGGTGGGACGCGGCTTCAACGAGGTCGTGCTGACCGGCGTGGACCTGACAAGCTGGGGCGCCGACCTGCCTGGGACGCCGCGCCTGGGCGATCTGGTGATGCGGATCCTGCGGCTGGTCCCGGATCTGCCGCGCCTGCGCATCAGCAGCATCGATTCGATCGAGGCGGACGAGAACCTGATGCTGGCCATCGCCACCGAACCGCGCCTGATGCCGCATCTGCACCTGTCGCTGCAGGCGGGCGACGACATGATCCTGAAGCGGATGAAGCGCCGCCATCTGCGCGACGACGCCATCCGCTTTTGCGAGGAAGCGCGCCGGTTGCGCCCCGAGATCGTCTTCGGCGCCGATATCATCGCGGGTTTTCCGACCGAAACCGAGGCGATGTTCGAAAACAGCGTCAGGCTGGTGGACGATTGCGGGCTGACCTTCCTGCATGTCTTCCCGTTTTCCCCCCGCAAGGGCACGCCCGCCGCACGGATGCCCGCCGTGAAAGGCCCGGTGATCCGCGACCGCGCCGCTCGCCTGCGCGAGGCGGGCGAGGCCGCGCTGCGCCGCCACCTGGACGCGCAGGTCGGACGGACGCATCGCGTCCTGACCGAAGGCTCTCGCCTGGGCCGGACCGAGCAGTTCACCGAGGTGGCCTTCGCCAGCGACCAGCCGGAAGGCGCGTTGATGGACCTGCGGATCGCGGGTCATGACGGGACCCGGCTGGTTGCCTGATCGGGCGGCGTTCACCGCGCCATGAAGACCGGCACGCGGGCCTTTTCCAGCATGTTGCGCGTGGCCCCGCCCAGGATCGCCTGACGGAAACGCGAATGGCCATAGGCGCCCATCACCACCAGGTCGGCGCCGATCTCGGTCGCGCGACGGTTCAGTTCCTCGCTGATCGTGGCCGAGGTGCGGGCCAGGACGGTGATGTCGGCATGAACGCCGTGGCGGGTCAGCATCTGCGCCAGCGGGGCGCCGGGTTCCGAGCCATCGGCCCCGCCGCGCGGGTCGATCACGGTGATTTCCACCGAGCCGGCGGATTGCAAGAGCGGCAGGGCGCGGCGGACGGCGGCCAGGGCCTCGATCGACTGGTTCCAGGCGATCAGCACCTTGCCCGGCGGATCGGCGGGCAGGGCGGTGCCCGGCAGGACCAGGACGGGGCAGCATCCCTCGAACAGGGCGGCCTCGACCACGGCCTCGGCCTCGCCGGGGGCATCCTCGCCGTAAGGGCGGGCCAGGACGGTCAGGTCGGAAAAGCGCGCGCGCATCCCGACAAGATTGGCGATGCCGCCGATCTGGGCCACGGCGGCCTCGGACGACCAGCGAAGGTCGCTGTAGCGGGCCAGATGCTGCCGCACCATCCTGTCCAGATCGCTTGCCTGATCCATCGCCATGTCGATGGCGTCCTGAAAGGCATAGGGCATGCCGTTGGGGAAATAATAGCCGACCTGCGTGTGATCCAGGCCCAGGCCGAGAACCGACAGATGCCCGTCCTCGCGCGCGGCAAGGGCCGCCGCCGCGTCAAGCTGGGGCAGTTGGCGGGGATCGGACAGGACGGTCAGGATGCTTTTGTAACCCATGGCGGTCTCCTCTGGTCGGGCAGGCCCAGGATGGCGGTTTCGCCACGGCCCAGCCTTGACCGGAATCAAACCGCCGAACTTGATGCAGATCAAGGTTTGGTGCGTCCCTGACACCTTATTCCGGCTGCGACGAAGGGATCTGTCCGGCGGCGATTCGTGCCGCGTGGTCATTCCCGCCAAGGGACGCAGGTGGAAGCCATGTGGAATTATGTAAAACTGATGTTGCTGGGCTCGATCGCGCTGTTGGCCGCGATCGGCGCCAACATGGCACGCGATCCGGCCTATATGGTCAATGCGATCGTTGTCATGCTGGTGGCGGCGGGAATGTTCGTCTGGTCGCTGCGCCAGGTCGATGAGCCGGCGCGCGCGGTCGATACCTCGCAATATATGGACGACGTGATCCGCTTCGGGGTCATTGCCACCGCCTTCTGGGGCGTCGTGGGCTTCCTGGTCGGCGTGGTCATTGCCTTCCAATTGGCCTTTCCGGCGCTGAACCTGTCGGACCTGACGCAGGGCTATACCAACTTCGGCAAGCTGCGCCCGCTGCACACCAGCGCGGTGATCTTCGCCTTTGGCGGCAACGCGCTGATCGCGACCTCGTTCTATGTGGTGCAGCGCACAAGCGCGGCGCGGCTCTGGGGCGGCAACCTCGCGTGGTTCGTGTTCTGGGGCTACAACCTGTTCATCGTGCTGGCCGCGACCGGCTATATCGCGGGGGCCACGCAGTCCAAGGAATATGCCGAACCGGAATGGTATGTGGACTGGTGGCTGACGCTGGTCTGGGTGGCCTATCTGGCCGTGTTCCTGGGCACCGTGATCAAGCGCAAGGAACCTCACATCTACGTCGCCAACTGGTTCTATCTGGCCTTCATCGTCACCATCGCGATGCTGCACATCGTCAACAACCTGGCGATCCCGGTCAGCATCTTTGGATCGAAGTCGGTCCAGGTCTTCGCGGGCGTGCAGGACGCGATGGTGCAGTGGTGGTATGGCCACAACGCCGTGGGCTTCTTCCTGACCGCGGGCTTCCTGGGGATGATGTACTATTTCATCCCGAAGCAGGCCGAACGCCCGGTTTATAGCTACAAGCTGTCGATCATCCACTTCTGGGCGCTGATCTTCCTCTATATCTGGGCCGGTCCGCACCACCTGCATTACACCGCGCTGCCCGACTGGGCCTCGACGCTGGGGATGGTGTTCTCGATCATGCTGTGGATGCCCTCGTGGGGCGGCATGATCAACGGGCTGATGACCCTGTCGGGGGCCTGGGACAAGCTGCGCACCGACCCGATCCTGCGGATGATGGTGGTGGCCGTCGGCTTCTATGGCATGGCGACCTTCGAAGGCCCGATGATGTCGATCAAGGCCGTGAACAGCCTGTCGCATTACACCGACTGGACCATCGGCCACGTCCATTCCGGCGCCCTTGGCTGGAACGGCATGATCACCTTCGGCGCGCTGTACTACCTGACGCCGCGCCTGTGGGGCCGGGAACGCCTCTACAGCCTGTCGCTGGTTTCCTGGCACTTCTGGCTGGCGACCATCGGCCTGGTCCTCTACGCCGCCTCCATGTGGGTGTCGGGCATCATGGAAGGCCTGATGTGGCGCGAGGTGGACAGCCATGGCTTCCTGGTCAACGCCTTTGCCGACACCGTGCAGGCCAAGTTCGCGATGAACGTGGTGCGTGCCTTGGGCGGGGTCCTCTACCTCGCTGGTGGGATCATCATGGCCTACAACCTCTGGGCCACCGTGGCCCGCCAGCCCAAAGCCCATTCGACCGCCATCGGCGTGCCGGCCGAATAAGGGAGCGCGAGCCATGCAAATTCTTGAAAAACACAAGATCCTCGAAAAGAACGCGACGCTTCTGCTGATCTTTTCTTTTCTGGTCGTGACCATCGGCGGCCTGGTCCAGATCACGCCCCTGTTCTATCTGGAAAACACCATCGAGAAGGTGGAAGGGGTCCGCCCCTACACCCCGCTGGAACTGACCGGCCGCGACATCTATGTCCGCGAGGGCTGCTATGTCTGCCACAGCCAGATGATCCGCCCGATGCGCGACGAGGTCGAGCGTTACGGCCATTATTCGCTGGCAGCCGAATCGATGTATGACCATCCCTTCCAGTGGGGATCCAAGCGCACCGGGCCGGATCTGGCGCGCGTGGGCGGGCGCTATTCGGACGAATGGCACCTGGACCACCTGCGCGACCCGCAGGCCCTGGTCCCGGAATCCATCATGCCGAAATACGGCTTCCTGATGGATCGCATCATCAGCCCGCAATATGTCCGCGACCGCGTGGAAACCGATGCCCTGGTCGGCGTCCCTTATTCCGAGGAGATGATCGCGGCATCCGTCGCCGACTTCCGGGCACAGGCCGATCCCAATGCCGATGCCGAAGGCCTTCAGGAACGCTATCCGGGCGCGCAGCAACGCAACTTCGACCGCCAGCCGCAGCTGACGGAAATGGACGCGCTGATCGCCTATCTGCAAGTGCTGGGCACGATGGTCGATTTCTCGACCTTCGAGCCGGATCCGACGCGGTAAGGGGGCGGGCATGGAAACCTACAGCTTCCTGCGCGGCCTGGCCGACAGTTGGGCGCTGCTGCTTCTGGTGCTGTTCTTCGTGGGCGTGATCCTGTTCGTGTTCCGCCCCGGATCGCGCAAGACCCACCGCGACGCCGCCGAAAGCATCTTCAGGAACGAGAACCGTCCCGCCGACGCGGACGACAAGGAGGGCCGGTGATGGCCGACAACGACAAGGACAAGCCAGTCGATCCGCACCTGGATCCCGCCAATCCCGACAACCGGATTTCGGTCCAGCGCCACGCGGCCGACAGCGAGCACGCGGCCAAGATCGTCGGAGAGATCCCCGAACGCCCCCGCGCCGACAAGCCGGTGGCCCCCAAGATGCGCAAGCCGACCCGCAAGGGCCTCGTGCAAGAGGTGGGGTCCACCGGGCACCAGTGGGACGGAATCACCGAATACGACAACCCGATGCCCCGCTGGTGGCTGTGGACCTTCTATGCCACGATCGTCTGGGCAGTGGGCTATGTGATCGCCTATCCGGCCATCCCGCTGGTCAACCAGGCGACCAAGGGCGTGCTGGGCACCGATTACCGCCAGGAAGTCGCGGCCGAGATCGAGCGTTTCGACCAGGCCAACGCCGCCATCCAGACCCGCCTGGCCGAGGTGGACCTGGACGCGATCCCCGGCGACCCGGAACTGCTGAGCTATGCGACCAATGCCGGGGGCGCGGTGTTCCGCACCTGGTGCGCGCAATGCCATGGATCGGGCGCGGGCGGCGCGCGGGGCTATCCGAACCTGCTGGACAACGACTGGCTGTGGGGCGGCACGCTTGAGGACATCCACCTGACGCTGCAGCACGGCATCCGCGATCCGCAGGACGGGGACACGCGCTATTCGCAGATGCCTGCCTTTGGCAGCGACGGTATCCTGGAACGGGCGCAGATCGACCAAGTCGTGCATTACGTCCTGTCGCTCTCCGATCAGCCGCATGACGACGCCAAGGCGGCCGACGGGATGCAGGTCTATGCCGACAACTGCTCGGCCTGCCATATGGAGGACGGCACGGGCGACCGCAGCCAAGGCGCGCCCAACCTGGCCGATGCCGTCTGGCTCTACGGCAACGATCACGAAACGCTGACCCGCATCGTCAGCGAAGGACCTTACGGGGTGATGCCCGCCTGGAACACGCGCCTGTCCGAGGCCGAGATCCGCGCCGTCGCCACCTATGTCCACGGTCTGGGCGGCGGGGAATAACCCCGCCCGGATCCCCGGCTTTCGCCTGTGCGCACCACCGCAGGCGAAAGAGACCGGCCCCTGTCCTGTTCGCGCGTTCCTGGGGGCCGGTCTTTCATCATAGCGTCCGACATCGCCCTTGGCGATGACCCGGCGCATCGGACTTTCGTGTCAGGCTACTGATGCGAAAGAGGCCGGTCCCCCGTATGTTCGCGCGTTCCTGGGGACCGGCCGCATCGTTTTCAGTGCTGGCCCTTCGTGCCGCCCGACGGCACCACCTGCGCGTGCTGCACCACGGTCCAATCCTCGTGCCCGCGCCGGCGATAGACCGAGGTGCAGGCGGCCTTGAACCGCGTGTCGCCCTTGGATGCCGTGACATTGTAGCCGACGACGATCATGCCTTCCTCGGGGCGGGATATGGTCTTGTCGTCGAACGCCACCTCGTCCCATTCGGGGGTGCCGCTGACCGCATCGACGGCGGCCTGGCCCGCGAACAGATGCGGCGCATGGCTAAGCGCCATGACGCATTCGGGATCGACCCTTTCGTGATAGCGTTCTTCCGAGGCGCGCCACAGGCGTTCCTCGAACTTCCATACCCGGTCGTCGTCCATGCCGGCCTCCTTGCCTGCTGCGTCAGGCTTAACCGCGCCTGTGGGGGACGGTTCCGAAGGGCAGGGATTTTGCCGGTCCCGGATCAACCTATGCCGGTGCGCCGCATCCCTGCAGGTGCATAGCCGCCGAGGCTGGAACCATGGCACACCACCTCGCGCCCCTCGACAGCCGGCGCGACCGCTGCCTGGAACGACGCCTGATCCAGTCCCTGGTACTGGGTCAGGGCGCGCTGACGCGGTCCGGCTGATGCAAGGTGATCAGATAATCGTCATGGCGGTAAAGGGCTTGCGATTGCGGCATATGTCAGCCTGCCAGTTCGCCCCGCAGCGAATTGGCCGCGCTTTCCACGATCCGCACGGACACGAGGTCGCCCACCTGCGCCTGGGGCGCGTCCACGAAGACCGAATGCAGGTAATCCGACTTGCCGATCATCTGGCCTGCCTGCCGGCCCGGCTTTTCGAACAGCACGCCCAGGGTGCGACCGACCATGCCCTCCTGCGCGGCCTTCTGCTGTTTCGTCAGCAGGGCCTGCAATTCCTGCAGCCGCTGGTCGGCCACCGCGCCTTCCACCTCGGGGCGGTCATAGGCGGGGGTGCCGGGGCGGGGCGAATACTTGAAGCTGAAGGCGGTGCCGAAGTTGACTTCCGCGACAAGGCGCAGGGTGTCCTGGTGGTCCCCATCCGTTTCGCCCGGAAAGCCCACGATGAAATCGCTGGTCAGCATGATGTCGGGCCGCGCCTCGCGGATGCGGTCGATCAGGCGCAGGTATTGGGTCGCCGTATGCTTGCGGTTCATGGCCTTCAGGATGCGGTCGCTGCCCGACTGCACGGGCAGGTGCAGATAGGGCATAAGCTGCGGGATGTCGCGATGCGCCGCGATCAGGTCGTCCCCCATGTCGTTGGGATGGCTGGTCGTATAGCGGATGCGGTCCAACCCCTCGATATCCGCAAGCGCCCGGATCAGCCGGCCAAAGCCCCATTCGCCATCCGACCCCGCGCCATGCCAGCCGTTCACGTTCTGGCCCAGCAGCGTGATTTCCCGCACGCCCCGGTCCACCAGATCGCGCGCCTCGCGCAGGATGCGGTCCACGGGACGGCTGACCTCGGCCCCGCGCGTATAGGGGACGACGCAGAAGGCGCAGAACTTGTCGCAGCCCTCCTGCACCGTCAGAAAGGCTGCGGGCGCGCGGCGGGTCGCGCGGCGCTGGGGCAGGTGGTCGAACTTGTCCTCGGGGGGGAACTCGGTCAGGATCGCGGGCGCCTCGCCGCGCAGCATGGCGGGCAGGCGGTGATAGGTCTGCGGCCCCACGACCAGATCGACCAGCGGCATCCGGCGCACGATCTCCTCGCCCTCGGCCTGGGCTACGCAGCCGGCAACGCCGATCTTGAGGTCGGGCTTTTCCGCCTTCAGCGGCTTCAGGCGGCCCAGGTCGGAATAGAGCTTCTCGGCCGCCTTTTCGCGGATATGGCAGGTGTTCAGCAGGACCATGTCCGCATCCGCCTGATCCTCGGTCAGGACATAGCCTTCGGCGCCCATGGCCTCGGCCATGCGCTGGCTGTCATAGACGTTCATCTGGCAGCCATAGGTCTTGATGAAAAGCTTTTTCACTGCCGGGGGATTGGCCTGGTCGTTCATTGCCGCTGTCCTTGGGAGGTAGCGTGCTGATACAGGAATCACGGGGGCTTGGAAAGGCACGCGATGGACAGCGATCTGACGACGATCAACACGATCGGCCCGGCGACCGCCAAGGCGCTGATCGCCGCAGGCATTCCCGATGCCGCGACGCTGCGCCGGGTGGGCGCGCATGACGCCTATCGCGCCATGCTGGTGGCGGGCAGCAAGCCGCATTTCATCTGGTATTACGTTCTGGTGATGGCCCTGCAGGGCGGCCCTGGAACGATTGCCGGGGCGCGGAAAAGGCCGTGCTACGCGAACGGTTCGATTCGCTGGTGGCCGAGGTGCGCGGCCAGCCTCTGTCGGGGATCGAGGCGGAACTGGACATGATCGGCCTGCGCCGTCCCTGACGCCCCCATTGAACGCCCGCAGCGGCCCGGCTAGCCTGCGGTCAAACCGATGGAGGCGATGATGAACAAACCGCAAAGCTGGGAAGCCCGCGCCGACGAATACTCGCTTTACGGCTTCACGGACCTGCCCAGCGTCGCCAGCCGCGGCGCGGTGGTGCTGACCCATGGCGAGGGGCCTTATGTCGTCGATGTGAACGGCCGCCGCTATCTGGATGCCAATTCTGGCCTGTGGAACATGGTCGCGGGCTTCGACTACAAGGGTCTGGCCGAGGCCGCGAAGGCCCAATACGACCGCTTCCCCGGATACCACGCCTTTTTCGGGCGCCTGTCCGACCAGACGGTGATGCTGTCCGAAAAGCTGGTCGAGGTGTCGCCCTTCGAACGCGGCAAGGTGTTCTACACGAACTCGGGATCCGAGGCGAACGACACCATGGTCAAGATGCTGTGGTTCCTGCACGCATCCGAAGGCAACCCGCAGCGCCGCAAGATCCTGACCCGCTGGAACGCCTATCACGGCGTGACGGCGGTTTCGGCCAGCATGACCGGCAAGCCCTATAACGAGGTCTTCGGCCTGCCGCTGCCCGGCTTCATCCACCTGACCTGCCCGCATTACTGGCGATACGGCGAGGCGGGTGAGACCGAGGAACAGTTCACCCAGCGGCTTGCGCGGGAACTGGAAGACACGATCCAGCGCGAAGGCGCCGACACCATCGCGGGCTTTTTCGCCGAACCCGTGCAGGGCGCGGGGGGCGTGATCCCGCCGTCCAAGGGCTATTTCCAGGCGGTGCTGCCGATCTTGCGGAAATACGACATCCCGATGATTTCGGACGAGGTCATCACCGGCTTCGGCCGGACCGGCAACACCTGGGGCTGCCAGACCTATGACTTCATGCCGGACGCGATCATCAGTTCCAAGAACCTGACCGCCGGGCTGTTCCCGATGGGGGCGGTGATCCTGGGGCCGGACCTGACCGACCGGCTGCAAAGGGCCATCGACCGGATCGAGGAATTCCCGCACGGCTTCACCGCATCGGGCCACCCGGTCGGCTGCGCCATCGCGCTGAAGGCCATCGACGTGGTGATGAACGAAGGCCTGGCGGACAACGTCAAGCGCCTTGCCCCCCGGCTGGAATCCGGCCTGCGCGCCATCATGGAACGCAGCGACCATATCGGCGAGTTGCGCGGCGTGGGCTTCATGTGGGCGCTGGAAGCCGTGCGCGACAAGGCCACCAAGACGCCCTTCGACGCGCATCTGTCGGTCAGCGAACGCATCGCCAATGCCTGCACCGACCTGGGCCTGATCTGCCGTCCGCTGGGCCAGTCCATTGTGCTGTGCCCGCCCTTCATCCTGACCGAGCCGCAGATGGACGAAATCTTCGACAAGCTGGAACGGGCGCTGAAGACCGTCTTCGCCGAGGTGGCGTGACCCAGGCGGGGGCGGTTCCCGCCGCCCCCTCAATGCATGATGGATTTCGAAAAGACGTTGATGACCACGACCCCCGCCAGGATCAGCGCCAAGCCAAGGATCGCCGCGAAATCCAGCATTTGCCGGTACCAGATCCAGGCGATGGCGGATACCAGCAGGATGCCCATCCCTGACCAGATCGCATAAACGATGCCGGTCGGCATGACCCGCAAGGGAAAGGACAGCAGCCAGAAGGCCACGCCATAGCCCAGGGCCGCCACCACGCTGGGGCCCAGCCGGGTGAAGCTGTCGGATCGGGCCAGGGCGGTCGTGGCGATCACCTCGGCCAGGATCGCAAGCGCAAGCAGGATATAGGTCCGGGTCATGGGCGTCCTTGCTGCCTTACCGGCGGGCCAGCTTGCGTTCGATGTAGTCGCGCAGTTCCTCGATCTCGGTGCGGCTTTCGCGCAAGCCCTCCATGGCGGCGTCCAGTTCCTCTTGCGCAGCGGCAAGACGGGCCTCGCGTTCCTTCAACAGGACAATGGCCTTGTCGCGTTCGCGTTCGGTGTCGTGCAACTGCCGCGCCAGATCGGCCAGGTCGGCCGGGCTGGGCCGCGTCAGGCGCCCGATCAGCCAGCTTGCGAACCAGCCCAGCACAAAGACGCCGAACAGGATGATCGTGGTGACAGTGACGAATTCCGTACGGTTCATGGGATTTGGTTCACCTTGCGGTCATTCGGCGCGATCAATCGGCATCGGAGCCTTCTTCGTCCGGCCGGGGCGAGGGGCGGGGCGTGTCGGGCGTCGGCGTCAGGACCGGCAGCCTAATGTTTTCCTCGCGTTCGTCCAGTGTCTGGAACACCTCGCTGGCGCCGACGGTCGCGGGGGCGGTCGGTCCGACGGTGACGCGCGGCATCTCGGGTCCGAACATCTGCGGCTGCGCGGGCGGCTGGACGGGGCCGATCAGGTCCGAACCGGGCTGGTCTGGCGGCAGGGGTTCCGTGGTCAGGCCCGACAGCGTCACCGGCGCGGGCAGGGGGGCGCTGCGGACCGGGTGATCCGACAGCAGGCGGAATTCGATGCGGCGGTTTTCCTCGCGGCCTTCCTCGGTCTCGTTCGAGGCAATGGGCTGGCTTTCGCCATAGCCGCGCGCGGTCATGTGGGATGTGTCGATGCCCGCATCCGCCATGGCGGCGACCAGGGCCTGTGCCCGGCCCCGCGACAGGTCGGCGTTGAAGCCCTCGGACCCCTGAGAGTCGGTATGGCCCCCGGCCTCGATCTGGTAATCGGCGCATTCGGCCATGACGGCGGCCAGCCGGTCCAGCGTGGGGGCGGGATCGCCGGCGATGGCGGCCTTGGACGGTTCGAAGCCGATCTCGGATTCGGACATGATGATGTTCAACTGCCGGACGCATTCCGGTCCGTCAGGCAGGTTCAGCGACAGATCCAGCCGCCGGTCATAACGGATCGCCAGTTCGTATTGCACGCCCGGTCCCAGCCGTTCGCCCAGCCGGGCCGCCGCCGCCTCGGGCGCGCCGGGATCGCCCGAGGTGCCAGTCACGCGGATCAGGTCGGGCGTCACGCGGACGCTGCCGGTCTGAAGGGTATCCAAGGCCTCGATCGCGCCGATGACGCGCACCGTCCAGCCTTGCGGCACCCGCGGGTCGCCGGTCAGGTCCGCCTGGACGGTCGGAAAGCGGGCGCGTGCCAGGCTGTCCACCGTTTCCGCCATGCGGTCGTCGCTGATCGGCCCGCGCATGTCCAGGACCTGCGCGTCCGACAGGGTGGCGGTGAATTCCATCGGCCCTGGGGTCGCGTCGTCGGGGGCCTGTTCCAGGGTCGATTGCAGCGAAAAGACCGAAGGCAGGGCCTGCTGCAGCCCGGTCACGGCCGCGTCGAAGGCCGGGCGCGGGACCGAGGGCGGCGCCGTCAGGGCGATATCGGCATCCGACAGCGTGACCCTGCCCTGGCCCAGGCCGGCCACCGCGCCGATGGCCGCAACCGCCGCATCGGCCCAGTCGGCGGACGGCGAACCCAGGCCCAGCGTGCAGGCGGGCACGTCGGGAACGCCTGCGGCCTGCGCCGCCGCGACGATCCGGTCGCGGCCTTCCTCGGTGTCGGCGGCACAGGCCTCGAACCGGGCGCCGTCCCCATCCTTGACGAAGCGCAGGGTAAAGGGCGCGATCACGGGGCGGGGCGCGGAAATGTCGGTGACAAGCGTGATCCCCTTCGGTGCCCCCCGGCGCAGCGCGGATTCAAGGCGGCCCTTTTCATCCGCGCTGTCGGCCAGTGCCGAAATCGTCACGCTGCCCGGCTGGATCGAGATCTTGGCCTGCGTCATGCTTTGTGTCGCGCGCAACCCGTATTGCAGCGCCGCGTCCCAGCCTTCGGGCACCGCATAGTCGGCGGTTTCCAGCAGATCGGTGACCTGGGGCGCGGCCGTTTCATCGCGCAGCATCCGCAGCAATCCCGCCCGGTCGGTCGAGGCCGGGACCAGACCGATCAGCGAAATCCCCTGGTCGTTGCGCAGAAGTTCGATCTTGAAATCAGGCGGGGTGATGGCATCGGCTGAAGCGACCGACATCCGGTCCACCACGCGCGATGGATCGGCCGCGCTTGCCGCCTGGGTCATGGCGCGGAAGCGGTCGATCTCGGACGGGGCGGTTCCGGTCAGGCGGACCTGCAACCCGTCGGTCGTGACCGTCACCCAGTTCTGCCCCGATGCGTGCAGCGCCAGTTCCACATCCTGCCGGGACCGATCCTCGACATAGCGGGCGGCGGCTTCGGCGCCCAGCCAGCACAGCCCACCCGCGGCGGACAGGACCAGAATGGAGGCGACCGGCGACAGAAGCCGCCTGCGGGATGACGCCATGGAGCATGACCTCGGGCTGTTTCCTGAACGCGTCGTCTAGCGGCGCGATGGCCGCCACGCAATCAGACCAGCCCCGCCAAGGCAAGAAACAGCGCAAGGATCAGCCCGGCGTCGCGGTTCGACCGGAACAGCCGCAGGCACACAGCCCCTTGTTCCGGTTGGAAATTCCGCAACTGCCAGGCAAGGTGCGCGGCAAATCCGGCCAAGCCTGCAAAGCCCATCAACAGATTGCGACCCGTCAGTGAGATCGCAACCGCCAGCAGCAGCACCGTCAGCACCGCAAAGCCCGCAAGGATGCGTGCGCTGTTGTCGCCGAACAGCCGCGCCGTGGATTTCACGCCGATCAGGGCGTCGTCCTCGACATCCTGGTGGGCATAGATCGTGTCATAGAAGATCGTCCAGGCGATCCCCGCGACCCAGGCCACCACCGGCGCCGCGTCCAGCCGCCCCATATGCGCCGCATAGGCCAGCATGACGCCCCAGTTGAAGGCCAGTCCCAGGAAGACCTGCGGCCACCAGGTGAAGCGCTTGGCAAAGGGATAGATCGCCACCAAAGCCAGCGAGGCGACGCCCATCCAGATCGCCGCCCCGTCCAGCGTCAGCAGGATCGCCAGCCCCACCAGGCATTGCGCCACCAGCCAGCCATAGGCCCCGCGCAGCGTCACCTGGCCCGATGGCAGGGGGCGGGACCGGGTGCGCGCCACCTTGTCGTCGATGTCGCGGTCGGTGATGTCGTTCCAGGTGCAGCCCGCCCCCCGCATCACCAGGGCGCCGACAGTGCAGGCGATGGCGATCCACAGGTCCACCCAGCGGGGGCCGTCGGCCATCATCGCCAGCCCGATCCCCCACCAGCAGGGCAGCAGCAGCAGCCAGGTGCCGATGGGACGGTCGGCGCGGGACAGCCGCAGCCAGGGCCGCCAGGCCGGCGGGGCGATCGTGTCCACCCAATTTCCCTTGGGCGCGTCGATGACGGTGTCTGGTCTTTCCGTCCGGCTTTGCATAGCGTCTGGCCCCATGGCAAGGATCAGGCTGTTCATAGATCACCCGCTGGGCGCAGGACAACCCGTGCCCCTGGACGCCGCGCAGGCGCACTACCTGGGCGGCGTGATGCGCCTGTCCCCCGGCGCGATGGTCGAGGTCTTCAATGGCCGCGACGGGGCCTGGTCCGCGCGCATTGTCCAGATCTCCAAGCGCGGCGGATCGCTGGACGTTCTGGAACAGACTGCCCCGCAGCGCGATCCGCCCGACCTGTGGCTGTGCTTTGCGCCGATCAAGAAGGCGCGCACCGACTTCATCGTCGAAAAGGCGGCCGAAATGGGCGCGGCGCGCATCCTGCCCGTGCAGACCGATTTCACCAATGCCGAGCGCATCCGTCAGGACCGCCTGCAAGCCCATGCGGTCGAGGCGGCGGAACAATGCGGCAGCACCTTCGTGCCCCCGGTTGCCGATCTGGTCCCGCTGGCGCGCCTGCTGGACGGCTGGGACGAATCCCGCCGCATCCTGTGGGCGGATGAGGCGATGGCGGGGCCCGCGCAAACCCTGGCGGGTCTGCCGCATGGTTCCTGGGCCATCCTGATCGGTCCCGAAGGTGGCTTTTCGGATGCCGAACGGGCGCGCCTGACGGCCCTGCCTTATGTCAGCCGCATCAGTCTGGGCCCGCGAATCCTGCGGGCCGACACGGCTGCCGTTGCGGCACTTGCCTTGTGGCAGGCGACGCTGGGCGATTGGCAGTGAAATTCATGCCGCAATGCGGCATTCCGGGGCTAAAAACGACCAGTTCGTCCTTCTAACCCTTTTCAAATCTGCGTTTTCTGCATAGCGGCATTGCCCCTCCTGCGGCTACTCTTGGCGGTTTGCCCGGCCTATATGCTGTTGCATGAAGCAATGCCCGATGGTCGGGCACTTCTGAAACAGGTGATGAAAATGTCGACGATGGAACTGAACCGCAGCCTGGCTGTTGGGGGCGTTGGCAATGTCGTTGCAAACTTCTTCTCGATGCTGTCCGCGTGGAACGATGCCCGCGTGACCCGTCGTGAACTGAGCCGCCTGTCGGATCGCGAGCTGGACGATATCGGTCTGTGCCGCGGCGACATTGCGCGGATTGCACGCGGCTTCTAAGCCATAGCCGTCCCGGTTTGACGAACGAACCCCCGATGCGGTCGCAGAGGGGGTTTTTTCTTGTTCGCTCAGTGCTGGTTGACGGGCCGGAAGCCCGCGCTTCGTGCAGCGGCCGAAAAGGCCTTTCGTGCAGAACCGACAGGGGTCATGCAATGGGCGGCGGCGTCCAGCATCCGGGCTGCATGGCGGCGATGCACATCGTCGATTGGCCATCTGCGTTCCAGCCAATGGGCCGCGGTTTCAAGGGTGGTGAAGGTCTTCGTCTCGCCGTCAGGCGAAACGACAAAGGACAGGGGTTGGCCCCAGTGAATCTCGATCAAATTTTCTCTTTCGGGGAAAGTCATCCGATCCCGCGCAAGGCGTCCAGGACCGGGAAGGGGGAGGCGACCAGTGCCGCCACCCCGGATCATTCGGAAGGCGTCTTAGGCCAGGGCGAGGTTGGTCGCCGATTCGCGGCCGTCGCGGCCACGTTCCACGTCAAAGGTCACGGCCTGGCCGTCCTTGATCTCGCGGAGACCGGCGCGTTCCACGGCCGAAATGTGAAGGAACACGTCCTTCGTGCCATGCTCGGGCTGGATGAAGCCGAAGCCTTTGGTTGCGTTGAACCATTTCACGGTGCCATTGGCCATCGTGATATCTCCTGTCATGTATGCCACCCGCGAGATTGCGGTGGCGCGGCCCAGTCGTCGCAAGAACATCTGAAGCCGTGAAGCAGACAGAAGGTCGAAGGAAGAACATCAGCCACCGTCAGATAGCATGCATTCCCCGGTTTTTCAAGTCTGCCCTGGCCGATCAGGATTTCCGCACCAGCGTCAGCGCCGACCAATCCGCCAGATCGTCACGCCGGTCCAGGTCGAACCCCTGCCTGCGATAGGTTTCCACGACCTCGTCGGCCTGGGTGACCAGGATGCCCGACAGGATGATCCGGCCTTCGGGGGCGACCATCGCACCCATCTGCGGGGCCAGGTCGATCAGAGGCTGCTTGAGGATATTGGCCAGCACCAGGTCATAGGGGGCGTTGTCTTCCAGCATCTGGTGGCCGAAGCCCGCCGCCTCGATGCAGATGACCCGGCCGTCCAGTCCGTTGGCGATCACGTTGGCCGAAGCCGTATCCACCGCCACCGCGTCGATGTCGCTGGCCAGCACCGTCACCGGCCACAGCCGCGCCGCCGCCATTGCCAGGACCGCCGTGCCGCAGCCGATATCGACGATGCGGCGGGGCTGGAAGCCCTGCGCTTCAAGCCGGTCAAGCGCCTCGAGGCAACCCTTGGTGGTGTTGTGATGGCCGGTGCCGAAGGCCATCGCGGCCTCGATCCACAGCGCCTCGACACCCTCGGGCACCTTGTCGGCGTCATGGCTGCCATGGACGAAGAAGCGCCCGGCGCGCACCGGGGTCAGTTCGCGCTTCACATGGGCGACCCAGTCCACGTCGGGCAGTTCGGACACCGCAAACGGGTTGGCCCCGAAGGCCGCAGCCAACAGCGCAAGCGCGATCTCGTCCGGCGCTTCGGTGAAATAGACGCCCACCTCCCAGCGGTCCGATCCGTCCTCGATCTCGAAGACGCCGGTGCCGACGGGCTCGGGCTCCAGATCCTCGCAGGCCTCGGCCAGGGCTTCGGCGGCCTCGCGGCCTTGGACATGGGTCAGCGCGGAATAGGTGGTCATGGGATCGGATCCGGGTTGGGCATGGACGCCTCTACCCCCGTGCCCTTCAGGCCGCAATAACCATCGGGATTCTTGTGCAGATACTGCTGATGCGCCTCGTGCGCGGGCCAGAAGGGCGCGGGACCGACGATCTGCGTGGTGATCTTGCCAAAGCCCGCCACGGCGAGGCGGTTGTCATAGTCGATCTTCGACGCCTCGGCCGCGGAAAGCTGGCTGTCGTTGAAGGCCATGATCAGGCTGCGATACTGGCTTCCCACGTCGTTCCCCTGCCGGTCGCCCTGGGTCGGGTCGTGGTTTTCCCAGAACAGTTGCAGCAGGTGGTCATAGCTGATCTTGGAACTGTCATAAAGGATGCGCACGACCTCGGCATGGCCGGTGGTGCCGGTCTTGACCTGGTCATAGGTCGGGTTCTCGACCGTGCCGCCCGCGAAACCCACCTGGGTCAGCCAGACCCCGTTCTGCTGCCAGAACAGCCGTTCCACCCCCCAATAGCAGCCCATGCCGAAGATCGCCTGGTCAAGGCCCTGGGGAACGGGGGCATCCATCGGCCGGTTGAAGATCGCATGTGTGGTCATGGTGATATCCTTCTGATCCTGCGTGCTGAACGCGGCAACGCGCGGCCCGGTTCGACCCCAACCCCGCCGGGCTAGCCACGCGGATGCGCGGCCCGATAGACGGCCATCAGATGCGCGTCATCGACGCCGGTATAGACCTGGGTGGTGGACAGGCTGGCATGTCCCAGCAGTTCCTGGATCGTGCGCAGGTCGCCCCCCGCCGCCAGCAGATGCGTGGCAAAGGAATGGCGCAGCGCGTGGGGCGTGGCCGTGGGGGGCAGGCCCAGGGCCGCGCGGGCCTTCTGCATCGCCCCCTCGATAATGCCGGGCGCCAGCCGCCCGCCCCGCACGCCGCGGAACAGCGGCTGGCCGGGGGTCGGTTCCCAGGGGCAAAGGCGCAGGTAATCGGCCACGGCCTGACGCGCCACCGGCAGGACGGGAACGTGACGCTGGCGACCGCCCTTGCCGGTGATGGTCAGGCTGTCGCGGAAGGGCCAGTCGTCGCCATTCAGGGACAGCGCCTCGGAGATACGCAGCCCGCAGCCCCACAGCAGCGTCATCACAGCCGTGTCGCGGGCGGCGACCCAGGGCGTGTCATGGCCCAGGGCCACCATGTCCAGCGTATCCCGCGCCTGGTCGGGCGTCAGGGGGCGGGGCAGGGACCGGGTGTATTTCGGGCTGCGGGTGGAAAGCGCCGCCGACAGGTCATGGCCCTCGCGGTCCCCGATCCAGCGCAGGAAGCTGCGCACCGCCGATTGCCGCCGGGCCAGCGACCGCGCACCCAGGCCCCGCGCCCGTTCGGCGGCGGCGAAGGCGCGCATGTCGGTCTGGCGCAGGTCAGCCAGGGATTTCGGCGTGGCGGGTTGCCCGTGATGGCCGCCCAGGAAGGCCAGGAAGGCCAGAAGATCGCCGCGATAGGCGGTGATCGTGTGGTCCGATCGGTCGCGGGTCGCGGCCTCGACCTCCAGCCAGCGGGCCAGGGCATCGGCCATAGCGGGGGCCAGGGCCAAGGGACCGACGGCCAGCGGCCGCGTCATCCGCGCAGCCGCGACAGCAGGACCAGCCGGAAGACCTGGGCAAAGAACCGTAGCAGGTCGGTGCCATGCGCGGGCATGAAGCGGGTCTTGTCGGCGCTGCCCATCAGCAGCATGGCGCGGGGGCGTCGCGCGCCCAGGTCGATGGGCAACAGCGCCTCGGAGGCGACGGACCGGCCGTGCATCAGTTGCGTGACGGGCGAGGCCGGGCGCAAGACGATGTCGTCGCCGCGCGGCGTGCGCCGCCCGGCCGCGACGATCCGGCCGATGGCGCCTTCGGGCACCAGGACCGCATCCTCGGGCAGGCCGGGGATGATGGGGTCGGGTTCGACCACCAGCCGCAGGGTCTCGATCCGCAGCAGGGGGGCGATGTCGGATTGCAGGCTGTCCACCAGTTCCGCCAGATCGGCCGATTCCAGCAGCCCGATCACCGCGCGATGGATCACCGCCGTGCCCGACTGGTTGTCGAAGGCCGCCGCGATCACGCTTTCATGCTGCGATTCCAGCCGGTCGAGGCGCGTTTCCAGCGCCTCCATCGCGCGGCCGCGGATGTCGATCACGTTGTCGCCGACCTCGGCCTCGCGCGCGGCGACAAGGGCGCGCATCAGGTCGCGGTCGGCCAGGATGACGCCGGGATCGGCCAGCAGCTTGTCGCGCGTTTCCGGGTCCAGCCCCGCCTGCTGTTCCGTCCCCATGCCTGTCCCCTTTGTTCAGCCGATCTTCTGACCGGTCTTGGCCCAGTCGGCAGTGAACTGCTCAAGCCCCTTGTCCGTCAAGACATGCTTTGCCATCGACTTGATGACGGCAGGGGGTGCGGTGATCACGTCGGCGCCGATCTTGCCCACCTCGACGATGTGGTTCACCGACCGGATCGAGGCGGCGAGGATCTGGGTTTCATACCCATAGTTGTCGTAAATTTCGCGGATGTCGGCGATCAGGTCCACGCCGTCCAGGCCGATGTCGTCCAGCCGGCCCACGAAGGGGCTGATGAAGGTGGCGCCCGCCTTGGCGGCCAGGATCGCCTGGGCCGCGGTGAAGCACAGCGTCACGTTGACCATGTGGCCTTCGTCGGCAAAGGTCCGGCAGGCCTTCAGCCCGTCCCAGGTCAGCGGCACCTTGATGGCGATGTTGGGCGCGATCTGGGCCAGATGGCGGCCTTCGCGGATCATGTCCTCGGCGCTTTCGGCCACGACCTCGGCGGAAACGGGGCCGCTGACCATCTCGCAGATCTCGCGCGTGACTTCCTCGATGTTGCGGCCGGCCTTCAGGATCAGCGAGGGGTTGGTGGTCACGCCATCGACCATGCCCAGTTCGTTCAGTTCGCGGATGGCATCCACATCGGCGGTATCAAGAAAGAATTTCATGGTCCTGCTCCGGTAAGGCGGTTCGCTGGGGTGATAGCGCAAAACCGCCTTGGCCGAAAGGGGCAGGGCGGGCCTTGCAACCGACGCAGGGCGAGGTTTTATCAAGGGCGATGAAAACCCAGCCCGCCTTTTTCGAAGCCCGCGCCCGGATCGGCGTCCTGACGGTCGAGCCGGTGGGCGTGCTGGATTACCTGGCGCCCGAAGGGGGCGTGGCGCAGGGCCAACTTGTGCAGGTGCCGCTGGGGCCGCGCCGGGTTCTGGGCCTGGTCTGGGGGCCGGGCCTGGGCGATTTCGACCTGGCCAAGCTGCGCCCCGTGGCGCGCGTGCTGGACGCCGAACCCTTTGACGCGCGTTTCCTGGACTTCCTGACCCGCGCGGCCGATTACACCCTGACGCCGCTGCCGCTGATGCTGCGCATGGCGACCCGCGCGCCCGACCTGGACCAGCCGCCCGCCGCGCGCCGCGTGATCGTGCCGGGAGGGACGCCGCCGACGCGCATGACCGAGGCGCGGGAACGCGTGATGCAGGTCCTGGCCGATCACGGCGGGGCCAGCTTCGCGCCGTCCGAATTGGCGCAACTGGCGGGGGTCGGCACGGCGGTGGTCAAGGGCCTTGTCGCCGCAGGCACCCTGGCCGAGGTTGAGGCCCCGCGCGACCTGCCTTATCCCCCGCTGGATCCCGCGCGCGCCGGCAAGCCGCTGGACGCCGACCAGCAGGCCGCCGCCGACAGCCTGCGCGGGGCGGTGCGGGCGGGCGGCTATGGCACCACCCTGCTGCGCGGGGTGACCGGGTCCGGCAAGACCGAGGTTTACCTGGAAGCCGTTGCCGAATGCCTGGCGCAGGGCCGGCAGGCGCTTGTGCTGCTGCCGGAAATCGCGCTTTCGGCCGAATTCCTGGACCGGGTCGAGGCCCGCTTCGGCGCGCGGCCCGGCGAATGGCACAGCGGCATCACCCGCACGGAACGCCGCCGGCTGTGGCACATGGCGGGCAGGGGGCAGGTGGGCCTTGTGGTGGGCGCGCGCTCGGCGTTGTTCCTGCCTTTCCGCGACCTGGGACTGATCGTCGTCGATGAGGAACACGACAGCAGCTACAAGCAGGAAGACGTGGTCTATTACAGCGCCCGTGACATGGCGGTGCTGCGCGCATCCATCAACGGGGCGCAGGTGGTGCTGGCATCGGCCACGCCGTCCCTGGAAAGCTGGGTGAACGCGGGCATGGGCAAGTATCGGCGGCTGGATCTGCGCTCGCGCTATGGGACGGCGGAACTGCCCGACATGGCCGCCATCGACCTGCGGGCCGAGGAGATGCCCTCGGGCCGCTGGATCTCGCCCTCGCTGGCGGGGGCGGTGGATGCGCGGATCGCCAAGGGGGAACAGTCGCTTCTGTTCCTGAACCGGCGCGGCTTTGCGCCCGTCACGGTCTGCCGGGCCTGCGGCGAACAGATCGCCTGCCACCAATGCGACGCGCGGATGGTGGAACACCGCTTCCAGAACCGCCTGATCTGCCACCAATGCGGCGAAACGCGGCCGATCCCGACCGCCTGCCCGTCCTGCAAGGTGGAAGGCAAGCTGGCCCCCATCGGCCCCGGCGTCGAGCGCATTGCCGAGGAGGTCGCGGCCCGCTTTCCCGACGCCAAGGCCACGGTCCTGTCATCCGACCTGTTCCATTCCGCCCGCGCGCTGAAGGACACCATCGCCGAGATCGCGAACGGCGACACCCAGATCATCATCGGCACCCAGATCGTCGCCAAGGGCCACAACTTCCCGCGCCTGTCGCTGGTGGGCGTGATCGACGCCGACCTGGGCCTGCAGGGCGCCGACCTGCGCGCGGCGGAACGGTCCTTCCAATTGATGCGCCAGGTGGCGGGGCGCGCGGGCCGGATGTCCGGGACCACGCCGGGCCTGGCCCTGCTGCAAACCCATCAGCCCGACCATTCCGTGATCCGCGCGATTCTCTCGGGCGAGGACGAGGCCTTCTGGAACGCCGAGGCCGCAGGCCGCCAGGCCACCGGAATGCCGCCCTTCGGCCGCCTGGCAGGCATCATCCTGTCCCACCCGGACCTGAGCGTGGTCAGCGATTTCGCCCGCCACCTGGCCGCCCATGCCGCGCCGCTGGAACAGGCGGGCGCGCAGCTTTGGGGTCCGGCCCCCGCGCCGATCGCACGCATCCGGGGCCGCCACAGGATGCGGATGCTGGTCCACGCCCCCCGCCAGGCTCCGGTCCAGGCCGCCATCGCCGACTGGCTGGCCCCGCATAAGCCGCCCACGAACCTGCGGCTGTCGGTGGACATCGACCCGCAGAGCTTTCTTTAGGCCCAGTTCTTACGACCGCCTGTCTTACGACCGGCTGTCGAAGTCGCGGCGCGCGGCCTCGATCCGGTCCAGATGCGTTTCGGCCCATTGCCAGACGCCGCAGAAGGCCTCGGCCAGACCAAGGCCCAGGTCGGTCAGGCGATAGTCCACGCGCGGCGGGATCACCGGATGGACGGTGCGGGTCAGCAATCCGTCACGCTCCATCTGCCGCAGGGTCTGGGTCAGCATCTTCTGGCTGATGCCCGGCACCGCGCGGCCGATGGCGGAAAAGCGCATCTCTCCGCCCTCGGTCAGGGCTTCCAGGATCAGCATGGTCCACTTGTCAGCCACGCGGCCGATCAGGTCGTTGACCAGTTGCGTCACGCGCGGATCGATTTCGGCCAGGGGCGGGGATGGCGGCAAGATACTCTCCATCAGGTAAGTATAAATCTTTCCGGTGCCTTCTTCCGAAAAGAAAGCAGTTGGTGCCATATCTAGCCCATCCAACGGAAAGGACAAGCGATGCAGAACAGCGGAAACACCATCCTTCTGACCGGCGGCACCTCGGGGATCGGGCTTGCCCTGGCGCAGAGGCTCCATGCGGCGGGCAACACTGTCATCATCACCGGGCGCCGCGCGGCGCTTCTGGACCAGATCGCCTCCGAACATCCGGGCATGATCGGCCACCCGCTTGACGTGACCGACGCCGAGGCCGTCCGGGCCTTCGCCGCGCGGATTACGGCGGATCACCCGGCGCTGAACGTCGTGATCCACAACGCCGGGATCATGGTGGCCGAGGAGGTGACCGGCGATTTCCTGGACACGGCCGAGGCGACGGTCGCCACCAACCTGCTGGGCCCGATCCGGCTGACGGCGGCGCTGATGCCGCATCTGCTGGAACAGCCGCAAGCGACGATCATGACGGTGTCGTCGGGCCTGGCCTTCGTGCCGCTGGTGCGGACGCCCACCTATTCGGCCACGAAAGCCGCGATCCATTCCTGGTCGCAATCCCTGCGCGCCCAATTGCGCGATACCGGGATCGAGGTGCTTGAGCTGGCGCCGCCCGCCGTCCAGACCGACCTGATGCCCGGCCATGCCACCGATCCGAACGCCATGCCGCTGGCCGATTTCATCGACGAGGTGATGGGCATCCTGAACCAGGATCCGACGCCGCCCCTGGTCGGGGTCAAGAGGCTGGACTTCCTGAAGAATGCCGAAGCCGAAGGGCGCTATGACCAGGTCTTTGCGCAGCTGAACGGACTGTAGGCCTCAGTTCCTCAGCACGATGCAGCGCCCGCCCAACTGCTTGAGGCGGTTGCAGAAGGCGGCGGCCTCGCGCCTGCTGTCCCATCCGATCTGCGCGGTATAGACAGCCGGGCGCCCCCCGCCGAGGCGCTTGCGTACATAACCCACCTGCTTGTCGCCCAGGATCGGGCGCAGGCTGCGGTTCAGGCGGGCGACCTGGCTGATGACGCCCGACTGGCTGGGATGGCTGGCCACGATCACGCCCCAGGGAAAGACCTTGGGCTGCGTGACGAATTCGCGCAGCCTGCGTTCGCCCGCCAGCTTCTCGCAGGCCGGGCGAAACGCCAGGTCGGGGTCCAGGGCCAGCTTCAGTTCCCCGGCCGGGGGCGGATTGTCGCGCCAGCGAAGCGCGTCAAACCCGGTGATGGCGGCCACATAGTCCCGTGTCTCGTAAGGCAGGCCGCCGTTCTGGCCGATGAAGCGCGCCGCGCGGTTTTCCCCTCCGTTATAGGCCACGGCGGCAAGGCCGATATTGCCAAACATGTTGGTCAGGTGGCGCAGATACCAGGCCGACTTGTGGATCGCCTGCGCCGGGTTCATCGGATCGTGCAGGTCGTAAAGATCGGCCGTGCCCGGCATGAACTGCGCGATGCCAAGCGCGCCAACGGGACTGATCGCGCCCGGTTCGAACCGGCTTTCCTTCCACAACAGACGGGCCAGGAAGTTGGGGTCCAGCCCGCGTTCGGCGGCATTGCGTTCGATCAGCTTGCAGACATCGGCGGCATAGTGATCCAGGCGGACGCAATCGCGCCCGTCATCCGTGCAGCGCAGCGTTTCCGACTGGCGGGCGGGCGGGCGCCCAGCCACCGCATCGACGGCGGGAAAGGCCTGCGCGGCGGGCGCGGCCAGCATTGCCAGCACCGCAGCCATTCGCCGGAACCATCCTGCGGGGGGGCGGGGGATCGTCATGGCAAGCAGGATCAGGCGACGTCCAAGGGATCGGGCTTGGTCTTGCCGGCCTTGCCCTTGTTCTTCTTCTTGTCCTTGCCCTTCGGCTTGTCGGCTTTCGCACCGGCCTTGAGGGCGTCCTTCTCTGCCTTGCGGGCCGCCTTCTTTTCGGCCTTCCTCTCTGCCTTGGCGACGTCCTTTTCAGCCTTGCGGGCGGCTTTGCGGGCTTCCTTCTCGGCCTCTTTCGCGGCCTTGCGGGCCGCCTTGTCCTGGGTCTTGACTGCCGGGGCGGGACTTTCCGGCAGGGATGGGACCGGGGTCGTGGGCTTGACGGGGGCCATGGGTGCGTTGGCAGCCAGCACGGTTTCGGCAGGAACAGCGGCGGCGGGCTTGGCGCCCGCCTTGGCGACGCGGCGCGACCCGGTGCGCAGGTCAGGCTTGCGGACCTCGGCCTTTTCGCGGCCGGCAGGCTTTCTGGCGGGCGAGGCGGGCTTGCGCTTGGCAGGCTTTTCAGGCTTCGGCGCGACCGGTGCGACCGGTGCGACCGTAGGGCTGGCGCTGCCGGATGCGGGGGCGGACTTGCGCTTGCGCCGTTCGCGCCTGGCCCGCCGGATGGCCGCCGCCAGGAGGTCGGCTGCCGCCACCTGGCCGTTTTCGCCCCGCGGTCCCGCCTGCTCGACCGCGGCCTTCAACTCGGCGATCAGCGCGCCCAGTGCCCCGTCGTCCAGATGGCCAAGGGCCGGGCCACGGCTTCTGCCGGTCAGGGCCTGCTGTTCCACGGTCAGAAGTTCCTGTTCCAGCTTGCTGTAGTTGGGCATCGCTTCTTCCCTGGGGCGGCGTGATTTCGCGCGAATGTTGCGAAAGATTTTCCGGTTTTGCAATTGGAAAGGCCCCGGTCGGAGCCGGGGCCTTCAAGGGCGATCCGCCCGATTTACTGAACGGCGCTTTCCACCGGGGAGATGGTCGTGACCGGCGCGCTGTAGGGCGTGCTGATGGTCGTGACCGCATAGGGATCGGTCACCATCGAGGTCGCCGGATAGGCGGCCGCCGTCGGGGCCAGCGCCGCGGCGCCGGCCGGAACAGAGGGCTGTCCGGCGGGTTCGACATAGCCTTCGGGGGTCTCGGTCATCGGCCCTTCATAGCGCAGGCTTTCGGCCTGGCTGCGGACATGAACCGTCGTGCCGTTGCTGACCTGGCCGAACAGGTCCATGATGTCCTGGTTGAACAGCCGGATGCAGCCCGCCGAGGTGGCCTTGCCGACCGAGGACGGGTCCATCGTCCCGTGGATCCGGTAATAGGTGTCGCGTCCGCCTTCATACAGATACAAGGCGCGCGGCCCCAGCGGGTTGTGTAGCCCGCCCGACAGCCCGCCCGCGAATTGCGCGTAAAGGTCGGGCTGGGTGCGGATCATGTTGTCGGTCGGCCGCCAGCTTGGCCATGCGGCCTTGCGCGCGATGGTCGCCGTTCCCGCATAGCCCGTGCCCGCCCGGCCCACCGCCACGCCATAGCGCATCGCCTGTCCGCCCGGCTGGACGTGATACAGCACGCGGGCATAGGGATCGACCACGATCGTTCCAGGGGCTTCGGGTCCGTTATAGGGCACCTGCTGGCGCTGGTTCCGTTCAGTCAGATAGGCGGCGCGGATCGCAGGGATCTGGACCGGCTCTCCGTTCGGGCCGGTGTCCACGCGCGCTTGATAGGCTTCGGGCACGGAGGGAGTGGCCAGGGTCATCGGCTGGCTGTTGTTCCCACATGCGGCAAGCCCCAGGGCAAGCGCCGTGAACAGGGTGACAAGACGCATCATCATCAACTTCCTTCATGGCATACGGCGTCGCGGAGTCCGCGCCGGCAGCATAAATTTCCTGAAGCACCGCCCATCGCAGGATCGGCGGCGATTCGCATATCGGTTCATCAGCCTGTCACAGGCATCGGCGTCAAGCCTTGCAGCTTGGTCGGGCCGACGGCAATCCCGGCCTTGTGGCGAAAGAGAAGCAGTCTGTTCAAGAATGACTGACGCTGGAACAACTTGTCGTTTGGTTTGGTTTCATCCTGGCCCAGAAGGGCCATCCCAAGACCGCAGATTGCCCCCCGCCGCCCGGCTGGCTAGGCTGCCCTAAAGCCCAGAGCGACCGTTCCAGTGACCGATCAGACAGCATCCCGGCCCCCAACCGCATCCGCCCTTGCCCCGTTCCGACACCGCGATTTCCGCCTGCTGTGGAGCGCGACGCTGGTGTCGAACTTCGGCGGCCTGGTCCAGGCCGTGGGCGCGGCCTGGCTGATGACGCAGCTGACCGACAGCGCCACGCTGATCGCCCTGGTGCAGGCGTCGAACACGCTGCCGATCATGCTTCTGGCGCTGGCGTCGGGGGCGCTTGCCGACATCTTCGACCGCAAGGCGATCCTGATGTTCGCGCAATGCTTCATGGCGGCGGTGTCGCTGGCCCTGGCGATCGTCGCCTGGCAGGGCTGGCTGACGCCCTGGCTGCTGCTGGCCTTCACCTTCCTGATCGGGGCGGGGCAGGCACTGTACAACCCGCCCTGGCAGGCCAGCATGGGCGATCTTGTGCCGCGGGCGGACCTGCCTGCGGCGGTCACGCTGAACTCGGTCGGCTTCAACCTCATGCGCTCGGTCGGCCCTGCGGCGGGCGGTTTCATCGTCGCGGCCTTCGGGGCGGCTGCGGCATTCGCGGTGAACGCCGTCAGCTATGTTCCGCTGCTGGGCGCGCTGTTCCGCTGGCGTCCGAACGTCGCCCCCCGCACTGCCCCGCGCGAGGAGTTCCTGCCCGCCGTGGCCGCCGGACTGCGCTATGTCTTCCTGTCGCCGAACCTGACCAAGGTGATCGGACGCGCCGCCCTGTTCGGCTTTGCCGCCGTGTCCGTAATGGCGCTGCTGCCGCTGGTGGCCAAGTCCCATCCCGAAGGCGGGTCGATGCTGTTCGGGGGATTGCTGGGCTGCTTCGGCGTGGGGGCCATCGCGGGCGCGGCGCTGAACCCGCGCATCCGGGCGCGTTTCGACAATGAAAACATCGTGCGGGTGGCCTTTGCGGGCTTCGCCCTGTCGGCCATCGTGCTGGGCCAGACGCAGAATGTCTGGCTGCACGCCGTGGCGCTGCTGCCTGCGGGCGCGTCCTGGGTGCTGGCCTTGTCGCTGTTCAACGTGACGGTGCAACTGTCCACGCCGCGCTGGGTCGTGGCCCGCGCGCTGGCCTTGTACCAGACGGCGACCTTTGGCGGCATGGCGGCGGGATCCTGGATCTGGGGCAGCATCGCCGGTGCCTATGGCCTGGGCGATGCCTTGACGGCGGCGGGGATCGTGCTGCTGGTGGGCGCGGTCATCGGGCATTGGTTCCGGGCGCCCGATTTCGGCACTGCCGATCTGGACCCGGTCAACCGCTTCCGCGAGCCGGCCCTGCGCATCGACCTGCGCGGGCGGTCGGGTCCGATCATGGTGATGGTGGATTACCAGATCGCCCAGAAGGACGTGCCGGAATTCCTGCGCCTGATGCAGTTGCGCCGCAACATCCGCCGCCGCGACGGCGCGCGGAACTGGGCGCTTCTGCGCGACCTGGAACATCCCGACCAATGGTCCGAAAGCTATCACATCGCGACCTGGGACGAATATGTCCGCCACAACCTGCGCCGCACGAAATCGGACGCGGAGATCACGGTGGCGCTCCGCGCCCTGCACCAGGGCGAGGGCGATCCGCTGGTCCACCGCATGATCGAGCGTGACAGCGTCGGCCCCGAGGATGACCTGCCCCTGATCGGCAAGATGGACGTATAGGAAAGGCCGCCATGACCACAGCCCTGTTCACCCACCCCGACGCCGAACGCCACATCACGCCCCCCGGCCATGCCGAGCAGGTCGCCCGCCAGGCGGCCGTCCTGGACGCGCTTGCCGACCTGCCCCTGGACCGGCGCGAGGCGCCCCGCGCCGACGAGGCCGAGATCCTGCGCTGCCATCCGCAATCCTATCTGGACCGGATCCGGGGCGCGATCCCGGATGAAGGCTGGCAGATGCTGGACGCCGACACCCACCTGTCGCCCGGCAGCCTGGATGCGGCGCTGCGCGGTGCGGGCGGGGCGGTGGCGGCGGTGGACGCGGTGCTGGCGGGCGAGGTCGCCAACGCCTTTGTCGCCATGCGCCCGCCCGGCCATCATGCCGAACGCGAGACGCCGATGGGCTTTTGCATCTTCGGCAACGCGGCCATCGCCGCTTTGCGGGCGCTGGATCATCACGGCCTGGACCGCGTGGCGGTGCTGGATTTCGACGTCCACCACGGCAACGGCACGCAGGCCCTGCTGTGGGATGAACGCCGCGCCTTCTTCGCCTCCAGCCACCAGATGCCGCTGTATCCGGGCACGGGGGCGGCGGGCGAACGGGGCGCGCATGGGCAGATGGTGAACGTGCCGCTGCGCCCCGGCTCGGACGGGGCGGCGGGTCAGGCGGCCTGGCGCGATATCCTGGCGCGCTGCCGCGATTTCGCGCCGCAGCTTGTGATCGTCTCGGCCGGGTTCGACGCCCATGCGGCCGATCCGTTGGCGCAACTGAACTGGGACGACGACGACTTCGCGGCCATCACCCGCATGATCTGCGACATGGCGGCGGATCTGTCGGCCCCGGTGGTATCCTGCCTGGAAGGTGGCTATGATCTGGACGCCCTGGGCCGGTCCGCCCGCGCCCATGTCCAAGTCCTGCTGGAGGCCCAAGAATGACTGACGTTGAAAACATGAGCTTCGAGGAAGCCATGAAGGAACTTGAGGCCACAGTCGGCAAGCTGGAGACCGGCGATGCCACGCTAGATGAGTCCATCAAGCTTTACGAACGCGGCGCCGCCCTGCGCCAGCATTGCGAGAAACGCCTGCGCGAGGCCGAGGACCGGGTGGAAAAGATCACCCTTGCGGCCAATGGCCAGCCCACGGGAACGGAACCGGCCGAGGGGCTGTGATGCAGTCACGGCTTTCGGCGGTGAAGGCGCAGGTCCAGGACGCGCTTGACCGGGCGATCGGCGATCTGCCCGGTGGGGAACTGCGCGACGCGATGGCTTATGCCTGTGCGGGTGGCAAGCGGATCCGGGCCTTCCTGGTGCTGGAATCGGCGCGCCTGCATGGCGTGCCCGACGATGCCGCGCTGCCGGTGGCGGCGGCGGTCGAGGCGCTGCACGCCTATTCCCTGGTCCATGACGACCTGCCCGCGATGGACGACGACGACCTGCGGCGCGGGCAGCCGACCGTCCATGTGAAATGGTCCGAGGCCACCGCGATCCTTGCCGGCGACGCGCTGCAATCGCTGGCCTTCGGGCTGCTGGCCGATCCTGCTATTGGCGATGCCGCAACGCGCCGGCTGGTCGCGGCCTTTGCGCAGGCCGTGGGCGGGGCGGGGATGGTCTGGGGACAGGCCCTGGACATCAAGGCGGAAACGGCCGCCACGCCGCTGACGCTGGACCAGATCACCCGGCTGCAGGGCGGCAAGACCGGCGCGCTGATCCGCTTTGCCGCCATCGCCGGACCGCTGATCGCGGATGCCGACCCGGCGCCCTTGGCAGCCTACGCCGAGGCGCTTGGGCTGGCCTTCCAGATCGCCGACGACATCTTGGACGTGACCGGAAACGAAGATGTGACCGGCAAGCGCGTCGGCAAGGACGCGTCGGCGGGCAAGGCCACTTTCGTGTCCCTGCTGGGCCTTGACGGCGCGCGGGCCGAGGCTGCGCGGCTGGTCGCGGATGCCGATGCAGCCCTTGCGCCTTATGGCGAGAACGCTGCAAACTTGCGCCAATTGGCGCGTTTCGTTATCGAACGCGACACCTGAACGACGCCCGCCCCTGCAATCTTTCGCCCGAAGGGCCAGCCGATGACCGACCTGACCAAGACGCCGATCCTCGACCGGGTCACGCTGCCCTCGGACATGAAGTCGCTCAGCGACCGCGAACTGCACCAGTTGGCGGACGAATTGCGGTCCGAAACCATCAGCGCGGTCAGCGTCACCGGCGGCCACCTGGGCGCGGGCCTGGGGGTGGTGGAACTGACCGTGGCGCTGCACGCGGTCTTCGACACGCCGCGCGACAAGATCATCTGGGACGTGGGCCACCAGTGCTATCCCCACAAGATCCTGACCGGCCGGCGCGACCGCATCCGCACCCTGCGGATGGGCGGCGGGCTGGCGGGGTTCACGAAACGCGCCGAAAGCCCCTATGACCCCTTCGGCGCGGGCCATTCCAGCACCTCGATCAGCGCCGCGCTTGGCTTTGCGGTGGCGCGCGACCTGGGTGGCGATCCGGGCGATGCCATCGCGGTGATCGGCGACGGCGCCATGAGCGCGGGCATGGCCTTCGAGGCGTTGAACAACGCAGGCCACCTGGGCAAGCGGCTGATCGTCATCCTGAACGACAACGAGATGTCCATCGCCCCGCCGGTGGGGGCGCTGTCGTCCTATCTGACCAGCCTTTACACGCGCGGCCCGTTCCAGGACCTGAAGGCCGCCGCCAAGGGCGCCGTGGGCCTGCTGCCGCCGCCTTTCCAGGAGGGCGCGCGCCGGGCCAAGGAAATGCTGAAGGGCATGACCATCGGCGGCACCTTGTTCGAGGAATTGGGCTTTTCCTATGTCGGCCCGGTCGATGGGCATGACCTGGACCAGCTTCTGCCCTTGCTGCGCACGGTGAAGTCGCGGGCCACCGGGCCGGTGCTGATCCATGCCGTTACGAAAAAGGGCAAGGGCTATGCCCCGGCGGAAAACGCCGCCGACCGGGGCCATGCGACGGGCAAGTTCGACATGGTGACGGGCGTTCAGGCCAAGGCCAAGTCGAACGCGCCCAGCTACACGGCGGTCTTCGCCAAGGCCCTGATCGACGAGGCCGGGCGCGACGACAGGATCGTCGGCATCACCGCCGCCATGCCGGACGGCACGGGCTTGAAACAGTTCGCCGAACGCTTTCCGCGCCGGACCTTCGACGTGGGCATCGCCGAACAGCACGCGGTCACCTTCGCGGCGGGTCTGGCTGCGGGCGGCCTGAAACCCTTCTGCGCGATCTATTCGACCTTTTTGCAGCGCGGCTATGACCAGGTGGTCCATGACGTGGCGGTCCAGAACCTGCCCGTCCGCTTTGCCATCGACCGCGCCGGACTGGTGGGCCAGGACGGGCCGACCCATGCGGGCGCCTATGACATCGCCTTCCTGGCGAACCTGCCCGGCATGGTGGTGATGGCCGCCGCGGACGAGGCCGAACTGATGCACATGGTCGCCACAGCCGCCGCCCATGACAGCGGCCCCATCGCCTTCCGCTTTCCGCGCGGCGAGGGGACGGGGGTCGAGATGCCCGAGCGCGGCCAGGTGCTGGAGATCGGCAAGGGCCGCATCGTCCAGCAGGGCAAGGGCGTCGCGATCCTGTCCTTTGGCACCCGCCTGTCCGAGGCGCAGAAGGCCTGCGAATCGCTGGGCGCGCGCGGCATCACGCCCACGATTGCCGATGCCCGGTTCGCCAAGCCCCTGGACCGCGACCTGATCCTGCGGCTGGCGGCCAGCCATGACGCGCTGATCACGCTGGAGGAGGGCGCGGTCGGCGGCTTCGGCAGCCATGTCGCGCAACTGCTGGCCGATGAAGGCATCTTCGACCGGGGCCAGCGCTTCCGGTCGATGGTCCTGCCCGACCGCTTCGTCGATCACGACGCGCCTTATGCGATGTACGACACCTCGGCGCTGAACGCCGCCCATATCGAGGCAAAGGTGCTGGAGGTCATGGGCGTGGCGCAACTGGCGGGCAAGTCCGCCTGATCATCCTGCCTGCAAGGCGGGCAGCCTGCCAAATCCCGAGGCAGCAGGCAGGATTCTTGCTGCATCGCAGCATGATCTGACTGAATACCGGAAAGCATCGGGTGTATGATGGACATGCGGGCAGGATAGCCCGCATCCCTCCGACCAGGACGGTCCCCGCCGTCACGGCCGCCAGAGACGCGCCCTCCTCCCTGCGAAGCCTCTGGCGGCTTCTCTCGCAAGGGAAAAGCGCGGGACTTTCCATCGTCCCGCGCTTTTCATGTTCAGTGAACGGTTGCCTCGGGCTTGGGGCCTTCGCCGACGGCCCCAAGCTTGTGGCCTGCCCGGCCCACGCGGTTTTCCACGATCAGCCCGTCCGGCCCGGCGGTCACATGCACCGTCTGACCGTCCATCACCTCGCCCGACAGCAGCAGTTCGGCCAGGGGATCCTGCAAGGCCCGCTGGATCACTCGCTTCAGGGGACGCGCCCCGAAGACCGGATCATAGCCCTGGTCGGCCAGCCACTTGCGCGCGGCATCGTCCAGGTCCAGCGTGATCTTGCGCCCGGCCAGGCGCTGTTCCAGCCGCCGCAACTGGATCTTGACGATCCCGTCCATGTTCTGCCGCGACAGGCGGCGGAAGATGATGATCTCGTCCAGGCGGTTCAGGAATTCGGGCCGGAAATGCGCCCGGACCGCTTCCATCACCTGCTGGCGCGCATCGGTCGAATCCGATCCTTCCGGCAGATGCGACAGCGCCTGCGACCCCAGGTTCGAGGTCAGGATGATCAGCGTCTGCTTGAAGTCCACCGTCCGGCCCTGGCCGTCGGTCAACTGTCCGTCGTCCAGAACCTGCAACAGCACGTTGAAGACGTCCGGGTGGGCCTTCTCGACCTCGTCGAACAGGATCACCTGATAGGGACGCCGCCGCACGGCCTCGGTCAGCACACCGCCTTCGTCATAGCCGACATAGCCCGGAGGGGCGCCGATCAGCCGCGCCACGGAATGTTTTTCCATGAACTCGGACATGTCGATGCGGACCATCGCGGAATCATCGTCGAACATGTATTCGGCCAAGGCCTTGGTCAGTTCGGTCTTGCCGACGCCGGTCGGACCCAGGAACAGGAACGACCCAAGCGGGCGGTTCTCGTCGTTCAGGCCCGCGCGGGCGCGGCGGACGGCGTTGCTGACCGCCACCACGGCTTCCTGCTGGCCGATAACGCGGGCGCCGATCTGCTCCTCCATCTTCAGCAGCTTCTCGCGCTCGCCTTCCAGCATCTTGCTGGTGGGGATGCCGGTCCAGCGTTCCACGACCTCGGCGATCTGCTCGGGGCGGACGGCTTCCTCGACCATCAGCCCGTCCGCGCCGCCGTTCTCGGCCTCGGCAAGCTGGCGTTCCAGGCCCGGGATGATGCCATAGGACAGTTCCCCCGCGCGGGCCAGGTTGCCCTCGCGCTTCGCCTGGTCCAGTTCGGCCCGCGCCCGGTCAAGCTGTTCCTTGAGATGGCGCGATCCTTCCAGCTTGTCGCGTTCGGCCTGCCAGCGGGCGGTCATCTCGGCGCTGCGCTGCTGCAGGTCGGACAGGTCGCGTTCCAGCCGCTCCAACCGGTCCCTGGATGCCGCGTCGTCTTCCTTTTTCAGCGCCTCGGCCTCGATCTGCATCTGCAGGATCTGGCGGTCAAGCTGGTCCAGTTCCTCGGGCTTGCTGTCCACCTCCATGCGCAGGCGCGACGCCGCCTCATCGACAAGGTCGATGGCCTTGTCGGGCAGGAAGCGGTCGGTGATATAGCGGTGGCTCAGCGTCGCCGCCGCGACCAAGGCCGCGTCGGAGATGCGGACGCCGTGGTGAAGCTCATACTTCTCCTTGATGCCGCGCAGGATGGAAATCGTGTCCTCGACCGTCGGTTCCTCAATCAGGACCGGCTGGAAGCGCCGGGCCAGGGCCGCGTCCTTTTCGATATACTTGCGGTATTCGTCCAAGGTCGTGGCGCCGACGCAATGCAGCTCACCCCGCGCCAGCGCGGGCTTGATCAGGTTCGCGGCATCCATGGCCCCGTCCGTCTTGCCCGCGCCGACAAGGACGTGCAGTTCGTCGATGAACAGGATGATCTCGCCCGCGGCATTCTCGATCTCCTTCAGGATCGACTTCAGCCGTTCCTCGAACTCGCCCCGGTATTTGGCGCCGGCGATCAGCGCACCCATGTCCAGCGCCATCAGCCGCTTGTCGCGCAGGGATTCGGGCACGTCGCCATCGACGATGCGCAGCGCCAGACCCTCGGCGATCGCCGTCTTGCCCACGCCCGGTTCGCCGATCAGCACCGGGTTGTTCTTGGTGCGGCGCGACAGCACCTGCATGGCGCGGCGGATTTCCTCGTCCCGGCCGATGATCGGGTCGATCTTGCCGTCACGCGCCGCCTGCGTCAGGTCGCGGGCATATTTCTCCAACGCCTCATAGCTGTCCTCGGCCGACGCGCTGTCCGCCGTGCGACCCTTGCGGATGTCGTTGATGGCCGCGTTCAGCTTTTGCGCGGTGACGCCGCCCGCCGACAGCGCGTCGCGGGCACGGGTGTTGACCATCGTCAGCGCCATCAGGATGCGCTCGGCGGGAACGAAGCTGTCGCCCGCCTTTTTCGCGACTTGCTCGGCCTCGTCCAGCACGCGCACCAGCGAGGGGTCCACATAGACCTGGCCATTGCCGCCCTTGACCTTGGGCAGCTTGGCGACCGCTTGGTCCACGGCTTCCTTCACGCGGCGGGCATCGCCGCCAGCGCGCGTGATCAGGTTCGACGCCAGCCCCTGGTCGTCGTCCATCAGCGCCTTGAGCAGATGTTCGGGAACGACCCTCTGGTTTTCCTCGCGGATCGCGATGGTCTGGGCGGCCTGCATGAAGCCGCGCGACCGTTCGGTGAACTTTTCCATGTTCATCGACAATATCTCCTTCCTCTAGCCCCCGTGTCGCAGGCACCCTGTCGGCGCGCCCCGGTCCGGGTCTTCGGTTATGATTTGGGTTGCTTGCCAATACTTTCAAGCCGTTTCGCGTTGTGCCATAACGCCGCGATTTTGCGGGAAAGGGCGGATGGATGGATGACCGGCTGATCGTGGCGCTGGATGTGCCGAATGCCCTGGCGGGGCTGGACCTGGCGGAACGGCTGGGCGATGCCGTGGGCTTCTACAAGATCGGCCTGGGGATGCTGACGGGCGGCGGGCTGGCGCTTGCGAACGAGTTGAAGGCCGATCATGGCAAGCGCATCTTCCTGGACATGAAGCTGTTCGACATCGGCGCCACGGTGGAAGCCGCCGTGCGCGGCCTGGCGCGGTTCGACCTGGATTTCCTGACCGTCCACGGCGACCCGCATGTGATCCGCGCCGCCAAGGAAGGGGCAGGGGGATCGAACCTGAAAATCCTGGGCGTGACCATCCTGACCTCACTGGAACGCGCGGACCTTGACGCGGGCATGATCCAGCCGGGCGATCTGCACGAGATCACCGTGGAACGCGCCGCCCGCGCCTTCGAAGCCGGGGCCGACGGCATTATCTGTTCCCCGCGAGAGGCGGCGGCCATCCGCGCCCTGCCGGGATCGCGGCTGATCGTGACGCCGGGCGTGCGGCCCGCTGGCGCGGATCTGGGCGATCAGAAGCGCGTGGAAACCCCCGCCAGCGCGATTGCCGCGGGGGTGGATCATATCGTGGTCGGCCGCCCCATCTGGCAGGCCGCCGATCCCCGCGCCGCAGCCCAGGCCATCCTGGCCGAGATGCGCGGCTGATTGACCGCCGGTCCCATCCGCGCCAGTCTGGCGAAAAGGGGGCCAGGATGGCGGACAAAAGCGGCTTTTCCCAAAAGGCCCATAACGATCTGGTCCTGTCCTTCCTGGCGGTCCGGCGGGCGATCGGGGCGCTTGGGTTCTTCCTGCCGCTGGCGCTCTTGGCCTATGGCCTGCTGCGGGGCGACCTCCTGCCCAGCATTTCGTCGGCCTATTACAGCCCGATGCGAGAGGTCTTCGTCGGCACCCTGATCGCGCAGGCGGTGTTCCTGTGGAGCTATGAGGGGTTTCGCCCCGATGCGGGCGATTGGATCACGGACAAGGGCACGGCGCGCGTGGCGGCCGTGGCCATTGCCCTGGTGGCCCTGGTACCCACCAGCCCCGATGAAAAGGCGCCCGAGGGTGCCCCCGAACCGATCTGCACGCTGTTGCAATGCCTGCTGGATCGCGGCGGCGCGGATTGGTCGTCGCTGGTGCATCTGGTCGCGGCGGGGGTCTTCTTCGGTGCCTTGGCGATCTATTGCCTGATCCTGTTCACCAAGGGCGCGGTGGATGATGCGGAAAAGCAGGCCTCCAACCGGATCTACCGCCTCTGCGGCTGGACCATCATCGTCAGTATCGGGCTTGTGGGGGTGTTGTTCGCGACCGGACTGGACGACAGCCTGTCCTATCTGCGGCCCGTCTTCTGGCTGGAGACCGCCGCCACCTTCGCCTTTGCGACAAGCTGGATGGTCAAGGGCGATGCAATGCGTCCCTTGGTGCGCGGGATCGCGGCCCTACGCTAGGGGCTTCTTCGTTGCCCAAATACCCATCCGACATCCGCTTGCGCCGTCAGTCGTTGATGTCGCGGTCCCAGACGCGCCGTTCCCCCTGGCTGGTGGGCCACAGCCGCCGAAACACCAGCCAGGCAATGGCGGACAGGATCGCGGTGACCACCAGCGTCAGCGGCAACCCCGCCGTCCACAGCCCGGTCAGCAGCAGAACGCCCATCAGCCCGACGGATGCGGCAAGCCCCAGGAAGGCCCAGCCCGGCACCATCAATTCCACCCCCGCCAGCACGAAGGCCGCGATCAGCCACCACCAGCCGTTCACGAGGGCGACCGCCCGCGCAACAGCCCGAAGGCGTCGGTAAAGGCGTCAAGCGCCGCCGCCGGAACCAGCACGACCTGCTTGCCCTGGCCCTTGCCGATATCGGCCAGGGCCTCGACCTGCTTCAGCGCGACCTGGTATTGCGCGGCCTCCAACCCGTTCTTCTGGATCGCCTCGGCAATGGCGGCGGTGGCATAGGCCTCGGCATCGGCCAAGACGCGCTTGGCCTTGGCAAGCTGTTCGGCGGCATAAAGTTCGCCATCAGCGGCCAGTTCGACCGCGCGGCGCTTGCCCTCGGCCTCGGTCACCTGGGCGCGGCGGGCGCGTTCGGCGTTCAACTGTTGCAGCATGGCGGCGCGGGTGGCCTGGTCCAGGTTCACGTCCAGGATCTCGGCCCGCGTGACCTCGATCCCCCAGTCGTCCACGACATTGGCAAGCGATTCGCGGATCCGGGTGATCAGTTGCGCCCGGTTCGACTGCACCTGATCCAGTTCCATCGTGCCGATCTCCGACCGGACGATCCCCGTGACCGTGGTGGCGATGGCGGCGTCGATGTCGCGGATGCGGTAAACCGTCTTTTCCGGTTCGATGATGCGATAGAAGACGCTGGTTTCCACCTGCACCAGCACGTTGTCCGCCGTGATGGCATCCTGGCTGTTCGAGGGCAACTGCCGTTCCAGGATGGAAATGCGATGCGCGACGCGGTCCAGGAAGGGCACCGTCAGGTTGATCCCCGGACCCAGCACGGCATGAAGCCGCCCGAATCGTTCAACCACATATTTCTCGGATTGCGGGACGATCTTCACGGCAGACAGGGCCGCCATCAGGATCAGGACCGCCAGGACGATCAAGGCAAGGTTCTGGCCGATCAGGTCAGGCAGGTCGTTCATCGCGCGCTCCTGTCATTCGGCGGCGATCGCCGCGTCCGACCGGCCGTCGGCATCCAGGACCGACAGCGTCCGAATCACCCGGGCCATCCGGGCGGCGACATCGTCGAAGCCGCCATGCGGGGTGATGGTCTTTTCATCCATGTACAGCGCCCGGTCGATTTCCAGCTGCACGACATGGACATTATGGCAGGGCCGGCCATAGGCCGAACAGATATAGGCCCCGGCAAAGGGCGAATTGCGCCGGATCCGCCAGCCCTCGGCCTCGACCGCGGCGACGATGGCATCCGACACGCGGGCCGAGGCGGACAACCCGTGGCGGTTGCCCAGCACCATGTCGGGGCGCGCGCCCTGCAGGTGGTTCAGCGCGTCATGGGGCATGGAATGCATGTCGATCAGGATCGCCTGGCCGAACCGCGACCGCGCCTCGGCGATCAGGCCGGTCAGGGCCTGGTGATAGGGCCGCCAATAGGCGTCGATGCGCCGTTCGGCCTCGGCCCTGTCGATGGGGCGTTCAAGGATGGCGCGACCCTGGGACACGACGCGGGGAATCACCCCAAGGCCCGCCAGCGTCCGCTGGTTCAGCGGATGGCGGGGCACGCCACGGACCACCAGGGGGTCGATATCGTCCGGGGCGCGGTTCAGATCGACGATGGCGCGCGGCACCTGGGCGCGAATCGTCACCGCGCCAAAGGACGGTGCGCAGGCGATCAGGCGGTCCACGAAGGCATCCTCGGACGACCGCAGCGTTTCGGGGGGCAGCTTCGTGCCTTCCAGGAACCAGTCGGGATAGGTCCGGCCCGAATGAGGCGATCCGAAAATCACGCCGCTGGCCCAGGTGCCGGGCCGGTCGATCAGGACAGGCAGGTCGGAATCGGTCAAGTCAGTCCCCGGCAGGCGGTTTCCTCATGTTCATATAAGCGATAATTTTCCTGCTGCGATAGGGCTTGAAACCCCCAAAGCGCCCCTATATAGACACGCGGACCGAAAGGCGGTGCCGGACATGTCGCAGATGTTTCCGGGATCACCCAAGGACGGGCGGTTAGCTCAGCGGTAGAGCACTACGTTGACATCGTAGTGGCCACTGGTTCGATCCCAGTACCGCCCACCATGTTTTCGCCGCCCCCGGCCGTTGTCGGGGGCATTTCGTTTTCCTGCGGCTGCGAGCCGCGTGATGGAGAAAAACCGATGAAGGTTCGCAATTCGCTCCGCTCGCTGAAAAGCCGGCATCGCGACTGCCAGATCGTGCGCCGCAAGGGCCGCATCTATGTGATCAACAAGACCAACCGCCGCTTCAAGGCCCGCCAGGGCTGATCCGGCGCGATCGCATCGAAAACGAAACGACCCGCCCCCTGGGCGGGTTTTTCATGTCCAGTGCATGATTTCCGACACGGATTAACCCTTCCTTTATAAATCTCTTGGTTAATGTCGCCTTGCGGTTGTATTACCAAGTTGTGTCGCTGTTCGGGGTTCCGCCATGTTCGTGCTTGCCAGTCTGATGGCGCTTGCTGCGGCCGGTGCCGCGCTTGATCTGGCCCCTAGCCGAGCCGATGATGACGACGACACCGATGGCCTTCCCCCGACCCTGGGCACCGCCGATCCGGGCGAGGTGGGCGATGTCAGTTCCGGGGCCCCCGAACTGGGCGAAATCCCCGAGGAGCCGGTTCTTCCGCTGCCTGAGCCGGTGCCCGACGCGGAAGCCGAAGACGACCTGATCGAAGGCGGAGATTCTGCGGACGACCTGCAGGGCGGTCGGGGCAACGACACCATCCTCGGCGGGGCGGGCGACGACTGGATCCAGGGCGATGGTGAATACGATGCGGCCGGCGCGGACGAGATCTGGGGCGGGGCGGGTGCCGATTCGCTGGCCGGGCAGGGTGGTGACGACATCATCTGGGGCGAGGATGGCGACGACACGATCTATGGTGGCGAAGGCCAGGACACCTTGTTCGGCGGGGCCGGGAACGATTGGCTTTCCGGCCATGACGGGGACGATGTCCTTGTCGCGGGCGGGGGCGGCGACGATCTTGACGGGGGGCGCGGCAACGACCTTCTGGTGGGTGACGATGATCCCCAGACCGTCTGGATGCACGGCGGCGAGGGTGACGACACGCTGATGCCGGGCAGCGCCGATTTCGCCGAAGGACAGGCGGGGGCCGACGATTTCATCGTGAAGCAGGGCGCAGAGATCCTGCCGGTGATTGCCGATTTCGACGCGACAGAGGATCAGATGATCCTGCACCTGCCCAAAAGCGTGGCGCAGGACGCGCAGGTCGGGCTTGTCCAGGATAAGGATGGCACGATGCTGGTGACGGTGAACGGCGATCCCGTGGTCAGGATGCTGCAGGGCGGCGGCCTGGCGGTCGCGGATATCGTGATCGTCCGCACGCCGGGTTAAGGTCGCAACCCCCCTTTCCCCCGGCGCGTTTTTCCTGTATCGGCGCGCATCCGTCCCGGTCTGCCGGACGGACACTCCACGGGCCCGTGCTGGACGACATCCCGGCCTGCGCCATAACCCCTTTCCTGAAAGGAGACCCCGATGTCGATCACCGTCGAAGAAAAAGCCCGCGTCATCAAGGAATTCGGCACGGCCGCAGGCGACACCGGTTCGCCCGAGGTGCAGGTCGCGATCCTGTCGTCGCGCATCGCCACCCTGACCGAGCACTTCAAGACCCACAAGAAAGACAACCATTCGCGTCGTGGTCTGCTGATGATGGTCGCGCAGCGCCGCAAGCTGCTGGACTATCTGAAAAAGAAGGACGAAGCCCGCTATACCGACCTGATCGGCAAGCTGGGCCTGCGCCGCTGATCGCAGCCTGTCTGGACAAGCAAGCGCCCGCAGTCCCTGGCTGCGGGCGCTTTCACATCAACGCCTCGGATTGGTTAACGACTCGTTAAAATACGACAGGCTTTTCGGTGGACCCCATTGATCTGCGGCCTAAAAAATAGGCTGTCAGTAATAAAGGAGTCGCGAATGGCACTTGGTATCTTGAAACCCGTCCTGAACCCGCTGTTGAGCCCGTCAGCCTCCAACGCCGCCCCTAACAGCGCCGTTGCAAGAAGGGCGGCCGAGGCCTTGGCGGCCGCGCAGCAGGCGGCGGCGCCGCAACCCGGCCCCCAACAGTCCGAAGGCGTCGTGTTCGATTTGTCCGACAAGGCACTGCAACAGGTTGACCAAGCGGAAGCGGCCCGGTCCACGGCTTCGGCTGCGCAACCCTCTGCCACCACGCAAGCGCCGGTCACGGCGGTGCAAACCGCCGCCGCCGTCGGGTCGTCGGGTGCGGCCCGCAGTGCCTCCGGGGCATTCCGGGACGTCAAGCCTGCCGAGGAAAAGGTCGCCCCGGTGGTCAGCCGGGAACTTGCCCCCAGCGACCCGTCCGAAGAGGAACGCGCCCGCGCCTGGGCCATCCGGGGGATGGAGCGCGGGAAGCTGCTGGATCTGGTCGAAAAGCTCAAGGTCACGCCCCAGGCCGACCCGGCCGAGAAAGAGGTGGCCCAACACACTGCCGCGCAGCCTTTCGTTCAGGCCGCACCCGACCGCAAGGGCGCTGCCTGACGCCAGGCCCTCGCCCCGAAGCACCAGAAAGACGCCCGTTGCCCATGGCTGCGGGCGTTTCCTGTGAAGCCCAGGGTCATGCGGCATCCCTTGGGCCTGCCGGTTCGCGTCGCGTTTGCGGTCCCCGGCCTCGGCGCACCTGCCGTCCCACTTCCCAAACCCCTTGTTTTCCTGTAAGGCCCCGCCATCTGTGACGTGACGCCCAAGCCCCGGGGCACATGCGAAGGATAGGGGCGGCGGCAATGGGGTCGCCATATGACACGGGCGCGGCCAGAGGGCTGGCGCGGCCCAGAGGAAACCAGATGTTTGAAGAAGTGAAGAAATCCATCCAGTGGGGCCAGGAAACGCTCACGCTGGAAACGGGCAAGGTTGCCCGTCAGGCCGACGGCACGGTCATCGCCACCCTGGGCGAGACCAGCGTCATGGCCAACGTGACCTTCGCGAAAGAACCGAAGCCCGGGCAGGATTTCTTCCCGCTGACGGTGCATTATCAGGAAAAATACTATGCCGCCGGCAAGATCCCCGGCGGTTTCTTCAAGCGCGAGGCGCGCCCGACCGAGAAGGAGACGCTGACCGCGCGCCTGATCGACCGTCCCTGCCGCCCGCTGTTCGCCCCCGGTTTCAAGAACGAGACCCTGGTGATGTGCACCGTGCTGTCCCACGATCTGGTCAACGATCCCGACATCGTGGCGATGATCGCGGCATCCGCCGCGCTGACCATTTCGGGCGTTCCCTTCATGGGCCCGATCGGCGCGGCCCGCGTCGGCTTCTCGAACGGCCAGTACGTCCTGAACCCCGAAGTGTCCGACATGGACAACCTGCGCGGCAACCCCGAGCAGCGCTTGGACCTGGTCGTCGCCGGCACCAAGGACGCCGTGATGATGGTCGAATCGGAAGCCTATGAGCTGACCGAGGAGGAGATGCTGGGCGCCGTCAAGTTCGGCCACGAGCAGATGCAGCCCGTGATCGACCTGATCATCGACCTGGCCGAAGCCGCCGCGAAAGAGCCGTTCGACTTCCAGTCGCCGGACTACAGCGCGCTTTATGCCCGCGTGAAGTCGCTGGGCGAAGAAGGAATGCGCGCGGCCTATGCCATCATCGACAAGGCCGACCGCCGCGACGCCATCCAGGCCGTCCGCGAAAAGGTCGTGGCCAGCCTGTCCGAGGAAGAACTGGCCGATCCGAACCTGGGCTCGGCGCTGAAGAAGCTGGAATCGGGCATCCTGCGCGGTGACGTCATCAACGGCGGCGCCCGTATCGACGGCCGCGACACCCGCACCGTCCGCGCCATCGACAGCGAAGTGGGCATCCTGCCGCGCACGCATGGTTCCGCCCTGTTCACCCGCGGCGAGACGCAGGCCCTGGTCGTGACCACGCTGGGCACCGGCGATGACGAACAGATCATCGACGCGCTGCACGGCAACTTCCGCTCGAACTTCCTGCTGCACTACAACTTCCCGCCCTATTCGGTGGGCGAGGTTGGCCGCGTGGGTTCGCCCGGCCGCCGCGAGATCGGCCACGGCAAGCTGGCCTGGCGTGCGCTGCAGGCCGTTCTGCCCGCCCCGACCGACTTCCCCTATACCATCCGCGTCGTGTCCGAGATCACCGAATCCAACGGCTCGTCCTCGATGGCGTCGGTTTGCGGCGGTTCGCTGGCGATGATGGACGCGGGCGTTCCGCTCAAGGCGCCGGTCGCGGGCGTGGCCATGGGCCTGATCCTGGAGGAAGACGGCAAGTATGCGGTCCTGACCGACATCCTGGGTGACGAAGACCACCTGGGCGACATGGACTTCAAGGTCGCCGGCACCTCCGAGGGCATCACCTCGCTGCAGATGGACATCAAGGTCCAGGGCATCACCCCCGAGATCATGGAGCAAGCCCTGGCGCAAGCCAAGGAAGGCCGCCTGCACATCCTGGGCGAGATGGCCAAGGCCCTGACCGAAGGCCGCCGCGAGTTCAGCGCCCATGCCCCGCGTATCGAGACCATGCAGATCCCGACCGACAAGATCCGCGAAGTGATCGGCTCGGGCGGCAAGGTCATCCGCGAGATCGTGGAAACCTCGGGCGCCAAGGTGGACATCAACGACGACGGCACCATCAAGATCGCCTCGGCCAACGCCGATTCGATCAAGAAGGCCTATGACATGATCTATTCGATCGTGGCCGAGCCGGAAGAAGGCAAGATCTATACCGGCAAGGTCGTCAAGCTGGTCGATTTCGGCGCCTTCGTGAACTTCTTCGGCAAGCGCGACGGCCTGGTCCACGTGTCCCAGATCGCCAACAAGCGCCTGACCCACCCCAACGAGGTGCTGAAGGAAGGCCAGGAGGTCAAGGTCAAGCTGCTGGGCTTCGACGACCGCGGCAAGGTCCGCCTGGGCATGAAGATGGTGGACCAGGAAACCGGCCAGGAAATCACCGAAGCCAAGGAAGAGGCGGCCGAGGGCTGATCATCCTCTTGAGATATCGGGCGACCCCGTCTTTGGCGGGGTCGTCTTCTGCGACGACCTTTTTTCATATATTTGGTTCGTCTGGCCAAAGGTTGCCTCGATGACTGCATCCGCCATCTATCTTGTGACGGACGAGAAACTTGCGTCCATTGCCGGAATGCAGGCAAAGCGGATTGCCACCTTGTGGGCCTGTGACGTGCATGTCTTTGTCGAGCGAAAAGATCGCAACGCGCAAATCCGCGAATTCGGCTGCGGCGAAGGCGTGATCTATCACTATGACGAGTTGATGGGCTTTCTGCCCGAAGGCCTGCCCGAGGACCGGAAATGGCCCAGAATCGTTTATCTTCGCCTGTTCGTGCCGCAGGTGCTGCACAGGTATCGCAAGCTTCTATACATGGATGCGGATATCTGGGCCATGCGCGCCGAACGCTGCATCTGGGATATTGATCTTCCCGCAGGGATCGGGGCCGTCAGCGACATCGCAACTCTGAGCAAGGCGCCTTACGACATCAAGGACATGAGCCGTGATCAGTGGCTGGAATCGATTGGCGTCAGATCCGGTAGATATCTCAATTCGGGAGTGCTTCTGATTGATGTGGGGAAATGGCTGCAGATCGATTTTGCGCAGGAACTCAGCCAATACTTTGTCTCCTATCCCGCAGCCGCCCGCTTCGATCAGGATTTCCTGGCGCATCATTTCGATGGCGTCTGGACGGAACTCAGCCCCCGGATGAACTATCAGGCCTATGTCTTGGAACTGGGGCTGACCGAGACGATAGCGCCGGTTTTCATCCACTTCTGTCGCACCCAGAAACCCTGGCATGGGGATACAAGAGGATGGCGTGCGCCTACCGACCCCCGTTACACGGCGCTGTACCACAAACTGATGCAGGACGAAGGGGAGGATTACACCTCTTACCTGCGGCTCAATCCGGTCAATCCGTTGCGGCGGGCAAGATATTGGCTGCGTGCTTGGACAAGAAAGCGGTTTGGCCATGTCTCGAGCCGTGAAAAGCGCGATCTGGCGGATTGGCAACGCCGGTCGGATGAGTTCCTGCAGTTCATGTCCGCAGGCTTGTCGGCAGGCCGCTTTGCGGATGAATCACGGAAAAGATTGAATTTGCCCCGAAGCAATCCTGTTTTTGACGGGCGCTTTGTCGTGGCCGAGGAAAACAGGACCTTGCGATGACTCGTTTGGCCCCTGTCCTGATCCTCACCATGAAATGGGGCACGCTCTACAGCGCCGACGACGTGAACCGCCTGTTCCGCCAGATCCGCCGCCATCTGACCCGGCCTCACCGCTTCATCTGCTTCACCGACGATGCCCGTGGCCTTGATCGGGGCATCGAAGCGATGCCCCTGCCCGAACTGGGTTTGCCCCCCGGGCATGGCGATACCCGGTGGCGCAAGCTGGCGATCTTCCGGCGCGATCTGGCGGGTTTGTCGGGGACGGCGCTGTTTCTGGACATCGACCTGGTGGTGGTCGATGACCTGCAGCCCTTCTTCGACCTGCCGGGTGCCTTTCACATCATCCGCGACGACGACCTGTTCCGCCCCAAGCCCCTGCGTCGCGTGAACCCCTCGCGCGACCGCTTTCTGCACAGTGTGGGCAATTCCAGCGTCTTCCGGTTCGAGATCGGGCAGCACGCCTATATCCTCGATGCTTATCTGGCCGATCCGGCAGGCGCCACGGCCCGTTATGAGATCAGCCAGCAGTTCCAGTCGGCGCAACTGGCGGCGCATGGAAACCTGAACTATTGGCCCAAGGGCTGGTGCGTCAGCTTCAAGAACGATTGCGTCCCGCGGCACCTGTCCAGCTATCTGCGCGACCCCGTCCTGCCCGAAAGGGCGAAGATCGTCCTGTTCGCCGGCGCGCCGAAGATGGAGGATGTCTTTGCCGGGCGGGGCCACAAATGGTATCGCCGCATCGGCAACATCGACTGGCTGCGCCAGGCTTGGGACCGGCCGTGATTTCGGACGCCTTCCGCGCCTTCAAGCATCGCCGCCGCCTGGCCCGTGCCCGGGCCGAGGTCATGGCCCGTACCGATGCGCCCGGCCGCCCGCACGGCCTGCCCGGACCGTTGGTCCTGTCACTGACCAGCTATCCGGCGCGGTTCGGCACGCTGGAACTGACGCTGCGCGCCATCCTTCGCCAGACCATGCAGCCTGACCGGGTGATCCTCTGGCTGGATGAAGGGGACAAGGCCCACCTGCCGCCCGCCATTGCCCTGCTGCCAGGGCTTGAGGTCCGGACCTGTTCACCGTGGCGGTCCTACAAGAAGATCGTGCCCACGCTGCTGGATACACCGGATGCCTTTGTCGTGACCGCGGATGACGATGTCCATTATCCGGCCGACTGGCTGGAAAGGCTGGTTTCGGCGGTCCACCAAGGCGCGAAGATCGCCTGTCATCGCGCCCATCGGGTGACGCTGCGCCAAGGCAAGCCCGCCCCCTATGCCGAGTGGCGCCACAATATCGATGCGCCGGAACGATCCCCGCTGGTCTTCCTGACCGGGGTCAGCGGCGTGATCTATGCGCCGGGTGTCTTTCACCCCGATGTGACGCGGGATGACCTGTTTACCCTGCTGGCACCGCGTTCAGACGATGTTTGGCTTTACTGGATGCACCGCATGGCGGGAGTGGAGGCGCAGAAGATCGGCGCCCGCGCCCGGATCCTTGAATGGGAAGGCAGTCAGGTGCAAAGCCTGCGCAGCCAGAACCTTCACGGCACGGGCAACGACCAGGCGATCGCCGCCCTGCTGGACCGCTATGGCTGGCCAGGCTGAAGGATCGGATCAGGCCGGATCCCTGGCAAAGCGCAGATAGGGCAGCTTGATGTCCAAGGGACCATAGCGTTCCTCGGCCGCCTTGTCGTCAAGCGCCAGGGCCACGATCACGTCCTGTCCCGGCACCCAGTTCGCAGGCGTGGCGATGGGCACGCCATCGGTCTTTTGCACGGCATCCAGGGCGCGCAGGATTTCGGCGAAGTTCCGGCCAATGGACATGGGATAGGTCATGGTCAGCCGGACCTTCTTGTCGGGACCGATGATGAAGACGCTGCGCACGGTCGCGGAATGGGCCGGCGTGCGGCCCTCGGCGGGCAGGTAATGGTCCGCCGGCAGCATGTCATAGGCCTTTGCCACCGTCAGGTCGCGGTCGTCGATCATCGCGAAATCGGCCGGCGCGCCCGCCACGGCCTCGATGTCGCGCTTCCATTTCCCATGGTCCTCGACCGAATCGACGGAAACGCCAAGAACCTTGGTGTTGCGCTTCTCGAATTCGGGGATCAGCTGGGCAACGACGCCGAATTCGGTCGTGCAGACGGGGGTGAAGTCGCGCGGATGGCTGAAGATGATGCCATAGCTGTCGCCCAGCCAGTCGTGGAACCGGATCTCGCCCTCGGTCGAGGGGGCGGTGAAATCGGGGGCGATGTCGTTGATGCGCAGGGACATCAGGGTGTCCTTCATGTTGAGAGTTTCGCGCAGGATAAGACAAAGCGGCAGGAATGCCAGCGTTTTATCGACATATTGAATCGAGATTTAACAAGGGTTGCGCAGGCCTTGCCGCCGCTTCACCTTGTCGCCAACTGGATTGGAGAAATCGCGATGACCGAGCTTCTGGACAAGCGCAAGTTCTATATCGGCGGGGCCTGGGTGGATCCCGCGCGGGCCAATGATCTCGAGGTGATCGACCCCTCGACCGAGGAAGCGGTGGCGGTCATCAGCCTGGGCGACCAGGCCGATACGGATCGTGCCGTGGCGGCGGCAAAGGCGGCCTTCGCGGGATGGTCGCGGACCGAACCGGCCGAACGGCTGGCTCATGTCGAGAAGATCCTCGAGATCTACAACCGCCGCGCGCAGGACATGGCATGGGCCATCAGCCACGAAATGGGCGCGCCGCAAGACATGTCCCTGGGCGACCAGGTGGCCGCCGGAACCTATCACATCGAAAACTTCATCACGGCCTTCAAGGACTTCGACTTCATCCGCCCGCTGGGAGACCATGCCCCGACCTCGATGGTCGCATGGGAACCCGTGGGCGTGGTCGGCCTGATCACGCCCTGGAACTGGCCGATGAACCAGGTCACGCTGAAGGTCATCCCGGCGATCCTGGCGGGTGATACCTGCGTGCTGAAACCGTCCGAGATCGCGCCCCTGTCCTCGATGCTCTTTGCCGAGATCGTGGACGAGGCGGGGCTGCCCAAGGGTGTCTTCAACCTGGTGAACGGCGACGGGCCGGGGGTGGGCACGCAGCTTTCCACGCACAAGGACGTGGACATGATCAGCTTCACCGGATCGACACGCGCGGGCATCGCGATCACCAAGGCCGCGGCCGACACGCTGAAAAAGGTCGTGCTGGAACTGGGCGGCAAGGGCGCCAACATCGTCTTCGCCGATGCCGACGACAAGGCCGTGGTGCGCGGCGCGCGGCATTGCTTTTACAACAGCGGCCAGTCCTGCAACGCGCCGACCCGGATGCTGGTCGAACGGTCGGTCTATGACCAGGCGGTCGAGACGGCGGCCAGGGTCGCCCAGGAAACCCAGGTCGCAAGCGCCCATCAGCCGGGCAAGCATATCGGTCCCGTGGTCAGCAAGCAGCAGTGGGACAAGATCCAGGATCTGATCCAGAAGGGCATCGACGAAGGTGCGCGCCTTGTGGCGGGCGGCACCGGCCTGCCCGAAGGGGTGAACCGGGGCTATTTCGTGCGTCCGACCGTTTTCGCCGATGTCAGCAACGACATGACCATCGCCCAGCAGGAGATCTTCGGCCCCGTCCTGTCGATCATCCCCTTCGACACCGAGGAACAGGCCATCGAGATCGCCAACGACACGCCCTATGGCCTGACCAACTATGTCCAGTCCGGGGACGGGGCGCGGCGCAACCGCGTGGCGCGCAGGCTGCGGTCCGGCATGGTGGAAATGAACGGCCAGTCGCGCGGCGCGGGATCGGCCTTCGGCGGGGTCAAGATGTCGGGCCGCGCCCGCGAGGGCGGCATCATGGGCCTTGAGGAGTTCATGGATTCCAAGGCCATCAGCGGCTGGCACAGGGACTGAACCTGCCGGGATAATGCCTAGCATTTGAGGGGTCGGCTTGTTCCAGGGCCGACTTGCCGCGACATTCCGTCAGGAAATCGATGGCGGTGTGCGATGGCAAGGCAGAAGGGGGCGGCAGGCCCCACGATCATGATCAAGCGGGTGACCGCCTCGGGCGAGGGGGGTCACCACGGCGGCGCCTGGAAGGTCGCCTATGCGGATTTCGTGACCGCCATGATGGCTTTCTTCCTGCTGATGTGGCTGCTGAATGCCACAACGGAACAGCAGCGTTCGGGTCTTGCCGACTACTTCAACCCCACTATCGTGCGAACACCCGGGGCCTCGGGCGAGGGGGTGGAACAGCAGGGCAAGGAACCCTCGGACGTCACCCTGGAACAGGTGGCCGAGGAGATCGAGCGTCAGCTTCGCGCCAGCGGCGGCGAATCGCAGCAGCTGACCAACCTGTTGCGCCATGTCGTCACCCGCATGACGGATGAAGGGCTGGTCATCGAACTGGGCGATCTGACCGATCAACCGCTGTTTGTCGAAGACACCGCCGAACCGCAGCCGGTTCTGACCGAACTGGCCCGAATCATCGGCAGGGTGCTGACCAGGACGCGCAACCAGGTCGCCATTTCCGGTCATGTCCGGGCATATCCTGAAACGCTGGTGAATTCCCCCGTCTGGCCCTTGTCCGATGCCCGCGCCCATGCGGTCCGGAGCCTGCTTGAAGGGTCCGACCTTGATGCTCAGCGAATCCAGCGCGTTACCGGCTATGCCGACCGCAAGAACAAGACCGGAAACCCAATGGATGCGACCAATAACCGGATCGAGGTGATTTTACTCAGATAGTCAGGGGCAATTAGGCGAATCTTAAGTCCTGCGGTGGATGATCGGGGGTGAACTGAAAAAGGTGATGCCATGTCAATGTCTTCCGCGATGAGCGCCGGTGTTTCGGGGCTGGCGGCCAATTCCACCCGTCTTGCAACGATTTCGGACAATATCGCGAATTCGGGCACCTATGGCTACAAGCGCATGGAAACCGACTTCAATTCCTTCGTGCTGAACCAGCACCGCGTTGCGGGCATGTATTCGGCAGGCGGTGTCACGGCCACCACGCAAAGGGTGATCGAGGATGACGGGGCGCTGTCCACGACCACGCATCCTCTGGACATCGCCATATCGGGCCGGGGAATGCTGCCGGTGACCTCGGCGGTGGACCTGGACAACGGGTTCACGGACCTGCCGTTCATGATGACCCGCACGGGGTCTTTCCGTCCCGATGCCGAAGGTGTCTTGAAGACGGGTTCAGGCCTGGTCCTGATGGGCTGGCCCGCCCAGGCCGACGGGACCATCCCGCTGATGTCCCGCGATACCATGACCGGGTTGACCCCTGTCCGGATCAGCGCCAACCAGACCGCAGGCGACCCCACGACCGAGGTGTCGCTGGGCGTGAACCTGCCTGCAAGCAAGACCCTGGCCACCGCCTCAGGCGATCCCCTGGCCTTGAAGGTCGAATATTTCGGAAATCTGGGCACGTCAGAAGCCCTGAACATCACCTTCATCCCGGACACCTCGGATCCGACCGGCATGTCGAACACCTGGGTGATGGAGGTCCGCGATTCCGCCTCGGATCCGGCGGCCAACCTGGTTGGGTCCTACCGCATCGTCTTTGACGACAGCCAGGCACATGGCGGCAGCATCGCAAGCGTGACCACGCTGTCGGGCGGGGCCTATGATCCGGTGTCGGGGGCGATCGGCCTGACCGTTGGCGGTGGTGCGATGGATCTGGTCGTCGGCACCCCTGGCGGAACAACGGGCCTGCGGCAGCTTGCAGCCAATTTCTCGCCCACGAACATCACCAAGAATGGCTCCCCGGTCGGCAACCTGACCACGGTCGAGGTGGACGCTGACGGCTTTCTGAAGGCCAGCTATGACACGGGCTTCGTCAAGACCCTGTATCAGATCCCGCTGGTGGATGTTCCCAATCCGAACGGCCTGATGTCCGTCGATTCACAAGCCTTTACCATATCGCCCACCTCGGGCAGCTTCTTCCTGTGGAATGCGGGCGACGGCCCGACGGGTTCTCTCCAGGGATATGCCTTGGAGGAATCGACCACTGACGTGGCCGAGGAACTGACCCACCTGATCCTGACGCAGCGTGCCTATTCGTCGAACGCGAAGATCATCCAGACCGTCGACGAGATGTTGCAGGAAACGACGAACATCAAACGCTGAGGGGTGGTCTGAATGAGCATTGCGCGCGCCCTTGGAAATGCCATGTCGGGCCTGACGGCCACGGCGCGGGGGACCGAAACCGTTGCGGCAAACCTGGCCAACGCCGCCACCCCAGGCTATGCCCGGCGAGAGATGGCGGTCAGTGCCCAGACCGCAGGCGGCAATGCCGGGGGCGTGCGCATCGACGGCGTCACGCGCGCGGTCAACGCAAGCGTCCTGTCGGAATCCCGCCTGGCCGAGGCCGCGCGGGCCGAAGCCTCGACCCGGCTGGCCTTTGCCAAGCAGATCGAGGATCGGATCGGCATTGCCGGCAGCACTGGCGGTCTGGGGGCTGCGCTTGGCGATTTTCGAACGGCCTTGTCCTCCGCAGCCAGTCGCCCCGATGACGAAATCCGGCTGACGCAGGCTGTGGACAAGGCGCAGATACTGGCCAACCGGCTGAATGCGGCCTCGGACCAGGTTCAGGCTGCCCGCAGCGCGGCAGATCAGGCCATCGCCGCCGATGTCGCCCGGCTGAACAAATCGCTGGCCGAGATCGCGCAGCTCAATCGTCGGATCGCCGTGCTGGAGGCCGATGGCTCTGACCCCTCGTCGCTTCTGGATCAAAGACAGGGGATCATCGGCGAGATTTCGAAGATCGTTCCCGTACAGGAGGTAACGCGTCCCGCCGGAGCCGTGGCGCTGTTCACGGCCGGAGGGGCGGTGCTTCTGGACGGCACCACCCCGACTGAACTGTCCTTCACGGCCGCGGGGCAGGTGACTGCGGGCCAGACCGCAGGATCCGGGTTGGCGCTGTTGACGCAGAACGGGGCCGACCTGACGCAGTCGCAGATGCAGCTTTATGCGGGAGGCTCATTGGCCGCGAATTTTGCGGTTCGCGACGAATTGGCCCCCGCTGTCCAAGCCTCGCTGGACGATCTGGCCTTCGAATTGCACGAACGCCTTGCGGATCCGGCAGTGGACGGCACCTTGGCCGCGACCTCGGCCGGCCTGTTCACAGACGATGGCGCCCGTGCCAGCCTGTCAGGCAAGACAGGACTGGCGGGGCGGATCGGCATCAATGACGCGGTGGTCGAGAACGCCGGAGGGGCGGCCTGGCGGCTGCGCTCGGGCCTGAATGCCGCCACGGAAGGCGCGGTCGGCGACTCGACGTTGCTGGTTGCGATCTCGGCGGCCCTGGATCGTTCCACCTTGATCCCCGGCACCGGCTTCAGCGGCAAGGCTTCCATGACCGACCGCTTCGGAACGGTGGAATCGCTGGTCTCCACCACGCGCGTGAACGCACAATCCGATGCCGCGATCCGGAACAGTCAAGCCGACACGATCTCGTCTAGGCTGGCCGCGGATGGAGTGGACAGCGATGCCGAGATGCAGCGTCTGCTGCGATACGAACAGGCTTATGCCGCCAATGCGCGCGTCATTCAGGCCATTCAGACCATGATGGATCAGATACTGGGGATATGACGAATGACGGTGCAATCCATCGGTGATCAGGCCCGTGCCTTTGCCATGCAGGCCGCCTCGAACAGGATCAAGACCACCCTGGCCACACTGACGGCCGAGCTGTCCAGCGGAGAGGTTGCGGATCTGGGCGCCAGGCTGCAAGGCAACACGCAGGATCTGGCCGGCATCGAAGCCCGGCTTGCAATGCTGACGCAGTTCAAGTCCAACGCGGCCGAGGCTGCGGCCCATACCCAAGGCATGCAGAACGCGCTGACATCAGTTCAGTCGATCAATGAGGATATCGGCCAAGGCCTTTATCTTGAACCCGAGGCCACGACGGAAGGACTTATGGCGGCCCGGTCGGCCGAGGCCGCATCCGCATTCCAGGCGGTGATCGGTCATCTGAACGGCACGGTCGGGCAACGCTTCCTGTTTTCGGGTGCGCACAGCGACACACGCCCCCTCGCCTCGGCAGATACGATCCTGACCGCGCTGACTGCACAGGTGGCCGGGCTGACCACCGCCGGGGATGTGGCGCAGGCGGTGTCGGATTGGTTCGACGCAGCCCCAGGCACCGGCGGCTTTGCCGACACGGCCTATCATGGCGGACCGGGAGGCCAGTCGACGCCCATCGGCGAAGAGACGGCGATCACTCTGACCACGACCGCCTTGTCCCCCGCCATCCGCGACAGCCTGAAGGGCCTGGCCACCGCAGCAATGCTGGATCGGGGTGCTTTGGCCGGGAACGGGACCGAGGCCAGGACGCTTCTGCAAGGGGCCGGCCAGGCCTTGCTGCAGAACTCTCCTCGATTGGTCGCCGAAATGTCGCGCCTGGGCTATGCCCAGCAGGTCATCGCCACCGCGCAGACCGAAGGCAATGCAGCCTCCGCCACTCTGCAAACGGCAAGAAATACCCTGCGCGAGGCCGATCCGATGGCCACCGCGGCCGCCATATCGGATGCGGAAACCAAGCTGCAAACGCTGTATTCCGTGATCGGGCGGCTGTCGCAACTCAAGCTGGTGAATTATCTGTGATGCGTCGTTTCCTGGTTATGGTCGTCATGGTCCTGCTGCCCGCGATTGCGGCGGCGGCTCCGGTCCGGATCAAGGATCTGGCCGATTTCGACGGGGTAAGGGGCAACGATCTGGTCGGCTATGGCCTGGTCGTCGGTCTGGACGGCACCGGGGACGGCTTTCGCAATGCCCCTTTCACCGAGGAATTGCTGGCCGGCTTGCTGGAACGGCTGGGGGTCAATGTCACCGACGAGGCGCTGCGATCCCGCAATGTCGCGGCCGTTGTCGTGACCGCGACCCTGCCTCCTTTCGCGCGGTCGGGCAGCCGCATCGACGTCAGCGTGTCCACGATCGGTGACGCCAAGAGCCTGCTGGGCGGGACGCTGGTCATGACTCCGCTCAAGGCGGCGGACGGCAATATCTATGCCGTGGCGCAGGGTTCCATAATCGCCAGCGGCGCCGCAGTCGAGGGCGAGGCCGCACGGGTGGTCGAAGGGGTGCCGACTTCGGGCAAGATCCCCGTCGGCGCTCGGGTAGAGCGTGAGGTCGAATTCGATTTCGCCAGTATCCAGAACATCCGTGTCGCCCTGCGGAACGCGGATTTCACGACCGCGACACGGATCGAAGATGCCATCAATCGCGATTTCGACCGCAGGGTCGCAATCACCCAGGACAGCGGTACCGTGCTGGTCGAGTTCAGGCAACTGGGCGACGTGAACCCGGCTCGTGTTCTCGGGCGCATTGAAAACCTGACCGTCGAACCGGAAGATCGCGCCAAGGTGGTCATCGACCACAAGTCCGGCACCATCGTGATCGGAGAGCGTGTGCGCATCTCTCGGGTCGCCGTGTCCCAGGGGGCCTTGACGCTGAGTGTCAGCGAGGCGCCGATGGTCTCGCAGCCCAATCCCTTTGCAAGGGGCGAAACCGTGACCGTTCCCCGGACGGTGGCCGAATTGCGCAATGAACCGGGCATCGGCTTTGCCGAGGTGGCGGGGGAAACCTCTCTCAGCGATCTGGTAGAGGGATTGAACGCCCTGGGCGTCCGCCCGCGAGAGATGATCGACATCCTCAAGTCCATCCATGCGGCCGGGGCGCTTCACGCGGATCTGGTGATCGAGTGACACAACCGGGGATTTTCGCCCGCGGGTGAGTGACACGACCTTTCCCATCGCATAGAGGGGGGCGACGTTTCCAATTTTGGGTCGATCCGATGAAGATAGAAGCCACTGCCTTGCCCGATGTCCTTGTCCTGACCCCGGCGCGCTTTGGCGATGAACGTGGCTTTTTTTCGGAAAGCTGGAACCGAAAGACATTGGCCGAGGCCGGGTTGGCGATGCCCGAATTCGTCCAGGACAACCACTCGCTGTCCTTTCGGGTCGGAACGGTCCGCGGCCTGCACTATCAGGCGCCGCCCTTTGCCCAGGGAAAGCTGGTGCGCTGCGGGCGGGGGGCGCTTCTGGACGTGGCCGTGGATGCGCGGCGGGGCAGCCCAACATACGGCCAATGGGTTGCGGTTCAGCTGACCCCTGAAAACGGTCGGCAGCTTTGGATCCCCGAAGGTTTTCTTCATGGCTTCGTCACCCAGGAACCCGACACCGAGATCGTCTACAAATGCACGGCCCATTACGACCGCACCAGCGACGGGGCGGTCCTGTGGAACAGCCTTGGAATAGACTGGGGGGTCGATGATCCCCTGCTTTCCCCCAAGGACCGGGATGCCCCTGCCTTCGCGGACTGGACGTCACCTTTTGAATACAGGGGCGCAGCATGAAGATTCTCGTAACCGGAGGGGCGGGGTTCATCGGTTCGGCCGTGGTTCGCCTTGCCGTTTCGCGCGGGCATGAGGTGGTCAATGTCGATGCGCTGACCTATGCCGCCAATCCCGCGAACGTGGCCGATGCCGCCGAAAGCCCGCTTTATTCCTTTGAACAGGTCGACATCCGCGATCGTGCGGAACTGGACCGTGTCTTCGATGCCCACCGGCCCGATGCGGTGATGCATCTGGCGGCCGAAAGCCATGTCGATCGGTCCATCGACGGGCCTGCGGCCTTTATCGAGACCAATGTCATCGGCACGTTCAACATGCTGGAGGCCGCCCGCCGGTACTGGACGGCCAATGGCAGGCCGGATGCCTTCCGCTTCCACCATATCTCGACGGACGAGGTCTTCGGCTCACTGGGCGATACGGGACAGTTCACCGAAACCACCCCCTATGATCCGCGCAGTCCCTATTCTGCCAGCAAGGCAGGATCGGACCATCTGGTGCGGGCCTGGCACGAGACCTATGGCCTTCCGGTGGTGCTGACCAATTGTTCGAACAACTACGGGCCATATCATTTTCCTGAAAAGCTGGTGCCCGTCGTCATCCTGAAGGCCTTGGCAGGGGAACCGATCCCGGTCTATGGCGACGGCGGCAATGTGCGTGACTGGCTTTACGTCGAGGATCACGCCGACGCGCTGCTTCTGGTGGTCGAACAAGGGCAGGTCGGCCGCAGCTACAACATCGGCGGCGAGAACGAGGCCAGAAACATCGACCTGGTCCGCACGATCTGTGCGCATATGGACGATCTGCATCCCGAAGGCGCGCCTCATGCCGATCTGATCACTTTTGTGACCGACCGCCCGGGCCATGACCGGCGGTACGCAATCGACCCGGCCCGGATCCGCACGGAACTGGGTTGGCGTCCCTCGGTCACGGTCGAGGAAGGGCTGCGGCGCACGGTCGAATGGTATCTGAACCACAGGGACTGGTGGCAGCCGTTGTTGTCGCGCGACGGGGTCGGCCAGCGGCTTGGTCAGGCGAAATGACCGGCCTGCTGATCCTTGGAAAATCCGGGCAGCTTGCGCAGGCCCTGATGCGCCTTGCCCCCGAGGCGATCGCCTGGGGCCGAGGGGACGCGGATCTGTCGGTCCCCGACGCGGTCATTCCGCGCATCCATGCGCTGAGACCCTGGGGGATCATCAACGCGTCTGCCTATACTGCCGTCGATCGCGCTGAAAGCGACCGAGACGCCGCGTTGGCCCTGAACGCCACGGC